>JBOEGV010000056.1:0-41306 GCA_050633605.1 Neptuniibacter sp. | reverse complement strand
GCTGGCTGGAATCTACTTTATTTCAGCAGCAATAATTTCGTTTATAAATACTTTTTAATCGTTAATGACTACTGTATGCTTGCCTGTATAAATAAACAGTAATTTGTGTTGGTTGAATGCTGATATTAGGAATTGACCCTGGCTCTCGTGTAACCGGTTACGGCGTAATTAATTGCGTTGGGAGTAAGAACGAATACATTGCCAGTGGTTGTATCCGCATCAAAGGCCAGGAGCTTCCAGAGCGCCTGCAACAAGTATATGCCGGTGTGACAGAGGTTATTGAGCGTTACTGTCCCCAGGAGTTTGCAATTGAACAGGTGTTTATGGCTCGAAATGCCGATTCTGCACTGAAACTTGGGCAGGCGCGGGGGGTGGCTATTGTTGCAGGTACTAATGCTGATCTGCCCGTGTATGAATATGCTGCCCGTAAAGTAAAGCAGTCGGTGGTGGGTAAAGGCTCAGCGGATAAAAGCCAGGTTCAACACATGGTTGCTCATATTCTTAAATTACCAGGATTGCCGCAGGCGGATGCCGCTGATGCTTTGGCAATTGCTCTCTGTCATGCCCATACCCGTAATAGTTTAATTAAAACGGCTGGATCAATGTCTTCCCGTAACGCAACCTGGAGGGGGCAAAAAATACCATGACTGATATGAGTTATGCGGACTTCATCTACATTGCCGAACTGGTCGGCGTTGCAGTATTTGCTACTGCAGGAGCCCTGGCCGCAGAAGGTAAACGCCTCGATATCCTGGGTGTGGTGGTGCTTGCGATTGTAACCTCTCTGGGAGGGGGAACCATTCGTGATATCACATTGGATATTCATCCGGTGGTATGGATAGCCGATACTGCATTTCTGTGGACGGCAATTGTGTTTGCAGTAGTCACTTTTTTTGTTAGTCGATATATTCAGTATCCACGAAGGTTGTTGTTAGTTCTTGATGCTATGGGGCTGGCTCTGTTTGCCATTCTTGGTGGAGAAAAAGCGATGTCTTTGGGTTTGCCTCCTCTGATTGTTGTGATGATGGCCGTCATCACTGGTTGTGCGGGTGGCATGATTCGTGACCTATTCACAGGTCAGATACCGCTTATTTTACAGCGAAACGCAGAGTTATACGCTACCTGTGCTCTGGTTGGTGCGGTTTTTTATCTGGTATTAGAACCTTATATGCCGGGGCAGATTCTGGCTCTGGTTTCGATGTCGATAATTTTTTTACTGAGAATGGCTGCGATGTTTGCTGATCTCCGATTACCGGAATTTATAGTGGCCGGACATAAACTGGAAAAGATTAATAAGGAAAATGATAAGTGATTGGTCGATTAAAAGGCGAACTCATTGAGAAGCAACCACCCCAGTTGGTCATTGATGTAAATGGTGTCGGATACGAGGTTGAAGCCTCGATGAATACCTTTTATCGACTGCCGGAAGCAGGTCAACAAATAACACTGTTTACCCATTTTGTGGTTCGTGAAGATGCTCAGCTGCTTTATGGATTTTATGATCGTGAGGAGCGCTCACTGTTTCGCACTCTGATCAAAGCCAATGGAGTAGGGCCTAAACTAGCCATCACTATATTGTCTGGTATTTCTACTGCGGAATTTGTTCGTTGTGTAAATGATGGTGATACGGCGACTCTGGTGAAGCTGCCGGGAGTAGGTAAGAAAACTGCCGAGCGCCTAATTGTTGAGATGAAAGATAAAATCAAGGCATTGGGACTTGAGCCTGCATCGGATTTCAATCTTTCTGCTGCGGATGGGCCGGATATGGCTTCTATGGAGCCAGCAGTTGATAATCGTGCAGAAGCTGAAAGTGCGCTAGTTGCACTGGGTTATAAACCGGTTCAGGCAACAAAAGCGATCGCTCAGGCGCATAAAACAGCCGGTTCTGATGCAAGTAGCGAAGAATTGATCCGTGTAGCCTTGCGGTCAATGGTTGGGTAAACAGAATGATTGAAGCAGATCGATTTATAAGTCCACAAAGCAGTCCGGTTGAAGAAGCGCAGGATAGGGCAATTCGCCCGAAATCACTGGATGATTATGTGGGGCAGCCGGTTGTTCGTGAGCAGATGGAGATATTCATTCAGGCTGCAAAAATGCGTACTGAAGCCCTCGATCATACGCTGATATTTGGTCCACCTGGTTTAGGTAAAACTACATTGGCAAATATTATCGCCAATGAGATGGGGTCGGAGATTAAAACTACATCCGGTCCAGTGCTGGAGAAGGCGGGTGACCTGGCAGCTTTGCTCACCAATCTTGAGCCCAATGATGTTCTGTTTATTGATGAGATCCATCGTCTGAGCCCAAATGTGGAAGAAGTGCTTTACCCAGCAATGGAAGACTATCAGCTGGATATTATGATAGGTGAAGGACCTGCCGCACGTTCAATCAAGCTGGAACTGCCGCCTTTTACTCTGGTGGGAGCAACGACCCGTGCCGGTCTGCTGACTTCACCTTTACATGACCGTTTCGGCATTGTTCAACGTCTTGAGTTTTATAATGTTGATGACCTGACCTCAATTGTTTCCCGTTCTGCAAACCTGTCCGGTACACAAATTGATGAACATGGTGCTCGAGAGGTTGCCAAGCGTTCCCGTGGAACTCCGCGTATTGCTAATCGTCTTTTACGCCGGGCCCGTGATTATGCAGAAGTTAAAGGTGACGGCATGATCAATGATGATATTGCTGATCTTGCCTTGAATATGCTGAATGTTGATCATCATGGTTTTGATCACCTGGATCGACGCATGTTGTTAACAATGATTGAAAAATTTGGTGGTGGACCTGTAGGGGTGGAGAGTCTGGCTGCTGCGATTAGTGAGGAAAGGGATACCATTGAGGACGTTCTGGAACCGTATCTGATACAGCAAGGTTATGTTATGCGAACCCCGCGTGGAAGGGTAGTCACAGATCATGCATATCGCCACTTTGGTATTAATAAACCTGACGTAGAACAATAAACCCTAAAATTAATAGGTTTTTTTCCCCTTACTGATCCTGATCAAAACACAAACTTAGAATTGCCGTCTAATATGCCCGTAACTCTGATAATAAAATAACGGGTAATTCCATGACGGTGAGTCTGAGCATTTCTGAAGTGTCTGCTTTCAAGCAGGAATTACAGAGACTTCTGGAGCAGTTGCAAGAAGAAGTAGCTGAAGACGTTTCTAACAAATATAAATCTGATGAAGCAGGTGTGCATGTACACGATGTTGGTGATGATGCAGAGGCTTCTATTGAACTTATGATGAATATGGGCACTCTTGCTCATCATAGTGAAGAATTGGCGGAGTGTATCTCTGCTCTTAAGCGTATTGAATCAGGTGATTTTGGTATTTGTACCGATTGCGGTGAAGAAATTGAACTGAGTCGTCTAAAAGCCTGCCCTACTGCGGCACGTTGCATACGTTGTCAGTCTGTTCATGAATCGGTATTGCAGCAAAGTGCCTGATTAGTTTTTCCTTCTTTTTCAGTAACTGTTTCACCGGCCTACCTGGCCGGTTTTTCTTGGAAGTCTGAGAGCCGGTCGAACTTTTTTGCAGTCTTATACTTGGAAGGGGACTGTGTTAGAGATATTTTCAAGCTTTCCGACAAAATGAAAGCTTAGTCTAGCGTCTGGGAAATAGGGCGTCATTTTAACTTGAGCGATGTGTTATCGGTTTTTATGAGACCTCATAATGTCCGCAATCTTTCACACGCTTCCATGCTCTTTCTGTATTGATCCCAAATTGCTTTGAAAGCTGTGCTTGCAGTGTGTATGGGCGTGTTGCACTTATTCGCAGGTTCGCTTGTATTAATCCTCTCGGCTGTTATTGTTGACGCTTCTTTTTTTTGTGTGGATTTGATCTGAACTTCTTAGCTTCTTTATGATCATATTCCTGATAATTTTCTAAAGTTCTGCTTGAGGGTACGTTCTGTGGGTGAAAAGATGTCGATCTGGAGCCTGGTTGCTAATGCAAGTCTAGTTGTGCAATTAGTAATGGTTTTATTACTGCTGGCATCAGTGCTTTCTTGGGTCATGATTTTTCAGCGTCATTTTGTGCTTACCAAAGCTCGTAAAAACCTGCGAAAATTCGAAGACAGGTTTTGGTCAGGAGTTGATCTTGGTCAGTTATTCAGAGATATAAATCACACTCCAAATCTGGATTGTGGTGCTGAAAATATCTTCCGTGCTGGTATCAAAGAATATTCAAGAATGACTCAGCAAGCAGGTTACGATCCTGATGCTGTTATGGACGCGATTCAACGCAGCATGCGCGTTGCTCTTGCCCGTGAAGAAGATAAATTAGAAACCCATTTGCCATTTCTTGCAACTGTCGGTTCAACCAGTCCTTATGTTGGTCTTTTTGGGACGGTATGGGGCATTATGAACTCGTTTCGCGGGTTGGCGAATGTACACCAGGCGACTCTTGCATCTGTTGCACCGGGTATCTCCGAGGCTTTGATCGCTACCGCTATCGGTCTCTTTGCTGCAATCCCCGCAGTAATAGCTTATAACCGCTATTCCTCGAAAGTTGAGTATTTATTAGGCAATTATGAAACTTTTGCAGATGAATTTTCATCTATCCTGCATCGTCGTATGCACTCTGCATCTCACTGATCCTGAGGTGAATATCTGATGATCAGGCGCCACAAAAAGAAACGTAAGCTTAATTCTGACATTAATGTTGTTCCTTATATTGATGTCATGATGGTATTGCTGGTTATTTTTATGATCACTGCACCTATGTTGACTCAAGGAGTAAATGTAGAGTTGCCTAAAGCTTCTGCTGAACCTGTTGATGATAAGGATAATGAGCCTGTCATTGTCACAGTGGATGTTAAAGGACAGTATTACATTGATATTGGAGGTGATCCTGAGGAGGCGGTAACTGCAGAGGTGGTAGGTGAGAGAGTACGGAAAGTATTAGCTGCAAACCCAGAAAAGATGTTGCTGGTACGTGGCGATAAAAATGTTAATTACGATAAGGTCGTCCACCTGATGGTTCTGCTTCAAGAAGCAGGCGCACCAAGTGTTGGTCTAGTGACAGAGTAGGGCTGAATGCTACGTTCAGGAAGTTACGTCATACCTACGCTACTAGCCGTTGTTCTGCATGCAATAGTGGTCGCTTTGTTGGCACAGAGCTGGTTTGAACATGAGGATGTTACCCGCAAGGTACCGCGCCATGTGCAGGCGCAAATTGTTGATCTGAAAACTCAGAAAGCTCTGAAAAAATCCGCTTCGGAGGCGAAGGCCAGAAAGAAAGCTGAACAGTTGCGTAAGGCTGAGGCAGAAAAGAAACGCATTGCCGACGCAAAAAGAAAAGCCACTGAAGAAAAGCGTAAAGTAGCCGAAAAGAAACGGAAGCAGGAACAGGTTAAGAAGAAGGCGGCTGAGAAAAAGCGCCAACAGGAAATAGCGAATAAGAACAAAGCGGCGGCTGAGAAAAAGCGTCAGGCTGAAATTAAGAAACAGAAAGAAATTGCCCGGAAAAAAGCGACTGCAGAAAAAAAGAAAAAAGCAGAGGCCGATAAACAACGTAAAGCTGAAGCGGCCAAAGCTAAGCGCCTGGCCGAAGTAAAACGCCGTTTAGAAGCAGAGCAAAATGCCAAAGCTCAGGCTGAAACGCAGCGAGCCCAGAATCAGGCACTGGAAAAAGCAATGGCTGCAGAGCAAGCAGCATTGCAAGCTGAAGAGGAACGCGCAGCTGCTATGGGGTATGAAGATTACATTGTTGACTTAATTACTCGTAACTGGAGGAGGTCGCCTTCAGCCCGTAATGGAATGATGGTAGAGGTAACAATTTATCTCTTGGCTTCAGGCAGGGTAAATGACCGTCAGGTAACCAAGTCCAGTGGTGACTCTAGGTTTGATAATGATGCTCTTCGGGCCATTGATCGAGTGGGTGTATTTGAAAAGTTACAAGAGATGGATCCTGTTCTCTTTGATCGGTATTTTCGCAAGCGAATTTTGCGGTTCAGACCTGAAGATTTAAGAAATTAGACAAGCCTAAATGCTAATCGGGGTGGAGAGATAAAGTGAGTAAGAATTTAAAGTTTTTTTTCGTTTTCCTAATTTGTAGTTTCTCTGTTGGGGCTTGGGCAGTAGAAAGCGACCTGGCGATTGAGATTACTCAAGGTGTTGACGAGCCAACTCCTGTAGCTGTTGTACCGTTTGAATGGAGTGGTAATTACGCCCTGACAGAAGATATTGCTGAAATAGTTTCTGCTGACCTCAGCCGTACTGGTATTTTTTCGATGATGGATCGTAAAAATATGCTGAGCTTCCCTACTCATGAGGCTCAGGTTTTTTACCGTGATTGGAGAGCGAGTAAGCAAGATTATTTGTTGATTGGTCGTCAGATCCCTATGCCTGGCAACCAGTTGAAAGTCGAATTCGAATTATATGATGTTGTCCGAGCAACAAAACTGCTGAACGGAAACGCCGTAGGCAGCAAAAATAAACTGCGTAGCATTGCGCATTATATTGCTGATGAAGTTTACGAAAAACTTACCGGTATTCGTGGTGCGTTCTCCACGCGAATTGTCTACGTGACTGCGAATCAGCAGGGCAATGGTAAAGGCATATTTCGTTTAAAAATGGCTGACTCCGATGGCTATAACCCTATTACTATTCTGGAAAGGAAAGAGCCAATCATGTCTCCTTCCTGGTCTAAAGATGCAACAAAACTGGCTTATGTATCCTTTGAAAGTGGTAAACCTGCCATTTATATCCAGTATCTGGCGACAGGCAAACGCCAGAAATTGCAATCGTTCCCTGGTCTCAACGGAGCTCCTGCATGGTCTCCAGATGGTAACCGTTTGGCTTTGGTCCTCTCTAAAGACGGGAATCCAGAAGTGTATGTATTGGATCTTCGATCCTACAATCTGACACGTATTACGCACCACTATGGTATTGATACGGAGCCTAGTTGGTCTCCTGATGGTCAGTCACTTGTGTTTACGTCTGACCGAGGTGGGCAGCCTCAGATATATAAAATCCATCTACCTTCTCGTAAACTTGAGCGTGTCACTTACGAAGGTAACTATAATGCCAGAGCACGTCTGACGCAGGATGGACGTTTCCTGGCGATGGTTCACCGAGGATCAGATAATGTTTTCCATATTGCTGTTCAGGATTTAAAAACTGGACGTTTGGATATTCTGACCGATACATATCTGGATGAATCTCCAACCATTGCTCCAAATGGCAGTATTATCCTGTATGCAACACAAAAAGGTGTGCGTGGTGTATTGGGGGGAGTAACATTGGACGGTAATGTTAGGTTTATTTTGCCATCTGCAAGTGGGGATGTGAGAGAGCCTGCATGGAGTCCCTACTTGAAATAAAATCATAGAAACATTAACTTATGACCAGTTTTGGTCATGGCGGCTTAACTAAATAATATTTTTGTCGAAAATTCGACAATAACAGGAGTAATCAATGCGAGCTTCTAACGTAACAAAAGCAGTTGCACTGGCTTTGTCAGTAGCATGGGTGGCTGGTTGTAGTACATCAGGTTCTTCTACTGATACAGGTTCAACTACGACTACCGGTACTGACAGTTCAGCACAGGCCGTTAACGTTGATTCTGGCGTTTCCGTTACCTACGCTGATGTAGCAAATCTGCAGACAGTTTTCTATTTTGACTTTGATAGAGCCGTTGTAAAATCAGCAGGTTTTGCTGATCTTGAAAAACACGCTATGTATCTGGCTAATAATCCAACTGCTCAGGTTGTTCTTGAAGGTCACGCTGATGAGCGTGGTACTCGTGAGTACAACATGGCTCTGGGTGAACGTCGTGCAAAAGCAGTTTCTCGTTTCCTTCAGGTGAATGGAGTGTCTGCAGCTCAGGTTGAGACTGTTAGCTTTGGTGAAGAAAAACCGGCTATGTTAGGTCACGATGAGCCAAGCTGGAGTCAAAACCGACGCGTTGAGCTTAAGTACGTAGCTCGTTAATTTGTGATGGTTTCTTCTGCAAAAAATACAGTTGCAGCATTGGCGCTTATTCTTAGCGCCAATGCTGTGGCTGAAGATGTTCCTGTCATTGAATTAGGTGTGGACAGTAATGCTACTGTACCTTCACGTATCCAATACAATAATGCTTCATCCAGCAGTAGTGAGTTGTTGATGCTTGTTCAACAACTACAGGATGAGGTTAGGACTCTGCGTGGTCAGCTTGAACAGCAGGGTTACCAACTTAAGCAGATGGAAGGTCAGCAGCTTGATCGTTATCGGGATCTTGATCGGAGGTTAAATACTCTATCGAGCTCGCCTGTAGTTGATAAGATTAAGGTTGAAACCCAGGCAACACCTCCTGTTGCTACGAGCGGTAAACCTAATACTGCCTCTGCTCTGCCTGCCGCTGGTTTAAATGATTCCAAGGCCTATCGAGATGCTTTTGGTCTGGTATTACAAAGGGATTATCAAAAAGCTACGGCGGCATTCAAATCGTTCATTATTGCTTATCCTCAAAGTGCGCGTTTGCCAAATGCTTACTACTGGTTGGGTGAAATATATCTCGCTGAGCAAAAACCGGAACAGGCGCGTGAACCTTTCGTAAATGTGATAACTAAGTTCCCTAAACACAGTAAAGCTCCTGATGCAGCTTATAAACTGGGAGTTGTTTACGATCAGTTGGGCGATAAACAGAAATCCAGAGAGTATCTGGATATGGTCTTAAATCAATACCCTGACTCTGCTGCTGTGAAGTTAGCTACAGAGTTTAAGCGCGCTCAGTAATTTTTGGAAAAATCATGTCAGCCTCTGCTTCTAAAAAAGCTGTGGTATTGCTGTCCGGTGGTCTGGACTCAGCTACAGCTTTAGCTATCGCTATCGAAAAAAAATACCAATGTTATGTCCTTAGTTTTGATTATGGCCAACGTTCTTTGACAGAACTAAAAGCTGCCAAGGAGATAGCAAAACAGACTGGGGCTGTTGAACACAGAGTAATTCGTTTACATCTTGAAGATTACGGTGGCTCAGCGCTGACGGATCATAGTATTGATGTACCTGAAGAGGAAACGGAAGAAATTCCGGTAACTTATGTCCCCGCAAGAAATACCGTATTTATGTCACTTGCTCTTGGTTGGGCTGAAGTTCTGGAAGCAGACGCAATATTTATTGGTGTAAATGCAGTTGATTATTCAGGTTATCCAGACTGTCGCCCGGAATATATCGCAGCATTTGAACATATGGCTAACCTAGCCACCAAAAGAGGGGTCCAAGGGCAGCCTATTAAAATAGAGACTCCGTTAATTGATCTGACAAAAGAGCAGATTATTCAGGTTGGCACGCGTCTGGGAGTTGACTATAGTCTCACCGTTTCATGTTATCAGGCAGACCAGCAGGGGCGTGCTTGTGGACACTGTGATAGTTGCCGATTAAGGACTCAGGGCTTTGTCAACGCAGGTATTTCTGACCCCACTCGTTATCAGTAAGTTGGGCAACATATTTTTGATTTGCTGTAGAGTAAAGCTACTACTGCTACATCTTACTGATGTGTAACACTATGGTATAATCCGCGGCCTTCTTATCTGGTAATCCAGATATCTATACTGCCTAATTGATAGTGAGTGACTGGCAGCACTTGAAGAAAAGATGAGATAAACATTACATGCTTAGCCAACAGGACATTTCAGATCGTATTCTAGTTCAGGAGCATTTTGCTAAAGAGCACCTGCCTCTGGATATGACGTTAGAACAGGTTGAAGACTATAAACAGAGAATTAAACGCCTGTTGCAAGAAAAGGATGCGTGTCTGGTCGCACACTATTATACGTCCGCAGTGTTACAGCAACTGGCAGATGAAACGGGTGGCTGTGTATCTGATTCCTTGGAAATGGCACGTTTTGGCAATGCTCATTCGGCCAGCACTTTGGTAGTGGCCGGAGTTAAGTTTATGGGTGAAACAGCAAAAATTCTAACACCGGAAAAAAGAGTGTTAATGCCGACTATTGAGGCAACCTGCTCTCTGGATATTGGCTGCCCAATTGATGAGTTTTCAGCCTTCTGTGATGCTCACCCTGATCATGAAGTCGTTGTTTATGCCAATACTTCTGCGGCAGTTAAAGCGCGTGCAGACTGGGTTGTAACTTCAAGCATTGCTCTTCAGGTTGCTGAACATCTTGCGGAGCAGGGCAAGAAGATAATCTGGGCCCCGGATAAACATCTGGGTGACTATGTAAGACGTGAAACCGGTGTCGAAATGCTGATGTGGGATGGTGCCTGCATTGTGCATGAAGAGTTTAAGGCTAAGGGCATCCTGGAATTGAAAAAGGTCTACCCTGATGCAGCAGTACTGGTTCACCCTGAATCACCTGCATCGGTAGTGGACATAGCTGATGCGGTTGGGTCAACAACCCAGATTATTAAGGCCGCGAAGGAACTGCCAAATAAGCAATTTATTGTGGCAACTGACAAAGCTATTTTCTACAAAATGCAACAAGCGGCTCCAGGAAAAGAATTTATTGAGGCTCCCACTGGTGGTTCAGGTGCGACTTGTAGAAGTTGCGCTCATTGTCCTTGGATGGCTATGAATGGTCTGGAAAGTGTGTTGCATGCATTAGAGACAGGGCAAGATGAAATTCATGTTGATGAATCTCTGGTTACAGCGGCACGAAAACCATTGCAGCGAATGCTGGATTTCTCAGCGAACCTCAAAAATTAGTATGAAACAGCCTGTTATAGCGGGCTGTTAAGATTTCAGTATTTGAAATCAAGTGACTTTCGAATGACCTGGGCATCCTTCTTGCGTTGTTCAAATCCTGCTTTCTCTTGTTCGCTTAGCTTTGGATCTTTGAGTGCGTACTCAATCTGAGACAAAGCGCGGTCAACATTCGCAGTGAGTAAAAAGTACTCTATTCGTGCTTCATGCACTCCAAGAATGTCACCTTCTAATCCATAGGATTCAGCCAGTAGATACCATGCTCGACTGTCATTTGGCTGGTTCTCAATTAATTTTCTGTAAACCTTTGATGCTTGGTCTGGCTGGTTTAGACGAAGGTAAGCTTCTGCCGTCAGATAACTGATGGCATGATTTCCCGGGTAAAGTAAGTTTAACCGCTTTAGTTGTTCAATAGCGTCTGGAAAGCTTTCTTCTGCTGCCGCCAACTCTGCTTTAAGTAGGCGTGCACTTAATGTTTGTTCAAATTTTTCTGAAAAACGAGCAATTTCCTGCCGGGCTATTTCAAATTTTCTATCTTTTATAGCGGTATAGGCAATTGCATAACTGAGTTCGTCAGTTATTTCTTTTGTCTGGAGTGCTTGGTATTTATGTAATAACTGACTTTTGTCTTTAGCGTAATTTGCCTGGACTCGGAACCGCATCAGGTTGAAATCCAGTGAGTCTATTCGATTGGCATCTCCAGAAAATTGCTCGGCCCGGTTCAGAGCATCCGATATACGTCCCTGAGTTACCGGGTGAGTCAGAAGGAACTCAGGAGGAACTCGGCTGAACCGTGCTGATTCTTGTAGTTGTTTGAACATATCGGACATTGAGAAAGGTGAATAGCCCGCTGAGGTCAGCGTCTGCATACCGATATAGTCTGCTTCTCTCTCATTCTGTCTGCTGAACGACAGCTTTGATGAAACTGAAGCCGCCATTGAAGATTGTATTGCAGCTACACCTGCCTCCGGATCAGCTGCTGCGATAAGAATGCTACCTAACAGACTCGCCAGAAAAAAGGGCTTATTCCTTCGTTGCTCTTCTAACTGGGCAGCAAAATGACGTTGACTGAGGTGTGCAAGTTCGTGGGCCAAGACCGAGGCCAGTTGGCCTTCTGATTTCGATGTGAGAATTAAACCGGAATGGACTCCAATGATACCTCCGGGTGCGGCAAAAGCATTGATTGTTGGATTATCCAGAACGACAATTTCTAAGCGGCGATCCTGAAGCTGACTGTGAGAAACAAGGCTCCAGGTTAAATCTTCAATATACTGGCTGACCAGAGCATCCTCGTAAATACGGGCTTGCCCACGAAGTAGGCGAGCCCACGCTCTACCAAGATTGTATTCCTGCTGTAACGTGATAATGCTATATCCACTCCCACCAATATCTGGGAGTTCTGTATCTGCCTTTATCGGTATGGAAGAAAAGAGCAGAGCGATCAAAAAGCCGATCGCTGATTTTGAAAGTTGCATAGTTATATCCAAAAAAGCCCGTACTAAAGCAAATGGTTATGTTATATAGTGCTGAACAAAAGCAATAACAGCAATTAAAGAATCAGTTAAGTTACGTAAATGCGCCAACATACCTACGACGATCTACTTGATGTTACTGGCCTGAGCTGCCCTTTGCCTCTACTAAAAGCAAAGCAGTCATTAAATAAAATGCAGGTAGGGCAAGTGTTAAAGGTCATAGCTACAGACAGCGGTTCTATTCGTGATTTTAAGGCATATACAGATCAATCTGACCACGAATTGTTACAATCGTTCACCGAACAGGAGCCCTATGTCTATTTGATCAGACGGGGCTGAGCAAGGATAAAAATGCGCAAAATATTCAGTAAATGGATTGATCGTTATTTCTCTGATGAAGAAGCACTGTTGCTGTTTGTTCTCTTAGCCGGTGCTCTGGTCATTATTCTGACTCTTGGCAAAGCTTTAGCACCAGTATTTGCGGGAATTATCCTGGCTTTTTTAATGCAGGGTGGGGTGAACCGTTTAAGGCAGCTCAACATTCCTCATCTTTTATCCGTGATTCTCATGTTCCTCGCATTTGTTGGTGGCCTTGCATCACTGATACTGATCGTAATGCCTCTGGCATGGAAGCAGAGTGTTAACCTGTTTAATGAATTGCCGGGGATTATGTCAGAAATTCAGTCTGTACTTCTGTTATTACCTCAGCAGTACCCAGAATTTATATCTGAAGAGCGTGTGCTCGAGTTAATTGATCTTGCTGCAACAGAGCTTTCAAAGATGGGGCAATTGCTTGTTACTTTCTCTCTGAATTCGATTACCAGTATTATCGCTCTGCTTATTTATCTGGTACTTGTTCCAATACTTGTGTTCTTTTTTCTTAAAGATGGGGGCTCGATCACCAGTTGGTGGGTCTCATTTCTACCTGAGAAGCGGGATATGATGACGCAAGTATGGAATGAAATGGATGATCAGATAGCGAATTACATTCGTGGCAAGGCCATAGAAATTATTGTGGTTGGTGTCGTGACTTACATTACCTTTTTCTTCTTGGGAATCAATTACGCTGCATTATTGGGGATACTGGTTGGCTTATCTGTGCTAATTCCTTATATCGGTGCTGCATTGGTTACTTTACCGGTGGCTCTTATTGGTTTTTTCCAATGGGGATGGAGTGGAGACTTTATGTATCTGATGATTGCTTATGCGATTATTCAGGCGTTGGATGGCAATGTTTTGGTGCCCCTGCTTTTTTCTGAGGCTGTTAATCTCCACCCTGTAGCAATCATTGTAGCGGTATTAGTTTTCGGTGGCTTGTGGGGATTCTGGGGGCTGTTTTTTGCAATTCCGCTGGCGACGCTATTTAAGGCGATAGTCAGTGCCTGGCCGAAAGCAAAACAGGTGGTCATGGAAGAGAGCAGTACTTAACTGCTCTCAGTCATTTTGTGTTTCTCTTTTAAAGTGCCTGAGCTGCGCCAAGTACTTCTTCGACGTGACCTTTAACTTTAACGCCACGCCATTCTTTTTTAAGTACGCCTTCAGCATCAATTAAAAATGTAGAGCGTTCAATTCCCATATATTCACGCCCGTAGTTTTTCTTAAGTTTTATCACATCAAACAACTTACATAACTCTTCCTCGGGATCACTGATCAATTCAAATGGAAAAGACTGTTTGGCTTTGAAATTTTCGTGTGCTTTGAGGCTATCTCGGGAAACTCCGAAAATTACAGTATTTGCAGCTTCAAACTCTGTGATGGAATCTCTGAAATTTTGTCCTTCAGTGGTGCAACCCGGGGTGCTATCTTTAGGGTAAAAGTAGATAACAATGTTTTTACCTGATAGTTCAGAAGACGAAACAATCAGTTCACTCGTTGCTTTTGCGGTGAAAGAAGGAACTTTTTTGTCAATTGATACGCTGCTCATAATAAATCCTTAGTGATGAAGCTACTCAACAAAGTGGAAAATCGTATAGAATATTGTCCCTCTATACGATACCAGATATCGTTCGGATTATAAGGTCGGTCAAAGTAGACTGATATTGTTGAAAAACTCAGATTCCCAGAGTGATTAATCGACCTGGAATTTGATATTTATCTCACGGAGAAAAAGATGATTACTGGCAGCAGCGTTGCTCTTGTTACCCCTATGCACTCTAACGGCGATGTCGATTGGGAAAGTCTCGACAAACTGGTAGACATGCATCTGGTGAAGGGCACAGATTCTATTGTCGCTGTAGGGACTACAGGGGAGTCTGCAACACTTAACTGTGATGAGCACTGTCAGGTCATTAAACGTGTTGTTGACCGTGTTGCGGGTAAAATTCCTGTGATTGCTGGTACAGGAGCAAACTCAACGGCTGAAGCAATTGAATTAACCGCCGAAGCTAAAGGCGTGGGTGCGGACGCATGCTTGTTAGTAACTCCGTATTACAACAAACCTACTCAAGAGGGTTTGTATCAGCACTATAAAGCAGTAGCTGAAGCGGTGGATATTCCACAGATTCTTTACAATGTTCCAGGGCGTACAGCTTGTGACATGCTTCCAGAAACAGTTTTGCGTTTAGCTGAAGTAAACAACATTGTTGGAGTTAAAGAAGCCACGGGTGATATCGATCGTGCTAAGGAGTTGATTGCTAAAGCCCCTGAAGGTTTTGCTATCTATTCTGGTGATGATGAAACCGCAGTTGAATTAATGCTTGCTGGCGGTCACGGCAATATCTCAGTCACTGCAAATGTTGCTCCTGCTGAAATGTCAGAATTATGTGCTTTAGCTATGAAAGGTGAAGCAAAACTTGCTCGGAATCTGAACCAAAGCCTGATGATCTTGCATAACAGTATGTTTGTTGAAGCAAATCCTATTCCGGTTAAATGGGCGATGGCAGAGATGGGCTGGATGGGTTATGGTATCCGCCTTCCACTTACAGTACTTGCTGATGAATACCATGAAACTGTACGTGAAGCCATGAGAAGCTGTGAACTGATCTAAGCGACCTTTAATAATGAATCGAATTTTATTTTTACCGGTTTTGGCCGGAATTTTGGTATCTGGCTGTAGTGTTCTTGAAGATAACCCTATCTATGGTGAGCAGGGAATCATTCGTGACCGCAGTCAGGATTATGAGCTGGCTGAGGAAAGCGAGCGCTTAAAGATTCCTGACCATCTGCAAGCTAAAACTACTGAAGATACACTGATCATTCCTGATGTTGGCCAAGTGGCTACTGCAAGGACTGGTGAGTTCATCGTACCGCGGCCCGAATTCTTCTATGCTGAGGCGGGTAGTGAGTCTGTCAGTCTGAAACGCCAGAATGGTGAAAAACTGATTATAGTTGACGAAGGTATCGCGAGTGTCTGGGTTAAACTTCAGGAGTTCTGGCAATTTAATGGCATTGGCCTGAGTAAGTCTGATCCGCGAACTGCACTGATGGAAACTCAGTGGATTGTGCAGGAGGCTAAAGAATACAGCTTTATAGACACTTGGGTAAAACGCCTGACATTCCAGGAAATTCCAGGTGATACAAAAGATAAACTTCAGATCAGCTTGAAACCAGTTGAAGGCGATAGCGCTAGGACATCTATTGCTATGAAGCATATTCGTTTCGCAGCAGATGAAGATGTGACAGGCATCAATTGGGATTCACAGGCACGAGATGTCAGTTATAAATCTGACATGATGTTTGAAATGCTGAGGTATCTGGGTAAATCAAGTGGTGAGCGGAATGCTCAGACACTGCTTGCCTTTAAGGACAAGCAGCGTTCAGGTACTCAACTGGGACGTGATTCTCGAGGCAACCCTGTGTTGAGGTTGGATACCGATATCGACACCGCTTGGGTAGAAGTGAATAGCGCTCTGGATAAAGCTGACATGGATGTGGGTACGCGTGATCGGTCCACGGGTTATATGTATATGACCTACACTACTTCAACGCCTTTCGAAGATGTTGAAGAGATGGGCTTCTTTGAGTGGCTTCACTCAGATCGCGAAGAGATAAAATTGGATACCAGTGCCATATCAGCAGCCTTGGGTCTTGAGCAAGAAAACCAGGGCGGTATCAGTTATACCAGCGGTAAAACTGCTCAAAGATTTGTAGCCAAAGGCAGTGTGGCTGATGGTGAGTTGAGCAGTCCTGATGATGATGCAAATGCCAAGGGTTATAAAATCTGGTTTGCTGGCAAGCCGATTTATGTTTTTGGTAGCGGTGAATCAGGGGTTTACAACGAAAATACCGGTAAATTTGAACATACAGGTCAATATCAGATGAAACTGATGCGTACCCGTGCTGGCGTTTTTCTTAGTGTGTTGACTAATGAAGGTGTTTCGGCTCCTGCAATTGTCGCTGAAGAGATGCTTTGGGAAGTTAAAGAGCACCTGCCGAATAAGTAATAGTTATCCTAAAATGAAAAGGGCCGTCAGGCCCTTTTTGCGTTGTGGAGTAAATATATGAAAGCAGTCATTCTTGACCTGAAAGGCATGGAAGCATTTGACCTCAGCAGCATCAGTGATCAGTTAGATGAACTGGTTACTTACGATTTAACTGCGGAGGATCAGATAAAAAGCAGGATCGATGGTTTTGATATTGTTATTACAAACAAAACGCCCCTGAACAGGGAAACTATCTTTTCTTCAGAGGCACTTAAATATATTTGTGTTATTGCTACTGGCACGAATGTGGTTGATAAAGTTGCTGCTGTTGAGAAATCTATTCCTGTATCCAACTGTGTTGCTTATGGGGTGGATTCTGTTGTTCAGCATGTCTGGGGGCTCATTTTAGCACTGCATACTAACCTTTTGCGTTATAGCCAAGATGTGTCAGCCGGCAAGTGGCAAAAATCCGGCCAGTTCTGCTTTTTTGATCATCCTATTATTGAGCTTAAGGGGCGGACCTTAGGCGTCATTGGTTACGGCAACCTTGGTCAGGGTGTTGCGCGTATAGCTGAAGCATATGGTATGCAAGTAATCATTTGTCAGCGTATCGGTGGTGAGGTTGTGGATGGTCGTGTTTTATTTGAGGAGCTCGTGCAGCAAGCAGATGTGATTAGCTTACATTGCCCTCTGACCGATGAGACTGAAAACTTGTTTACTACGGATGTGTTTAAACATATGAAACCATCCTGTTTTCTGATTAATGCTGCACGAGGTGGAATAGTAAATGAGAGAGACTTGGCAGAGGCATTACTGCAGGGTGAAATTGCGGGTGCTGCAACAGATGTTTTAACGGTTGAGCCACCTAAAGATGGAAATGTTCTTTTAGACTCTTCAATCCCTAATCTAATAATTACGCCGCATGTTGCTTGGGGTAGTAATGAAGCACGCCAGAGAATTATTGTTCAGACTGCTGAAAATATTGCCGGGTTTAAAGTCGGGAAATTGATTCGTACAGTTTATTGAATGATAGCTTTGACGTGTTTAAAACGGGCAAGAGATATGGAAGTCCAGCCACTCATTTGTCGATGGGTGAGGTAACCCCAGGTATTCAGCATGTAATAATAGGCGCTTTGAAGCAGCAACCTGACTAGGTTCAGCGTAGAATCGGTCTCCAATGATCGGATGTCCCATCGCTTGCATATGAACCCGTAGCTGGTGAGAACGACCGGTTACAGGGGTTAATTCAACCCGGGTCCCCAGTGGCGTGTCTTCAAGCTTTCGCCAGTGAGTCAAAGCCAGTTTCCCTTGTTCAAAGTCTACAATTTGCAGCGGTCGGTTTTCCCAATCGCATCGTAGAGGTAGTTCAATACTTCCGGAATCTTCTTGTACGTGCCCAGCTACTATTGCCTGATAGCGCTTACGTGTTTCCCTGTTCTGGAAAGCAATACTAAGAGAACGTTGTGCTTCCAGTGTCAGAGCCAGAACCATAATGCCTGAAGTTGCATAATCTAGTCGGTGCACAATTCGGGCAGTGGGAAACTGTTGTTGCACTCTTCTCCAGAGGCAGTCCTGTTTCTCTGCTCCTTTACCAGGAACAGAGAGCATATCCCAGGGTTTGTTGGCAATGACCAGACTGTCATCTGAGTAGATTATTTCAGGCATCGGACTTAACAAATAACATCATAGATTCGACATGAGAGGTATGTGGGAACATATCCATTACACAAAACTTATCGGCTCTGTAGCCCTGTTTGACTAACTCTGAACCGTCACGTGCCAAAGCTGCTGGGTTACAGGAGATATAAAGAATCATTTCCGGATTGTGAGTATCCAGTTGTTTAATAATTTCTAGCGCACCTGCACGTGGAGGGTCCAGAATTATTTTATTAAAGCCCTGTTTATACCACGGTAGAGAACGCATATCTTTACTCAGATCGGCACGGTAAAAATTGCTGTTTGTCAGTCGATTTCGGATGGCGTTTTGGTTGGCCCGTTCTACCATTTCCTCGACACCCTCAACACCCACTATTGAGTCTACATATGCAGCCACAGGTAAGGTAAAATTACCTATACCGCAGAAAAGATCCAATATACGATCTGTTTTAGATAAGTGTAACCACTCGATGGCCCGGCTGATCATTTTTTCATTTACGGTGCTATTTACCTGAATAAAATCGCCAGGTTTATAACTTATTTCAGTTTGAGTACTGGCAATTTTATAGATTAGTTCATTGTTGTCAGAGCATGATTCTAAGGTACTGCCGTTATCGATAAACAGACTGAAATGATTATCTGTTGCCAGGCTTTTAAAGGCGTTCATCAGTGAGCTGGTCAGAGGCTTCATCGCTCTTATAGTGATAGCTCCCTGATTGTCAGCGAGGCTTAATTCTGCGTGTGTAATGGTCTTGAAATTATCTTCTGCCTCGAGAATTTCAGGTAATTTCTGAATAATATTATTAAGCGGTTCTGCGAGGACAGGGCAATTGTGTATTGGGGTGAGTTTATTACTACCACGACGGCGGAAGCCTACAATGGCACTGCCGTCACGCATCAATTGATTTATGCCGATTCTACAGCTTCTACGATAGTTCCATTCAGGACTTATTAACGGTGTGATGATGTTTTCTGGTTGAAAACTGCCAAGCCTCTTCAGTTGGTCAATTACCAGTTCTTGCTTGGTAGTAATCTGCTGTTCATGAGATAGGTGCTGGAGATCACATCCTCCGCACTGGCCATAATGTTGGCACAAAGGATTGGTTCTGGCAGAAGAGGCTTCCAGAACTTCATTGCACACAGCTTCATCATAGCGGCGATGTTTTTGTGTAATGGTGAACGATACTCTCTCGCCAGGAAGAGCTCCTTCGATGAAAAGAGTTTTACCACCTAATTTAGCAACTCCACGACCTTCATGACTTAATCTCTCGATCGTAACCGAGTCAGAGTCGTCGGTTTTACTTTTTTTGACGGGTTTGGGGGTTTTAGTCTTGGGCCTTTGGGAAAAAAGGCTGTTTTTTCTTTTCATCTTTACACCATTGAATAAGTGCAGCGATTCTAACAGAAATCATCAAAGTACAACGTCAAAATTGAAAATTAGCTGTAGCTGAAAGGGGGGGGATTTCATTAAACTACTATACAGACCTAACTGGCATCACAATTAATCCCTTGAGCAACAGGTAAGAGTATCCATGACTAAAGAGCACGATTTTGCCCCTTTTGTACGTATTTTAGGGAAAGGTAAAAGCGGTACCCGATCTCTTACTCGCGAGGAAGCTGAACAAGCGATGGGCATGATTCTTGATGATAAAGTCCGGCCTGAACAGTTGGGTGCATTTCTGATGCTGTTGCGTGTGAAAGAGGAAGCTCCAGAAGAGCTTGCAGGTTTCGCGGATGCAGTCCGAAGTCGCTATGATACTGATGTCAGTTTGAACGTCGATCTGGATTGGTCCACTTATGCCGGGAAGAAGCGTCGTCATACATGGTATTTGTTGGTAGCGTTATGTCTGGCATCGCATGGCTATAAAATTTTTATGCATGGTTCCCGTGGTCATACTCCTGGACGTATTTATGTTGAGGATATGCTGGATATGTTTGGGCTGAGTGCCAGTAATCGCTGGCAGAATACTGCAAAAGAGCTGGAACGGTGCAACTTTGCATATATGTCTGTTGATCAGTTCTGCCCACCGTTAGGTGAGATCATACAGCTAAGGCCTATTCTAGGTTTACGTTCCCCTGTTCATACCCTCTGTCGTATGCTTAATCCAACACATGCACCAGCCAGTATTGATGGTGTTTTTCACCCCCCATATGGACCTATGCATCAGAAAGCTGCTCAGCTGCTGGGTATTCAGCGGAATCTGACTATGAAGGGGGATGGCGGTGAAGCTGAGATCCGTCCGGATAGTGAGTGCCTTCTGCAATGGGTAATTGATGGCGTTTTATCTGAATATGAGTGGCCAAGAATCGTGGAAAAACGTTTTGTAAAAGAGGATGAATTGCCGGCAGAAACCTTACTGGCTATGTGGAAGGGAGATACTCAGCATGAATATGGGTATCAAGCGATCGTCTCAACACTTGCTGTTACTTTAAGGTTGATGGGAGATGCCGGAGATAACCTTAGCTTACTGGAAAAAGCCAAAAAGCTTTGGTCAGAAAGAAAGATAGAATTGTTTGCCTGATTTAATTAATCCCGTCGCAATTTATCCGATACAGCAATAGGTGAGGGGAAGTTAAAGATCACCACGTAGCTTGATAACAGGAAGGTCAGAATCGCTGTGGCCTGAATGACGTGTGATGCTTCCTCTCCAATCATTGCAGCGCCCGCTGCAATGTATGCAATCAATAACGAAAATTCACTGATCTGTCCCAGTCTGAAGCCCACTTCCCAGCCAAGTTGAGGTGATTCACTGATACGGCTGAGCAGAAACCGGAAAATGACGGGTTTTAGACCCAATACCAACAGTGCAAGAATTGTTGCTGGCACTGCTATCAAACCAACTAATTCAAGATTAAAACTTGCGCCTATAGAGAAGAAGAACAGAATCAGGAAAAAATCTCTGAGGGGCTTCAAGCTGGTCGCGATGTATTGAGAAATAGGGCTTGTGGCAACCGTAACCCCGGCGACAAATGCTCCAATCTCCGCTGACAAGCCCGCAAGGCTGGCAATTTCAGCCAGGCCAAGGCACCAACCTATTGCTAATAGAAAAATGTATTCATGGAATCGGTCAAATTTTTGGATCAGTTTCAGGAGAATATATTTAACAAAGATAAACGCCCCAGCGATCATCAAAGGGAGAGCTGCGAGTGTTGTTGCAAATTGAGCCATAGCATCGCTGTGGGATTGTGTGCCATTGGATCCACTGTAGAGGAATAAAAGCACCAGAATAGCGATAACATCCTGCAGCAGTAATAAACCCACCACTAATTCACCTGTATGCCGGTGATGTAACACGGTAGTCGGTAAAAGTTTTATGCCTATGATGGTGCTGGAGAACATGACTGCGATACCAATAATCATATTCTCTGTTTGAGTGTAGCCAAATAGATAACCCACGCTATAACCCATTATAAAGAACAGGATAGAGCTTCCTATCGCGACTAAGGTGGCCTTTTTTAGCATATGTAAAAGGTGGGAGGGCTGCATGTCCAAACCAAGCAGGAAGAGCAGAAATATAATGCCTATATGGGAAATATCAGATAGCAGTTGAGTATCAGACACCATACTCATGCCATAGGGGCCAAGAACCGCGCCAAGTAAGATATATGACACAAGCAGTGGTTGGCGGGTATACAAGGCTACTGAAGCTACAGCGGCTGCCCCAGTGAAAATAAGGAAGAAAGAGAAGACCAGAGATTGTTCCAATTACCCGTTCCCTGTGTTGAAGGCTCTCTACAAAATACCAAGAAGAACACGGGCAATCTAGCTTGAAAGTACTAGATTTTTATTCGCAGCCAGTTTTTTTGCTTCCAGATTAAGATGAAAACCATTGAAGACAGCGTTCTGTGAGCAAGCTGAACAATCCATATTCCCAATAAGCCAAAGCCCAGATATGAACCAAAAAACCAGGCTAGCGGTAAGTAGAACAGCCATTGGCTGCTACCGGTTATGACTAACACGCTCCTGCTATCGCCAACTCCAAGAAGCGATTGAGCTAAAACAATAGCCGCAGCGTCCATAGTAATAGCCAATGCTGAAAGCTGTAAGGGCGTAATTGCTGCTGTAATGACTGTGTCAGAATGCAGGAAAATAGAAAGAACCTGTTCGGGAATAATCCATAAGGGCAGGCTGAGCAAAAAAATTATAGCGGTTGCAACAACAGTGACATCCCAACCATATTGCATCGCTTTTTCTGTTTGTTGTTTTCCTAGTGCATGACTAACTAAGGATGTTGCGGCGACACCAAAACCGACAGCAGGCAAGATCAGAAACAAGGAAAGGTTAATAAGCACATGAGCAATAGCCTGATCTTCAGTGCCAATCTGGCTGATAATCCACATCAGTACACAAATAGCGATAGAGAAGAAAACTTGCTGTAGTGAATTTGGCACGGCAAGTTTTAACAGGCTTTTAAGTGATGCTGTTTTTTTATTCCAGGTGAGTAAATCTTTAGGATATGCATCTTTGTATACCAACCAGGCATTTAATATGGCTCCAGCGAAAAGGGCCAGAGCGGTTCCCAAACCTGCACCCGGTGCGCCTAAAAGGGGGAGGCCGGCGACTCCAAAGATCAAACAATAGCTCACCGCAATATTAAAAATATGCGTGAAAATAAGGACCTTGAAGTACGTAGCAGGTCTTTGTGTACCGTTCCACCACCCTCTGAACGAGAGGTGAAGTGCGATTGCCAACATGGCCGCTGTACGATAATCAAAGTACTCAACCGCTATATTATGAACGGATGCATTTAAGGTCATCGTCGCCACAATATAGTCTGAAAAATTAATAAAAATTAAGCTGACTGGCAAAGCAAAGCAGAAGGCTATTAGGATGCCCAGGAAAACCGGCTGTATGCTATCTGCATGACGTCCCTGCCCCTGCCCGCGTGCAACCAGAGTTTGAACTGCAGAAGACAGACCAAGAATAAGACTTATAGCAACAAAATTTGCATAGCTGCCAATTCCTACACCAGCCAGAGAAGCCTCTCCTAACTGACCAACCAAAGCGGCATCAATAAGATTAAGTACGCTCTGAGACAGCATCCCTCCAATGATTGGCAGGCCCAAAGCGATAATTGTCTTGTAGCGTTGCAATAGAGGCATGGAGTTGGCTCAGAAAATTTGAACGCGGATTTTAGCAGAAGTTTTATTGCTAAGTGAGTGATCAAAAGGACAAGTAAGAATTTATCAGCGATTAATAACTGAGCAATTTACTCGGGATTTGAACGGGTGTATCCTATACGCCTAATTGAGAGTTTGCATACAGGACATCGTATGAACATTACTGTTACAGAAACAGCTGAAGCATATCTGGTAGAACTTCTGGAAAAGCAGGAGGTTGAAGGAATGGCTGTTCGCATGTTTGTGACCCAGCCAGGTACATCTTATGCGGAGACCTGCTTGGCTTATTGTAAGCCAGACGAGGTGATTGAAGATGATCAGATACTTGAACTACCTACTCTGCGTTTTTATATCGAAAATAATAGTATTCCTTATTTGGAGGAAGCTTATGTGGATTTCTCCAAAGATCGCATGGGTGGGCAGCTTACGATCAAAGCTCCAAATTCGAAAGTGCCAAAGGTGTCTGCTGATAGTCCTATAGATGAGCAGATAAACTACCTCTTATATTCTGAAATTAACCCAGGCCTCGCTTCTCATGGAGGTGAGGTAAAGCTTATTGAATTGGTTGAAGAAGATGAGGGATATATCGCGGTACTTGAATTTGGTGGTGGTTGTCAGGGTTGTAGTGCGGTAGATATGACACTTAAAGATGGAGTAGAGGCGACGCTGATTGAGAAAATACAGGGCCTCGTAGGTGTGAAAGACGTTACGGACCACACTGTCAGGGAAAACGCTTACTTTAAATAACCGTTAAGTGAAAAAGGGGAGTTCTTCCCCTTTTTTCATTGTCTCAGCTCTAGGTTACTGCTATAAGCTTATAGAGTTCGGATTTTATATTTCCTCAATAAAACGTGTCTTTTCTTCGAAACATTTGGTTGCAATCGAATTAATCATCCCCATGTAATCAGAATCGCGTTTTTAATTTCCCCGCAGGACACCGCGGATCTGTTTTACGAGGCTTAAGCATCATGACGCAATACGACGAATCTCAAATTCAGAAATTTGAGCTACCGGTTTTACCTCTCAGGGATGTGGTTGTTTATCCACATATGGTCATCCCTTTGTTCGTGGGTAGAGAAAAATCTATCGAAGCGCTTGAAGCTGCCATGTCTGGGGATAAGGAAATATTACTTGTTGCGCAGAAAAATGCATCAGATGATGAGCCAAATTCGGCAGACTTGTTCGATGTAGGTACGGTTGCCAGTGTATTACAGATGCTTAAATTACCCGATGGCACAGTTAAAGTACTGGTTGAAGGTGATTATCGAGCAACTATCCATGACCTTAGCGAAGAAGAAGGTTTCTTTACTGCTGAAGCTTCAGTGTTGCTGATAGAAGAGCTGACAGAGGCTGAGAACGAACTTTACAAACGCACAGTACTTGAGCAGTTTGAACGCTTTGTTCAGGTCAACAAAAAAATACCTTCAGAAGTATTATCTTCCTTACAGAATATTGATGACGTGGGTCGCCTTGCAGATACCATTGCAGCTCACATGTCACTCAAACTTGATGAAAAACAACAAATACTTGAGATGCTAAGTAATAAAGAGCGTCTTGAGCATCTGATGGCTCTGATGGAGTCTGAAATCGATCTGGTTGAAGTTGAAAAACGCATCCGTGGCCGAGTCAAAAAACAGATGGAAAAGAGTCAGCGTGAGTATTATCTGAATGAACAGATGAAAGCGATCCAGAAAGAGTTGGGTGACCTGGATGAGTCCGGCACCAATGATATGGATGAGCTTAAAAAACGTATTGCTGACGCAAAAATGCCTCAGGAAGCGTTTGATAAAACCATGGCTGAATACAATAAGCTGAAGATGATGTCACCCATGTCAGCTGAAGCCACTGTTGTTCGTGGTTATATTGATTGGATGCTGCAGATTCCTTGGTCCAAGCGCTCTAAAGTGCGTCATGATATGAAACGTGCTGAAAAAGTTTTGAATCAGGATCATTTTGGTTTGGAAGAAGTTAAAGATCGAATCCTTGAATATTTGGCTGTTCAGAAGCGTGTCAAGAAACTTAAAGGACCTATTCTTTGTCTGGTGGGACCTCCAGGTGTAGGTAAAACATCACTGGGGCGTTCTATTGCTCGTGCTACCAATCGCGAATATGTTCGTATGGCTTTAGGTGGCGTTCGTGATGAAGCAGAAATTCGTGGTCATCGTAGAACTTACATTGGCTCTATGCCAGGTAAACTTCTTCAGAAAATGTCCAAAGCTGGTGTGAAAAACCCTCTGTTTCTGTTGGATGAAATTGACAAAATGGGTATGGATCAACGTGGTGATCCAGCTTCAGCTTTACTGGAAGTTTTGGACCCTGAACAGAACAACAGCTTCAACGATCATTATCTTGAAGTCGACTATGATCTATCGGATGTAATGTTTGTTTGTACATCTAACTCGATGAACATTCCTGGCCCTCTTCTGGATCGAATGGAGATCATTCGTATACCGGGATATACTGAAGATGAAAAGTTAAATATTGCTCGCAACTATTTAATAGATAAGCAGTTTAAGAATAATGGCCTTAAGAAAAATGAGGTCGAGATTACTGACGAAGCTATCACTGGTTTAGTGCGTTATTACACCAGAGAAGCTGGGGTGCGAGGTCTCGAGAGGGAAATCGCCAAGCTTTGTCGTAAGGTGGTTAAAGAGCTATCTCTAAAAGATGGAACCGAAAAACCTATAGTGATTGATGAGTCAAAACTAGAACACTATAGTGGCGTTCGTAAGCATAATTTTGGTATCGCTGAAGAACAGGATCAAATTGGTCTGGTTACGGGTTTAGCCTGGACCCAGGTTGGTGGTGATATCCTGAGTATTGAAACTGCGGTAGTGCCGGGTAAAGGCCGTCAGGTGACCACAGGTAGTTTGGGTGATGTCATGAAAGAATCGATTCAGGCAGCTTCAACTGTGGTTAGAAATCGATCAGAAACATTAGGTATTCCTGCTGATTTTCACGAAAAACAAGATATACATATTCATGTTCCAGAAGGTGCTACTCCGAAAGATGGTCCAAGTGCTGGTATTGGAATGTGTACTGCTTTAGTCTCAGTTCTAACCAATATTCCAGTGAGAGCAGATGTCGCAATGACCGGTGAAATCACTCTTCGTGGTCAGGTTTTACCTATTGGTGGCTTAAAGGAAAAACTGCTTGCGGCACACCGTGGTGGCATAAAAACGGTAATCATCCCTCAAGAAAATGAGCGCGATTTAAAAGAAATTCCTGACAATATCAAAGCAGATCTCGATATTAAGGCGGTTAAGTGGATTGATGAAGTGTTGGACATTGCGCTTAAGTATCCACCCAAGCCACTTAAGAAAGAGAGTGATGAGGTTGTGTCAAGTAAAGAAAAAGCCTCAAAAACTGAGCAAGAGCAAATAAAGCCACATTAGAATTCATCAGGGGTAGAAAGGTGCTGAAGTTATCTTGACACCGCTTTCTACCACTTGGTATAAATGCCTGACCATCTTGCTGGGCATGGATAACGGAACAACTTAAAAATAATGATCTATTAAAGGGGAACAACGTGAATAAGTCTGAACTGATCGACTCTATCGCAGCTTCAGCCGACATTCCTAAAGCAGCCGCAGGTCGCGCACTTGATGCTACTCTGGAAGCGGTTACTGGTGCACTTCAGAATGGAGACTCTGTTGCACTTGTAGGTTTCGGCACATTTTCTGTAAAAGAGCGTGCAGCTCGTACGGGCCGTAACCCGCAGACAGGCAAACCAATTGAGATTGCCGCTGCAACACTGCCTACTTTTAAGCCTGGTAAGGCTCTGAAAGACGCAGTTAATAAGTAAGGTCTGATCGCGTCACGATCTTACTTCGGGAGTGGTAGTTCTTAGAACTACCCGACTGCCATTTAGGGGGAATGACAGTCACGGGTTCGAGTCCCGCATGGAGCGGTAGTTCAGTTGGTTAGAATACCTGCCTGTCACGCAGGGGGTCGCGGGTTCGAGTCCCGTCCGTTCCGCCAATATTAAGAAGTATTTGCTCATTTAAAAAGTAAAAAACTTCGAAGTTATGTAAAGGCGCATTCCTAGAAGAATGCGCCTTTTTTTTGTGTTTTTAAAAGGCCAGGGGTTAAGAGGCATAATGCTACAGTCCATACGTGATAACTCACAAGGTATCGTCGCTAAGATTATTGTTGGTTTGATTGCAGTCACCTTCGCGTTGTTTGGTGTTGAGTCACTTGTAAGTTTAACGGCCAGCAGTAATGCTCCCGCGACAGTCAATGGCGAAGAGATCTCTGAACAGGAACTCTATCAGGCAGTTCAGCTTCAGCGCAGACAAATGCTGAATCAGATGGGGGATGATGCGGACCCATCCTTATTGGACGATAACCTGATTAGCAATATGGTGCTTGACAGTCTGATTGAACAAAAAATTCTGGTGCAATCAGCCAAAGATCAGGGTTTAGTTTTCTCTGATAACATGGTTGACCAGATGATTTTAGCTACAAAGGAATTTCAGCTGGACGGTGCATTCAACCGTGAGCAATTTGAGATCACTCTTAGAAACGCTGGAATGACTCCTCTTTCTTTCCGTAACCTAATTGAGAAAGAAAAACTTACAGAACAAGAGCGTATTGCTTACATGCTCTCAGCGTTTTCGTTGAAGAATGAACTGCAAGCAATTGCTGATTTAGACAGCCAGAAACGAGATATCAGATACTTTACAGTAGATGCTGAGCCAGTTCGTAACTCTGTGACGGTATCGGATCAGGCAGTAGATGAATATTACCAGAGTAACAGCGCTCAATTTATGACTGAAGAGAGCGTAGCGATCGAATACTTGTTTTTGGATCGTGATAAAATCTCTGAAGGTCTGACTGTTTCTGTGGACGAGCTTGAAACTGCTTATCAAACTATGATTGATAACTATCAAGCACAGGAACAACGTCATGCTGCACATATTCTGATTGAAATATCTGAAGAACAGGATGATGCAGCAGCTGAAGCGAAGGTAGAAGAGATTGCGGCACGAATTAATGCTGGTGAAAGTTTCGAAGCATTGGCTCAGGCTGAATCTAATGACCCGGTTTCTGCAGAAATGGGCGGCGATCTGGGTGTCAACGAAAAGGGGGTTTTCTCCCCTGAATTTGATGATGTTCTATATGCTTTGGACAAAGGCAAGGTATCTGCTCCTGTTAAAACAGAGTTTGGTTATCACCTGATTAAATTGATTGATATCGTAGAAAGTTCTATACCGACTTTTGACGAAGCAAAAATTGAGCTCGAATCAGATATTCTTGGGCAGAAGTCAGAAGAAGAATATGTGAGTCAGCTCGAGCGTTTGGCAGATATATCCTTCTCTTCAGGTGATTTGGTTGAGCCTGCCGAAACATTAGGTCTCGATATCCAAAAAACTGAACCTTTTAGCCGTACCGGCAACGATGATCCTATAACCTCAAATGCTAAAGTTCTGGCTGTTGCATTTGATACAGAGCTGATTAGAGAAGGTTTGAACAGTACTCCTGTAGAACTTGATTCCGGCCGCTCAGTAGTTCTGCGAGTGGTTGATCATCAGCCTCCACGTGAGAAAACACTAGCAGAAGTTGCTGATCAAATTAAAGCTGTTTTACTTGAACAGTCTGTATCTGATCAGCTTAAGCTTGTAGTTAATGGGTTTGTTTCTCGTCTGAAACAAGGCGAGACCCTTGAGCAGGTAGCTGTAGACTCAGAAGTAATTAGTGTTGCAGGAATGACCCGACGTGCTGGTTCTGCGCCTAAAGAAATTAGCTCAGCTGTATTCAAAATGGCTAAGCCTCAGTCTGGATCTACATATGAATCTGTAACCCTTCTTGATGGCAGTGTTGCAGTGGTTGCATTGGATAATATTATTTCTAGCGCCTCTGAACTTAAAGAAGAAGAGCAGCGAATGATGCGAATGATGCTTGGTAACAGACAAGGGCAAAATGATTATCAGGATTACGTTGCTTATCTGAAAAGCAAAGCTGAGATTGAAAAACTGTAAGTTGATTTGAAACACAATTAAAGCCGCCTTTAAGGCGGCATTTTTAATGCCTGAGTGCTGTCTTCATACCGTAGAAAAAACTTCGAATAATTGTGAATCACTAAGTTGGCTTGCAGGAGTGACTGTTCGTCTTGTCCAGGGAATGAAACCAAAATACCAGCAGCGCCAGAATTTTATATTCGCTTGTGGGTTTTCATCCAGTAATTCCTTTAGGGTTTGTACTTTACCTAGTTCGACTCCTAATGCTTCTTTAAAGGTTAGATAAACAAACTTAGAACAAAACTGCCGATTAGAATCGAAGTTAAAACCAGTATGGTAGAAAGCTCCCATTTTTTTGTGGGCCGAACGTTTAAGCGCCGACATATCATCTTGTGACAGGTCTTTATTTAACCGTTTTATAGCGACTTCGTAATTTGTAGTACGTGCTAGAAATTTTCGTAGCGGACATTTGCTGACAATAGGAACCGCACTCTCGAGAACAAACCATTGCCCATGCTCTTGTATGATAAAACCTACATGAGATGTCCAACTGCCGGTTCCACGAGCAACATGCTTGTATAGAAAACTATCAATGGATATGAAAATTATATCGCCTTCTTTTATTACGCTGGAAAGCTCCTGTTCAAGCTGATCTAATCTGGTGTTGCTCATTTCATTCTCCTAGTTATCAACATGTGGTTGGTTGTTAGTATCATTAGGTCTGCTAGGCAACACCAAAACTGCCTTCAAGGTTTAATATTCTGATACCTTAGGGTGAAAATAACGTGATAAAAAGATTTGGGTTTTAGATGAAAATACTTTTGCTTTCAGCTTATGATGCGGAAAGTCACCGTTATTGGTGGGAGGGTCTTAAGTCAGAATTGAGTGAACATGAATGGACGGTGCTGACCCTGCCTGCCCGATATTTCAGTTGGCGTATCAGAAGCAATGCATTAACCTGGTCCTTGAGCCAACAGGATGTTTTTAAAAAACATTATGATCTGATTATTGCAACGTCCATGACAGACCTTTCAACACTGAGAGGGCTGTCCCCGGAACTCAGTCAAATTCCAACGCTTGTATCTTTCCATGAAAATCAATTTGGTTATCCAGGTTCAGGCAATGAATTTAAGTCTGTCGAACCTCAGATTCTGAACTTTTATACGGCACTAGCTGCTGACCATGTGGTTTTCAATAGTCGATATAATTTCAATACATTTTTTCAGGGGCTGTCCGCTCTTTTGGATAAAATGCCTGATCTGGTTCCTCCAGATGTAATTAAAATTCTTAAGCAAAAAGCAGAAATATTGCCGGTGCCTCTAAGTCGTAATGCATATGAAAGGGGCTCAAAGAGCGCTCAGCATTTAGACATCGTTTGGAATCATCGCTGGGAGTACGATAAAAATCCTGCCTTGCTTCTTAATGCGATGGGTAAGCTAAATCAAACAGGTGTTAATTTTAAGCTCCACGTTGTAGGCAGGCAGTTCAGGAAAATACCTGAAGAATTTTTACAACTTAAGGAGACTTTAGGAGATAAAATTGGCCATTGGGGCTATATAGAATCCAGAGCTCTATATCAGCGTATTTTGAAAGAATCGGACGTGGTTTTATCTACTGCAATACATGATTTTCAGGGTATCGCTGTTTTGGAAGGGGTTGCTGCGGGTTCAATCCCCGTTGTTCCCGATAGATTGGCATACAAAGAATTGTTTGCGCCTGAATACCGATATAGTTCAACCGTGGATGAAGCTGAAAATTTAGCTGACCATCTGACAGAAATAATGAATTTAAAAAAACAGGGGCGCTTGGATTGTCCTGATGTGAGCAACCTTTCGTGGGCCTGTTTAGCTGATGAGTACAGGCGAGTAATTAAGGCGGTTCGGACCAGGTAACAGACTAATACTGATTGGTTTTCAATTCATAGTTCTGATACTTGTGATGGTTATTGACCTTTCTCAAGAACTCTATGGGGCCTTTGGGTATACTGGCGTGATTGAGAATAACCTTAAGAAATTATCAAAATGAATACACGTTATGACATTCTGATTGTTGGCGGTGGTATGGTTGGTGCCGCTATTGCCTGTGCCCTAGGTGGCAGTAACCTCAAAGTGGCTGTTTTAGAAGCTTCTTATCCAGAGGCGTTTGATGTTTCTCAACCAAATGACTTGCGTGTTTCAGCGATCAGTATTGCTTCGCAAAATGTCCTGAAAATGGTTGGCGCATGGGAAGGAATCCTCAGTCGGAGAAGTTGCCAGTACAAAAGAATGAAAGTTTGGGAGTCCAGCGAAGATAAAGCTGTCACAGAATTCGTCTCAGATAATATTGGTCACGATCATCTTGGACATATTGTAGAAAATAGAGTGATTCAATTATCCCTACTGGAAAGGTTAAAGGCTTTCGATAACATTGACCTTATCTGTCCAGTGACAATTGAAGATATCGATTATTCACCAGGTAGCAGTATTGTTAAATTGGCTGATGATACTGAGGTTATCGGGCGGTTGTTGATTGCTGCTGACGGTGGCGATTCGAAAGTTCGTCAGGCTGCTGGAATTGGTGTGCATAAATGGGACTATGAGCAGCATGCACTCGTTGCATCAGTAACAACCAACTATGAACAGCAGGATATCACCTGGCAGCAGTTCACACCCACCGGGCCTTTGGCTTTCCTTCCTCTCTGCGGCAATAACGCATCACTTGTGTGGTACAACACACCAGAAAATGTGAATCGCCTTATGTCTATGGATGATGATTCATTCATGCGAGAGCTAATTGCTACTTTTCCTGCATCACTGGGCTCTATAGATCAATTACTAGCCCGGGGTTCATTTCCTTTACGTAGGCAACATGCTCAAAATTATATTGCTGATGGTATTGCTTTGGCAGGTGACTCAGCTCATATGATTCATCCATTGGCTGGTCAGGGCGTTAATATTGGTTTATTAGATGCTGCTGCGTTAGCTGAAGTTATTCTTAAAGCCGAAAGCGAAGGGAGTGATTGGGTTTCAGTGTCAACGCTTCAGGCTTATGAAAAGCAGCGACGCCTGCATAATCTGTTAATGATGCAGACAATGGATGTTTTTTACAGGGTATTCAGCAACCAGAATATCCCACTTAAATTAGTGAGAAATCTCGGGCTTGGGTTAGCCGGGAAATTGATACCTGCACAGAATAAAGTGATGCAGTTTGCAATGGGATTAGAGGGGCCTTTACCGGCGCTCGCGAAATTAGAGCCGATTTGTCAGGCTTCATCTTAAAAGGGAAAAGGTTGATTTATGAATGTACATAGACAGACCTTACTCGATAGTTACTTTAAGCTGGCAATGAAGCCGCTGATAAAAAGCATTCGACTTCCTTTTTTTATTAAGAGGAAATTTATAGCTGCGGCCATTAAATTACACCAAGAAAATGCCTCACACAAAGAAAGGGTAGAAACCTTAACTAACTTAATAGGAAATAAAGACTTAGTATGGGCTAGAGGAGTAGAACAGCTTCTTTCTGAGAAAAAAGAACCCACTATAATTGAGTTGGTTAGGTTGTTCGTTGAAAATACCTCTTTCAATACTTACCGAATATACAAACAAGAAGAGCTAAAAGCTCACCTTAAATCTGATGAAAACTGTCAGGTCAGAGTAAGTGTTTCAGTTGCTTTTTCTGGAAATGTTGCGCCTTGCGGAAAAAGGCACGGTGAAATACTGGAAAACACTAAAGCAACTTTAAAAGCCATTCCTCCATGTTCTGCTTTACGGTGCGCTTGTGACTGGGAAGTCACCAGTACAGATTAGTTGTGAAGAATAAAAAAAGCCGGTCTGGGAGACCGGCAAAAGGATAAGGCTTGGTGTTTAAACCAGCCAGAGTAGAGAAGCGGATCGTATAACAACCCTATACGTAAAAACTATTACTCAGCAGCTTTTGCAGCAGGCTTGCGCTTAGCTGGAGCTTTCTTAGCTGGAGCTTTCTTAGCTGGAGCTTTTGGTGCTTCAGCTTCAACAGTCGGTGCAACAGCAGCTGCAGCTTCAGTAGCGTCTGTAATGAATTTATTAAAGTCAGCTACGTAAGGCATTTCGCTGATTTCAGAAAGGCTTTTCTCAACGATACCAGAGATTTCTACTTTAGCTTCAGTCAGAGCTGCCATTTCTTTTTCAGCAACTGTAGTCATTTTGCCTTCAAGCTCTTTGAAAAATTTAACCTGAAGGTCAACAGCTTCCTTAGGTTCTTTAACTTCAGATAGGGCTTTCAGCTGAGCTACGCTAGAGTCAACAAAATCAGTTACGTATTCAGACTGAAGGGAAAAAAGAGTTTCCAGTGCTTTCTTGTTGATTTCAGCAACGTCGATAGCTGGCTGAATTTTGTCCTGAACGTCTTTCATCAGATCTTCGTACATTTTGGTATTACCTCTGAGAATCTTAAAGTTGTTTGTGCATTGCAGCATTTATCATAAATATAGTGGTTAATTATTGAGCTGTCAATAACTTTTTGTGCGTTGCACAAAAATATAAGTTTGAGATTTGTGAGTTATATTAAGGATATATAAATCAGCATGTTAAAGATCTAGATTTGAGTGCTATATAAAATTATATATGAGGTTATTTGAACAAATTTCTTCAAAATAATGGTTTTTGTGTGATGTATATTGTTTGGTAACTTTAACTATTCATTGCGTAACGTTGGTCATCCTAACTAATAGTTATTACAATCGGGTTCTTTCATAAGCCACAGCTATGTACAGGAAGCTCTAGATACATGACAAACTCTGCCATTGTTGCTCATCCATCTTTTGAATTTGTCAGGACTGAGAAGATCGATTCACTCGGTATTGAAATTTCAGAGTTTTTACATAAACAAACAGGGCTTAAACATTTTCATATCTCTTCAGATCATAATGAAAATGTTTTTCTTGTAGGCTTAAGAACGGTTCCCGAAGATTCTAAAGGTGTTGCTCACATACTTGAGCATACAGCTCTATGTGGTAGTGAACGCTTCCCTGTAAGGGATCCGTTTTTCATGATGACAAGGCGCTCCCTGAACACTTTCATGAATGCGATGACAAGCAGTGATTGGACATCTTATCCTTTTGCCAGTCAGAATCGAAAAGACTATTTCAATCTTCTCGATGTCTATCTGGATGCGGTGTTTTTCAGCCGTTTAGATCAACAGGATTTTGAGCAGGAAGGGCATAGGATTGAGTTCTCCGAAGCTGAGAATTCAGAATCTGATCTGGAATATAAAGGTGTTGTATTCAATGAGATGAAGGGGGCTATGAGTTCACCTGTCTCTCGGTTATGGCAAACTGTTACCAAATATTTGTTTCCTACCACTACGTATCATCACAACAGTGGTGGCGAACCTGAGTCTATTCCTGACTTGAGTTACGATGAACTACTCGAGTTTTATCGGACTCACTATCATCCTTCTAATGCTGTCATCATGACGTTTGGAGATATCCCGGCAGAGGAACTTCAGTGTTTTTTTGAAGAGAAGGCTCTGTCCCGCTTTGAAAGATTGAATGCTTCAATCGATATTCACGATGAGAAACGTTACTTCTCTCCGATGCGAGTAGAAGAGGGTTATGACCTGGACCAGGAAGATCTAAGTAATAAAACTCATCATGTTCTGGCTTGGTTATTAGGTCATTCTAGTGATCTTGAAGAACAGCTCAAGGCACACTTAATGTCACGAGTATTGTTAGATAACAGTGCATCCCCTTTGCGTTTTGCTCTGGAATCAACAGAGCTGGGTAGCGCACCTTCTCCATTATGTGGTCTGGAAGATTCAAATCGTGAAATGAGCTTCATGTGCGGAATAGAAGGGAGTGAGCCAGAATCAGCTGACGCATTTGAAGCATTGGTTATTTCCGTACTTGAACAAGTTGCTCAGGACGGTGTTCCGTATCAAATGCTGGAAGCACAATTACACCAGTTGGAATTACAGCAAAGAGAGATTAACGGCGATGGTTACCCGTATGGTTTAAGTCTGATTATGTCCTCTTTAGGTGCCGCGGTTAATGATGGTGATCCTATAGCGCTGCTGAACCTTGATCCAGTCCTTGAAAAACTCAGGGAAGAGATTAAACAACCTGATTTTGTCCAGAAAATGGTACGGGATTTGTTGGATAACAGCCATCGGGTAAGGGTGACTCTGCGTCCAGACGCTAAGTTAGCAGAAAAAAGAGATGCGGCAGAAAAAGCCCAACTGGCGAGAATCAAAGAATCCCTTTCTGATCAGGATAAACAACAAATAATAGAGCGGTCAGCTGCGCTCCAAGAACGTCAGGGTCAGGAAGATGATGAGTCTATTCTGCCAAAAGTTACACTCAAAGATGTTCCTGCAGAAATGACTGTTCCTGAGCCAGTCAATGTAGATTCAGCGTTGCCTATTACTCGCTATGACCGGGGAACAAATGGTCTTGTTTATCAGCAGGTAATCATTGAATTACCGAAACTGACAGAAGACGAACGCCATTTATTACCTCTTTATAGTAATTTGTTAACTGAACTGGGCTGCGGTGATCGAGATTATCAGGAGAACCAGCAATATCAGACTGAGGTTACAGGCGGAATTCATGGGTTTGTTAGTGTGCGAGGGACCCCTGAAGATGAGCAGGATATTAAAGGTTTCTTTACTCTTTCAGGCAAAGCGTTAGTTACTAAGCATCAAAAATTGATATCTTTGTTAAAAGAAACTCTGGAGAAGGCGCGTTTCGATGAAGTTTCTCGAATTCGCGAGGTTGTGTCACAGATCCGGACGCGTAAAGAACAAAGTATTACCGGTTCAGGGCATGTGCTGGCTATGATGGCGGCAGCTTCTAAAATGAGCCCTGCTGCATCCTTGAGTCAGTCTACAAAAGGACTGGAGTCGATAACATTTTTTAAACAACTGGATGACAGAATCGCTGAAAATTCTGAACTTCAGAACCTGTCAGGCCAGCTTTCAAAACTGCATAACAAAATTAAGCATGCGCCACGTCAATTCCTGATTGTTGCCGAAGAGGAGCATCAAGCTAGTTTGCAATCTGAGCTTGAATCCATCTGGGAGCAGATTGCTAACCCAGTCGAGCTATTCTCACTGGAGCCTGTAAGAGGTTTGGTTAAACAGGCGTGGACCACAAGTACTCAGGTTAACTTTTGCGCGAAAGTTTATCTTACCGTTTCTGTAGAACATGAGGACTCCGCGGCCCTGACAATTCTTGGTGACTTCTTACGTAATGGTTATTTACACCGTGCTATTCGTGAAAGGGGGGGGGCATATGGGTCAGGTGCGGGTCAGGATTCTTCTGATGCTGCTTTCCGTTTCTTCTCATATAGAGACCCTCGTCTCGAAGAGACTCTGGATGATTTTGATGCTTCAGTGCAATGGCTTTTGGACAATGAGCATGAATATCAAAAAATTGAAGAGGCTATTCTGGGCGTAGTCAGTTCAATTGATAAACCGGGTTCTCCGGCAGGAGAAGCTAAGCAGGCGTTTCATAGCGTTTTGTTTGGTCGTACACCGGAACAACGTAAAGCCTTCCGAGCCCGGGTCTTGAAAGTGACTATTGATGACCTTAAGCGTGTCGCACGTACTTACCTGCTCGGTAATGATGCGAGTATTGCGATTGTTACCAGTCAGGCACAAGCTGATAGTTTAAGTTCGGACTATGAAGTCATAGATATTTAAACAGACACTTTTTAACCGAGCCCCAATTGGGGCTCTTTATTTTTTAGGTCTATGAATAGCAACCTTTATCAGGCTGCATTACTCATTGTGGTTTCTGAGCTGTTTCTTGTTGGTTCCGGAATGATTGTAAAGCAGATAACGGGGCAGTTGCCTACAGAAGTTATTGTCTTTGCCAGAAATGTTTTTGGTTTGGCTTTGCTTATGCCGTGGTTATTGCGTAGTGGGTTCAATTCCATACAAACCAGCCACTTACGCCTCCATATAATGCGTGCGGTCGTGGGTGTTACAGCGATGACTTGTCTCTATTACTCCTGGGGGCATTTGCCTTTGGCTGAGGCTGCAATGATCAAACAAACTGCACCATTTTTCATACCAATTTTCGCTTTTTTCTGGCTAGGGGAAAAAGTCGGTATTGCAGTGAAAGTTGCTATTATTACGGGTTTTGCAGGCGTTGCATTGATATTAAACCCTACAGAAGGGGGTTTTAATATTGCAGTCCTTATCGCGTTATTGGGCGCAATGCTTGGTGCCTTAGCTAAGGTGATAATCAGGCGTATGAGTGGTACGGAATCACCACAGCGAGTGGTGTTTTATTTTGCGTTGTTCAGTTCCGTTATTGCTTTTATTCCAGCAGTGTTGAACTGGGTTACACCAAACTATGAGCAGATAGGTTGGTTAATTTTGATGGCGATAACATCAACGATTGCGCAGCTTCTTCTGAGTAAAGGTTATGGGTTGGCTCCGGCTGGACAACTGGGACCATTTACTTACGCATCTGTAGCTTTTGCTGTGATTTTCGGATGGCTTATCTGGGATGAAATTCTTGGTTTGAACAGTTGGTTTGGCTTGCTGTTGATCTTTGGAGCTGGATTTATCTCACTCTCTGGGAAACGTAAGGGTGAAGGAAAGCGTGTTGCCAAATCCTCTCAACTATAGCAGTTTTTTTACTAGCTGAAACCCATATGTAAGACCTTCAAGTCCGAAATCATTTTTTATTTATTTCAGTGCAAAAAAATCTTGTAATCCAGCGCCGTGGTGGTACTACTGTATATGTAAGGAAAGTGAAAGAAGAGTTATAAAAACGCTTTCCATGTTTAAATCCCTTCGCATTAAGGATTTTCTATGAACATCAAAATCACTCACCGTAATGCAAAAGTTTCAGATAGCATAAAAGAAAAAGTTGAAGACTGGCTAAATTCCAGTCAGGAACGCTATGAAGTCATTACAAGCGCTCATATTATTCTGGAACAGACTGATCGAGCAAATATGGCAGAGGCTTCAGTCCACATTGCAGGAAAAGATATATTTGCCAAAGCTGAGGCAGATAACTTATATGCAGCGTTAGATTCTCTTGCTGATAAAATTGATCGTCAACTCGATAAAATTCATCAGAAACATATTGCTAAAAAGGGATCTCAACGCCCGGTAGTTGAGGTTGAGATCGAGGTCGATGACGATGCTTTAACTCCCGTTTAACCTTCTGCGCTAAACGTGATAATGCCCGGCTTTGCCCGGGCATTATTGTATAAGTCCGCTATGCTGAAAACAGCGCAATTATATTCCAGTATTAAAAGCTATGTTGTTTACGATCAAACAAGCAGAACAAACAGATAAACCGTTACTGATGAACGTCTGGGAGAAACTTACTCAGGAGCTTCATCAGCGTGACTTCCTGCCCTTTGGTCAGCCAGTTTTAGAAGAACGTTCTCAGTTATTGGAAGAGGTGTTGAATAACACCCTAAATAACGATAAGGCGGTAATATATAAAGCTCTTTCTACTGACGGTGACCTGCTCGGGACATTGGCCGTTGTTCTTAATGTTCAAGTAGGTTTTGCCTTGCCCAATAGTGGTGTAATTTTTAACCTATGGATCCATCAGGAGCATCGAAAAAAAGGGGTTGGCACCGAATTGGTAGAAGCCGCGAAAAAATGGCTAAAAAAACAAGCGGCAACCTCAGTTCAAGTAGGGTGGCACCCTGGTAATAGTGCTGCGGATTCTTTCTGGAAGAAACAGGGCTTCAGGAATTATGAAGTAATCGCTGCAGCCCCTCTCTAACCTGCATGAATGCAGAGCGATATACATTCGATTTACAAACAATATCGTCTGTATATTAGAAAATGCTGTCAGATCAAATATTTCATATTTATTTCAAAAAAATGACAAAAAAGCACTGTTTCCGTACTTACTCTTCGTCATAAATCGTTCATAATTCGCGCGCCTGAACACCTGGTGTTCAACAAAACCTCATTTCCGAAAGGTGCGTTGTATGGTTTCAACTGGTAATCCATTTCTGCAGATGTTTGCCCGATCTCCGTTCAAACCGATGCAGGAACATATCGCTAAGGCACAGGAATGTGCAGTCGAACTCATTCCCTTTTTTGATGCTGTTATGACAGAAGACTGGGAAAAAGCTGCAACGGTTCAAAACAGAATAGCCGTGCTCGAAGGTGAAGCTGACTCTATGAAAAAAGAGATCAGGCAGAACCTTCCCAAGAGTATTTTCCTCCCTGTACCGAGAACGGATCTTCTCGAAGTGGTGCGCATGCAAGACAAAATTGCTAACCGCGCGAAAGACATTGCAGGCCTGATGCTGGGTCGTGAAATGCAGATTCCGGCAGTGATTCAAACGCCGATTCAGGAGTTGCTACGTGCGGCGCTTAAAACATCGGAGCAGGCCCTTACCGCTTTAAATGAGCTTGATGAACTGGTGAACAGTGGTTTCGGCGGTCGTGAAATTGATGTCATTGAAAAGATGCTGACTGAACTGGATAAGCTTGAACACTCGACTGATGAGTATGAGCGTGAAATCCGTTCGGAACTGTTCGTGATTGAGAAAGAACTGCATCCAGTGGATGTGATGTTCCTCTATCAGGTGATCAGTCTGATTGGTGATCTTGCTAATCGTGCACAACAGGTGGGAAGCCGCCTGCAGTTGCTTGTTGCTCGTTAATTTTTCTCGGGATTAGTTTTATGGAAATTATTGCTCAATACGGCGACATTATTATCATCCTCGCCTGTGTATTTGGTTTCTTTATGGCATGGGGTGTAGGTGCAAATGATGTTGCCAACGCCATGGGTACCTCTGTTGGTTCTAAGGCACTGACACTGAAACAGGCGATCATGATCGCCATCATATTTGAATTTATGGGTGCTTATCTGGCTGGTGGGGCTGTAACCTCGACTATCCGTAAAGGCATCATCGATCCTGCATTGCTCAGTGGCACACCTGAACTGTTAGTATTCGGTATGATGTCCGCTTTACTGGCCGCAGGTATCTGGTTGTTGGTCGCGACTCATTTTGGCTGGCCGGTTTCAACGACGCACTCCATCGTTGGTGCGATTGTTGGTTTCGCCGCCGTGGGTATTTCTGCGGATGCGGTGAACTGGGGCAAAGTCAGTAAGATTGTAGCCAGTTGGGTTGTTTCACCCGTCACCGCCGGTTTAATAGCATTCTTCCTCTTCCGAAGTGTTCAGAAGCTTATTCTTGATACAGAGAATCCTTTCGAAAACGCTAAAAAATATATCCCAGGATACATCTTTTTGGTGGGTTTCATCATAGCGATGGTAACGTTTACTAAAGGTTTGAAACATATCGGTCTGGATATGAGTTGGGGTGAAAGTGCAATAGCCTCTGTGGCATTTGGCGTCGCGACCATGCTCATTGGTATGCAGATGCAAAAGCGTATAAAAATAGACCCAGTCGCTGACCGAGAGCATCACTTCACTAGTGTTGAAAAGCTATTTGGTATCTTGATGATGTTTACGGCCTGTGCAATGGCTTTTGCTCATGGTTCCAACGATGTAGCAAATGCGGTTGGTCCGTTGGCTGCTGTCATTGGTGTCGTCAGCGCTGGCGGTGAAGTTGCACAGAAAACTGCGATGCCCGCATGGGTTTTGTTACTGGGGGGCGGTGGTATCGTTGCCGGTCTGATCATGTATGGTCATAAAGTTATCGCGACTGTGGGTACAAACATTACTGAGTTGACTCCAAGTCGAGGTTTTGCAGCGACCCTTGCAGCGGCAACAACCGTGGTGATTGCATCAGGTACTGGCTTGCCAATCTCAACGACTCATACACTGGTTGGTGCTGTCCTTGGGGTAGGTATTGCCCGTGGAATGGCCGCACTGAATATGCGTATGGTCGGGACTATCTTTGTATCCTGGGTCGTAACCCTGCCAGCCGGTGCTGGCCTGGCAATCATCTTCTTCTTTATGTTTAAAGGCATGTTCTCCTAATACAAGTTCTGCTGATACAACCTTTACATAGAGTTATAGAAAAGCCCCTGAAGTGACTCAAGGGCTTTTTATGTGGATACTCGAATCTGTGACAACTTACCTGAGCTGATTCGCTTTGCGATATTGCCCCTGATAATCAAAAATACGTTCCTGAATTTGCCAGTAATGTTTCTGTTTTCTGGCGACTACAAAGTCAG
>JBOEGV010000055.1:0-14344 GCA_050633605.1 Neptuniibacter sp. | reverse complement strand
CCTTCTCAACGCCCTGAGCTTTAAGTGCATTTGCAAACTTACATACGCGCTCATGCAAATCACGGTAAGTAATATTTTCAGACTCACTTGGGTCATCGCCTTCCCAAATGATTGCCACCTGATCACCACGAGTTTCCAGGTGACGATCAAGACAGTTGTGAGAAACGTTCAGGGTTCCGTCTTCGTACCAACGGATATCAACATTGTGCGGATCAAAAGAAGTGTTTTTAACTTTTGTGTATGGTTTGAACCAATCTAGGCGTTTACCTGCTTCGCCCCAGAATGTATCCGGATCATTAACTGACTGCTCATACATAGCCAGATATTTTTCGTTATCAATGTGCGCGTTAGCTGCAATCTCCGGACTTACTGGATATACCTTTTCACTCATCGTGATGCCCTTAGCTTGATTATTTTATATCGTGGATCGTCGTCACCAGCCTTTATTATTTATGGTTCTTGGCTGCGAGCTCCCATCAGGACTTAGATTTATACAGAAATGATAACAACCCCCTGAATTAGACATTGGTATATCCAAGATAAGACCTTAGTCTCTAGGGACTTTCTGATTTCTGAACTAACTACCTGATAACGTTAATTTTTATTATGTTTTTACTGTTATTTCTCCATTTTTCTATCAAAGACACAAGCTAAGCCAGGCAAAGCAATTAACGCCCACCCTCTGCTTACCTCATCCGTTGTACCTCGAATATAATCCCTAAAAACCGAAGAGCCAAGGCCCACTGGCGATTCATTAATCACCTTTTGATATAACACAAACAGTTACCGACCTAAGAGTTTATCCAGATCAAGTCCGATCTCTCTCATCTTAGCCAACTTATAACGCAAAGTTCTTGGACTGATCCCTAATTTCTCAGACGCTTCTTTGCGACTGCCACGTGTGGACCTTAGGGCATCAATGATTAATTGGTATTCATGCTGCCGCATATCCTCACCCAGCTGTCCAGCGAGGTCATCCGCGAGAGATGTATCAGTCTGTTCATCCAATACTGTCTGCGGCATCTCTTCAGGGTTCAGCATCAGATCAGATACACCAATTTCAGGCCCTGGCTGAAGAATAAGAGCTCTTTGCACCACATTATCAAGCTCTCGAACATTGCCCGGCCAAGAGTATTCCGTCAGTGAAGACTTAACCTCATCAGAAATGGAGACCACTGGACGATGCATTTTTTGACTGCATTTACGAAAGAGACGTTCTGCCAAAGGCACGATATCAAGCCTGCGCTCACGAAGAGGCTTCCATTGCAAAGGAAATACATTTAGCCGATAGAAGAGATCTTCTCTGAACTTCCCTTCTTGAACATAGGCTTCCAACCTTCGGTTTGTTGTTGCCAATACCCGCACATCTAAGGAAATAACCTTCCTGCCGCCTATACGTTCAACTTCCTGTTCTTGAAGAACACGCAGAAGCTTAGCCTGTAACCCAAGATCCATTTCAGAGATTTCATCCAGTAAAATTGTGCCGCCGTTAGCCTGCTCAAATTTACCTGGAGAACTCGCATAAGCACCGGTAAAAGCTCCTTTTTCATGACCAAACAATGTGGCTTCCAGCATATTCTCAGGAATAGCCGCACAGTTAATCGCAATAAACGGCTTTCCTACTCGGTTGGAGTGATTGTGGATATACTGAGCCAACACCTCTTTACCTGTACCCGATTCGCCTGAGATCAACACCGTTGAATCTGAAGCGGCTACTCTGCGTGCCAGCTGCAAAAGCTGCTTACTTGACGCTTCTTCAGCGATCGGCTGCTCTACCTCCTGAGCTGAGGTTTCTCCTACAGCAAAACGCCTCACAGCAGAAATCAATGCAGCAGAATCAAATGGCTTCATCAAATAATCAACGGCTCCCGCTTTAATCGCTTCGACTGCCTTACTTACCTGACCAAAAGCCGTGATCAGCATAACCGGTAAACCCGGGTACCCCGTTCTTATCTTGTCCAGCAGTTCATGACCATCCATACCTGGCATATTTACATCGCTGACGACCATATCTACCTGATTCTCTTGCAGAAGCTCCAAGGCCTTTTCAGCGTCTTCAGCCTCCAGAAAATCAAAACCCGCCAGCTCTAAGGTATCGCAAAGCGCTTCGCGTAGTTCATTATCATCTTCAACAATCAGTACTTTGTTACTCATATAGATTTCCGTCAGAGCTGCTTTCACTGGTGATTTATGGCGTTATACATGGAAGAAAAATTGATGCCGTAGTTCCTTCACCCTGTTTGGAGAACAGTTTAAACATACCATGGTGGGCATGCGCGACTACCTGAGCGACAGCAAGCCCCAGTCCTGTACCATGAGACTTTGTTGTATAAAATGGCTGCAAAGCACTCTTGATTGTCTCCTCGTCCATACCAGCACCTTCATCACAGATATCCATCCTCAACATACCTTCAGACTCGGAAAAACGAATACTCAACTCACACCCTTTACCGCTAGCCTGCAAAGCATTTTCAACCAGATTCATGCAAACCCCTAACAAAGCTTCACGGTTACATTGAACCTCAACATCAGGTGCTTCATTAACGCAATCACAATCAGCATCAAAATTAACCAGAGGCAGGTCAAGCATATCTTCCAGATCGGCCATCAAGTCTGTAGACGATACAGTATCATCCAGTCGCATTTCACCCCGGGCGAAAATCAACATATCACGGACTTGCTGTTCAAGATTAGTTAAGCGGGACTTCGCCTTTCCGGCAAATTTCTGACGCTGCTCCGGCTTCAAGTCCTGTCGCATCAAATGGTCAACATAAAGGAGTGCAGCGGATAGCGGCGTACGGATTTGATGCGCTAGCGAGGCCATCATTCGACCCATTTCAGAAAGACGCTGATAGTGAGAAAGGCGCCCCTGCAGAAGACGTGTTTCAGTCTGGTCAGTCAACAACAAAAGCTGTCCCGGCTCAACATCCATAGCCTTGGTCATAATGCTAACCTTACGCCCATCTTTTAAGGAGACTTCGTGACCATCATCACTCTGCGGGGCAAAGCTACGATTGATAATTTCAAACCAAGCTACACCTATAAGCGGAGAGCCTAACAAACCTTCGGCTGCAGGGTTAGCGTCAGATACAACACCAAACCCGTCAAGAATAACCACACCAGCAGGCAGAAGCTGCAACAGATGATTAAAACGATCATTTAAACCTGCATTTTTATCGTCTTCTATCTGCAGTTTTTCTGATTCACTGGATAAGCGCACTTCAGCTGATGCTAGCTGTTCTTCCAGTTCAGCTATGCGCTGATGGCAAAATTGAAGATCATTTAAGTCAGCCATTATACTTTCCGCTGTATTCCGAACTTACGCATTTTTTCAACCAATGTTGTCCTACGAATCTGAAGAGTTTCTGCAGCCCGGGCAACAACACCAACATTTCTACTCAATGCCTGCTCAATTAATGATTTTTCGATGGTTTCAAGGTGCTCCTTAAGATCGACCCCATTTTCTGGCAACAGATCCAGCAATGCACCTGAAGTGCCATTCGTTGGAGCTGTTGAACAGGCGCCATCAGGCACTTCATATCGCTCGGGATCAGGCTCTTCAATATAACGAAACTTTTCGGGCAACTCCGACACGCCAACCACACCATTGGGGTACATAATAGCCAAGCGCTCCAAAAGATTTGAAAGCTCACGGACATTGCCCGGCCAGGCATGTTTTTTTAGTGATTCAATCGCACTAGAGTGAAGCTTTACAGAATCCAGCCCCTGCTCAAGCAGGCGCCCGACTAGCTCTTCAAGTAAAATTGGAAGATCATCAATACGTTGCCTTAGAGGAGGCATTTCGATAGGAAATACATTAAGACGGTAGTAAAGATCTTCTCTGAACTCCCCTGTAGAAATCATCTCTTCAAGATTCTTATGTGTCGCTGCTATGACACGCACATCCGCTTGCAAAGTTTTACTGCCGCCTATTCGTTCGTACTTTCTCTCCTGAAGAACTCGTAGCAACTTGACCTGCATAGGCAAAGGCATATCACCGATTTCATCCAGAAATAGTGTTCCTCCCTGAGCCAATTCAAAGCGTCCAGGCCGACTGCTTACAGCACCAGTGAAGGCGCCTTTTTCGTGCCCAAAAAGCTCACTTTCAAGCAAATCAGCAGGTATTGCTCCACAATTGATGGGTACAAAGGGACCGTTTTTACGGACCGAATGTTCATGCAGATTTCGGGCAACGACTTCTTTACCCGTTCCAGACTCTCCAGTGATCATGACATTAACATCGCGACCGGCGACTTTCTGCATCGAAGAACGAACCTGAACCATGGATTCACTGTTGCCAACCAGGGAAGAAAAGAGGGTTTCAAGCTGATGAAAAGATGTATTGGAGGCAATAGAAAAATGATAAACCTGAGCTTTATGAAAACAATCCAAAAGCTGTTTGTAATTTAATGGCAATTCAACCTGACCTACCAGGCGAGCTCTAATATCTACAGGCAATGCGTCTGCCTCGCTCCATTGCCCTAAAGTAATTATTGCTGCAGCTGGGAATTGCTCTGCAAGGTCACATATTATCTTCTCCAGAGATAGAGGCAGCTGGCTTTGCCCCAGCAAAACCAACCGGACAACAGTAATATGCTGTCGTTCCTGCACTGATTGTAACCAATCAACATAACTGAAAAACTTACAGGTTTGATCAAGAAACGCTAGTGAAGCACCAAGCACTTCCCTGCGACTTTCATCATCATCAATGATCAAAACTTGAGGCGAATCTGACATCAATCACGGCTCGTTTAACTTTTTGGCTATAGTGACCCCATAAACCTTGAAAGTCAATTTAATGACACTTTAATAAAATAAAGTCGCGAGCGGCATTTTAATGGCGTATTTGTTTCAGACGTAAAAAAACCGTACGTATACGGTTTTTTATGCCAAAAGACGAACCAACAGCTCTAATTATCCCCTACTTGTATTTCGTTTGGCATCTCAGACCAACCTTGTTTGATCTCAAGTATAATATTCATTACCTCTTGAATCTTTTCCGGGTCATTGCTGCGGTTAGCCTGAAACACCCCACCTAACATGTAATCATAAAGTGCATCCAGATTCCCAGCCACTTCTCCGCCTTTATCCAGATCCAATGAACCTTTTAATCCAGTAATAATTTCTGTAGCTTTATTTAAATGGGAGGTTCTTTCTTCAATACTCTTACGCTCACATGCACCTTTAGCTTTAGCCAAAGCTCCCAAAGCACCATCCAATAACATGGAAATTAACTTATGAGGGGAGGCTGTTTCTATCGTAGCTCTCAGATCTACACTCTGATACTGCTTTAAAGCATTAAGGTTACCACTCATCTACTCTACCCTACTTAATTAAATGCCTTAATTATTCGTTGCCGTATATGGCAAACGCTCCAAAATACCATCCAACTGGTCACCAACACTTTGTAAGCTGCTGATAATTTGCTCCATTGCTAAATATTGAGCCATTAAACGCAGCTCAAAGTTTTCCATCTTACGATCCAGATCCTCTTGATCTTCTACAATGTCATCAAGAGCATTGTTAATATTATCTTCTCTTAACTGAATCGTGCCAGAATTAGACAAGAAACTATCAATCAGATTATTAAATTCGCCCGCAAAACCTCTGGAGAAGCCAATCGTAACCGAACCAGCGGTTACTGCATTTTCACCAATAGTGAAGTTCAGGCCATAAGGATCAGAATCAATGGGTGGCAACAATACATTACCAGCACCAAACGCCTCATCCCCTGCTATTGTACCCGCGACATCAACACCGGAGTTAGTGCCGGCAACAATGCCAATCTCGCCAATATCTGTACCTAAGTCATTGGCATCAAATGTAACGGTTGAACTATCGCCATAACTGCGGGAAGTGAAAACAAATTGATCGTTATCAGAATCAAATGAAACATCCACAGCCACATTGGCATCTTTGATATTGCTATCACCATTGATCAGCGATTGCAGATCTGCTCGTACCTGCTCAATAGTGGTATAGGTACCAGATAAAGTAACCGTATCCGACTGAACACCATCAACCGTTACCTTGAATGAAAAATCATAAGTATCGGCATCGATATTAACCGTATTAGGTGATGAATAACCATTTATTAGCGAATTAACAATGGCATCACCGGTCACTACCGCTTTCTCGGGGTCAGTCGTGACAACAACTTCATAATCACCCGCAACCGTACCTGACGCATAACTGCCTACAGAAACACCCACCTGATCATCAGACGAGCGCGTCTCAGTTGCAAACAGCACTTCAATTAATTCAAAGTTATCGGTTAATGCGTCGGAAAAGTCATCTTCATCAATAGAGAGAGAACCATCCAACTCAGTACGTATGCCGACATTGGTCAGTGCAGTAAAACCGTCAGTCACACCCGGTATTGCAGATCCAATAGTACTGCGTAAACGGTTAACCAATGTTTTTGCGGAACCGTCTGTGGCTAAATCACCTCGTACCGTCTCATTAGTCTCTTCATCCTGAGTAAAGCCAACAAGGTTTTCAGCAGTTTCAAAGAAAATGTTATAAGCTTCAACAAAATCTCTAATCGCCTGTTCAGCAATTGCAGAATCGTTTTCGACAGTAAAGGTAAGGCTGGTGCCCGGCTCGGCTTTATTCAGTGAGAAGTTAAACCCCTGGATAACATCACTCACTTCGTTGGTTTCACGATAAACTGTTAAACCATTAACAACCAGTTCAGCATCCTGACCCTGCTGAGTCTCGGTTACTTGTAGATCACCCGTATCGGCAAGATCATCATTAAACTCAAAAATACTCAAACCCACTGCGGGGTCGCCATCAACATCATCACTGTCAATGCGCATAGCATTATCAGCACCCGATGGTGCTGTTAATAGCATCTGATATTGACCATCAACCAGTAGAACAGACGCCTGAACATCGGCATCTTCATCATTAATTTTGTCAGCAATATCCTGTAACGAATCACTTGCTTCAACCGTAATATTCAGGGCTGATCGCTCATCGTTTACAGCAAAGTCATCCGGATCAGCGCCATCATAAGTCCAGGTACCAAACGTAATGGTCAGGGTACCGCTTTCATCCAGTGCTGCTTCTGCATCATCATAAGCAGCCGTCGCTATAGACTGAGCCTGCGCGACATCTTCAACTTCAATCTGGTAAGTACCGGTTTGCGCACCAGGATCGACGGAATTAGGCGTAATGATATCTGTATCTGGGAAAGCCACTGATCGCGCATTGAACGTATCATTATCCGCTAACGGTGAAAGGGCGGATTGCAACTCGTAAAGACTACTTTTAAGAATACCGTAAGCTGAGATCTGCGCTTCCAGTTTTTCTTTACTGGAATCCAATCGCTGCTGCTGTGGCGCGCGCTCAACTTCGACTAGACCTGAAACAAGACTGGTGGTGTCGATACCAGAACCGGCTCCCAGTGATCTAATGATACTATCACTCATCGCCTACACCTCTGGTTAATATGGGGTTAAAGAAGAGGCCTAAATTCTTCAGACCTCTTCATCAAATAGCATACCTAGCATGCGATCTAACGATTCTGCAAACTTAAGTGCTTCTTCTGTTGGTATCTGTCGAACAATCTGATCGGTAGTGTAGTCACGTACTTGTACCACAACCTTATCGGATGCGTTATCAACAGAATAGCTTAAGGAGCGCTGGCTATTTTTCATCATCTCATTTAAACGATCAATGGCAGCATCCAGCTTTTCCATCGACACTTCCTGCATCTCTTGCGCCTGCTTCTGAAAACGTTCATTCCTAGGCGCTTCAACTACAGGTTGACGTACAGACTGCTGTGCAGATTGAGATTGCTGAGGTTGCTGTGACGTAGGCGTAACGATTGTACTCGCCACACTCATTGAATCTGCCATAACATTTTCCTCTATTTATCTTTATGACAATCCCCCATCACAGCAATTGTTCAGGGGGATTATTCATTTATAGGTAAAGTATAGCCCCTATCTTACTGTAGCAGCGACAATACCTGCTGTGGCGCAGCATTCGCCTGAGCCAGCATTGCAGTACCTGCCTGCTGCAGCACCTGTGCACGGGACAGTGCAGCAGATTCTGCGGCAAAGTCAGCATCTTCAATTCGTGAACGGGCAGCCGCTACATTTTCGGATACGTTAGACAGGTTGTTTACTGTGAAGTCCAGACGGTTGTTAACCGCACCCAGATCACCTCGTGTCGAGTTAATCTGCTCCAGAGCATCATCAATAACTTCTATGGCTTTCTGTGCGCCGCCTGCCGTAGAGATATTGATATCCGATACAGAACTTCCGAAGTTATCAACACCGTTGCTCTGTGACAGGCCCAGAACATTCTCGATGCTCTCTTTGTTAGTTTCATCATAAGTCAGGGAAATCTCACCACCATCAGTCGATGTCAGTGTCAGTACATCTGTTACAGCTGTACCGCCAACACCCGTAACTGTCGCTACTGATGCTACAACACCTGTTTCATCCTTATGGCTGTTAATCCAGCTAACAACATCGTTTGCTTCGCCAGCTGTGCCGCTATCATCGTAGTCCAGGCTGGCATCGTAGTTGGACAGTGCTACACCATTCAGTACCACTTCACCCAGCCCGATATCGTTGCCGGTACCTGTACCTGTTGTAATCGCCGCATAACCGGAGATAACACCAGAGTCGTAGCGGGAATCGATACCTGTTCGACCAGCATCTCCCACAACATCATAGGTAACTTCAACACCGTCAGTGCCAGCTTCCGCAGTCAGGGTCAGTTGCGCAGCCTGTGTTACAGCGCCTGTTGCAGCTGAGGTCATACCCAGAGCAGAAGTACCCAGCGCAGCGGTACCCGCAGCCAACGTACCTGTAGTGATGTCAGAGCTTACATACATCTCAATCTGCGCAGCCCCCGTACTTGAGACAGTTAAGAGACCGTCTTCATCAACAGAAGCTTCAACCAGACCGTTTGCCTGCTCATTGATCGCAGCAACCAACTCATCCATGCTGCCAGTGTTCTGAATATTGATTACTTCAACGCTGGTTCCGATATCTGTATCCAAAGTATCCAGTTTAGTTACCTGAATCTGCAAGCCTTCAGTACCCTGAAGTACACCATCACCAGCAGTATTTGCAGTCCAGGAAACTACCGCACCGGCTTCAACGCCTGAGATGTTGGTATTGATTGTATCCAAAACATCCTGCAGGGAGTTATCTGCAGCAGTCAGCGCTGTCAGATCACCGACACTCTGACCATTGATGTACATATTATGGTCATTAGTGTTGGTGTTGGTGTTGGTATTAATATTTACAGCCGTACCACCTGTAACCGTAGTAGTAGTAGTGGTTGTCGTGGAAGTAGCCGTACCGCCAACAAAGGCTGTCAGGTTATCAAACAGTGAGCTACCAGCGTTACCTGTAGAAGTTGCCGCAGAGAGGTCACCCACAATATCAGCACCTTGACCGCTACCCAAGCCATCGGCAGACATTTCACCGATAGACAGTGAGATTGTCTCATAAGCGTCAGCACCCGCCTGCAGGTCAACATCACCCAGCGTGCCATCGAGAATATTCAGGCCGTTGAATTTAGTTGTTTCAGAGATACGGTCAATCTCAGAGATCAGCTGCTGCACCTCAGCGTTCAGGGTTGAACGGTTACCATCATCGTAAGTACCGTTTGCAGACTGGATAGACAGCTCACGCATACGCTGCAGAATGTTTGTCGTTTCGTCCAGCGCACCTTCAGCCGTCTGAATCAGGGAGATACCATCATTCGCGTTACGAATCGCCTGATCCAAACCACGAACCTGAGAGGTCATACGGTTGGAGATCGCCAGACCCGCAGCATCGTCCGCAGCTGAGTTGATACGTTTACCGCTTGATAAACGCTCCATAGCCTGGTTCTGATCCCCTTGGGAAATCATCAGGTTACGCTGAGCATTCAGCGACATAATGTTTGAATTAATTACCATTGCCATGAGTTATTCTCCTCATATACAGCCGGGTATGACCAGCTTCTCATAAATTGTTTGCTATAGTGCGCCATCATGGTTGGAAAGCGGCAAGCTTGAGCATCTTATCGACCTGGCCCAGCAAAGCTTTAGAAAAAAGTTAAATAATATTTTTGCTGCTTAAGCCTTGTGGAATACTCTTATCGGCACACTCATAATTAGCATGAGTATTTTTTTGGTAATGATTATGAAGACACAGCAATTACAAATGGCGACAGCGACACTTGAAGCCTCATCAGAACTTCTTGAGTTGGCAGAACAAGAGCAATGGGATGAGGTGATCAGCAATTTGCCATCACATACAGCAGAGATCACTAGAATTGAGAACTTCGTAAAGGGAGTAACAGATTGGAACACTGAAAATCATCAAGCCTTTCGCGAAACCATATCCTCTATAAAAGAGAACCACGCACAAATAGTAGCACTGGCAGAGAAACGTAAAACTACTCTGGCAAATGAAAAGGACACATTAAAACGAGCTGAAAAACTCAATGAAGCACTTAAGGCATTTAAGTAAGGAGCAACCTTCCAGGACTAACAGCCTCGGATTAGCAGTGAAGAGGAGGGGCTAGAAGCCGCTAAGCAAATACACATAGCATTCACCCCCACCGATTCGAGAAGTCACTCTGTCCTGATATCCAGGAGCAGATCATGTCTGTTTTTTGCATACTTCTTAACATTCGATGTAAATTGATCGTATAAGGAGATCTCCTCCACTCCTTGAAAAACCTTATATGACGAATCACCAATCAGCTGAGCATATTTTGCCCAAGTGCGAAACGCTAGCACGTCTCGCAATGTTAAAAATTGCTTCGTAAGCGCAGCAGCAGGAACAACTTTCTTTTGATTATTTCTGTAAAAGCTCTTCTCGATATAATCCCAGGACAACGGCCTCTGAAAGTTTCGATGAGCACCATCATCTGAATATTCAAACTGAGGGTATTTCATACTATATTCGTAGCATCCATGCGAGATACTCACCCGCGCACCCTCAAACTTATGCTTTTTAGCCTCTGAAGCAAATACCTCTAAACACTCAAAAGCCTCTTCTTCAGACCCACAATAGATATACCCCTTATACGGGTACGAAATACGATGATTTAATGCTAACAAACGTGTCTCAATGGTACATTTCCTAGCATTATCATTCGGTAAAGGGAGAGCACTCAAAAGGAAATAAGTTTCCATCATGGCAATCAGGTCATAGGGTAGGATCTGAACCTTAAAACAACTTTCGCAGAACTTAGGTATTACACCAGTATCGTCAAAAAAAGCCAATTTCTGGGCACAAAAAGAACGCTCGCCAGCGATAGAATGAGGCTGACCCAAATTCAATTGTGCAACTGGAAGACCAACATTGAGGTCAAACTGATTTAGGACAGCAGCCCAATCCGAGAACAGTTTGATCAACTGAGCACGCTGTTCCAGAGCACCGGAACATATCACTGAAAAACCGAGGTCGGCAATCGCCTTTTGACAACGGCCGTATACTCCAACACTGCCTGCAGAAGAAGGGGTACTATCCAGCAAGTTCACCAATTCCCTAAGGACTTTCTTATCCTTAGGGTGAGAGACTAAATAGCTTTCTTTATCGTTAATACTTCTAACTAAAGCAGCCTGATCATCAGAGAGTTCCTCCCCCATAACTAAGCCTAAAAACTAACACCAGCTTTCTTAAGCTTATCGATCAGATCAGGAACAAAGGGCTCATAGCGCTTCCATTTAGCCACAGCTGTTTTATAGATAGGCTGGCGTACCTGCAGCACACTTGCCGTTTTTACTTCCCTTTTATTCTCATAGAACTTCAGGCACTGATCATCCCATTCCAGTTCACAGTAATCGATAATTTTACGGGCTTCCGATTCAAAGTTTGCTACCAGGCCTTCATAGCTTGATGGATAAACAGAACCAGGCATCACCTCTTCCCAGTGTTGCATCAATCGCTCATACGCCTCATAAAACTCAACTATGGAATCAATATCATCTGCGAAATTCAGATAGTTATCATTAAAGTTCTGCTTATATATACCAATACTGTTATCAACAGGATGTCTTCGGCAGTTAATTATTTTCGCATTAGGAAAACAGGCTTTTAATATTGGCGTATAGAAAAAGTTGAAAAGGCTTTTATCCGTGATAACCGAACCAGCTGAAGGAAAGCTTTCTTTTACAAGCTTCGAATAAAAACCGGAAACCTTAGAGAAGAACTCATGATTCAGCAGATGGGTGTCATTTTGATTCAAATGAACAACAAGGTCATTTTGCCTAACCGCTGTCCCGAAAAAGCCAGACTCCCCAATGGGGGCAACGCCTGGAATACTTGAAATAATCTGCTCAGTTAGTGTTGAGCCTGAACGCGGCGGCCCAACAATGAAAATAGGTTTTAGAGCTGTTTCTACAGGCTCCAGAGCGGATAAAGATGACACAAGTTCAGCATCAAACGTGTCTATCAGAAGATCAGCAAAGCCCTTGATTGTACCCGGCTCATAAGAGTGCACCTTCCTCTTATATTTCTTTGCCCGTCGCATGTACTCTATTTCTTTTTCGTAATCCTTTTCAAATTCAGACGAACGGGAGAGGGCCAGATTAGCTATACACATTTTAAAGTCTGATAGCATACCGTTATCTATCAGATCCAAAAGTGTACTTTTTTCCTGTACCGACAAAGGTTTCTTTTCCTGTTCCAGCTTTGAGAGGTATACCCCTGGATCAGTCATTCGGTGCTTTTCGATTCCTACAATCAGCTCTTTGGACTTATCTATATCACCTTTGATATTTAGAACCTTTGACAACAGCTGCTTTGTCGGAACATGCATAGGATCAACCGTTAACGCAATTTCACACATCTCCTTACACTCAGAGAGTTTGCCGTCTGAGTGAAAGATTGTTGCGAGCGCATGATAGGCCTCAACATAAGCTGGATCTACCTTAACCGCCATTTCAATCATCTTGATGGCTTCATCTTTCAGCTTATATTTTCTTAGGATTCTGGAGAGGTTCAGGTAGGCTGTTTTGTAATAAGGGTCCAACTGGATTGTTTTTCGGTAATGCTCCATAGCCAAGTTATCCTCCCCAATGGAAGAGAACAGGACCGCCATAAAGTTCACTACATTAGGGTTTTCAGGCTGCTGTTTCTGACACTTTTTAAAGCATTCCAATGAACTTTTAAACTGCCCCAACTTAAAGTGCAGAACCCCAGCATTATAATTCCAATTAAAATCCTCAGAATAACCAGCAGCAAGAGGCTCCAAACACTCTTTAGCGGAAGATAGATCCCCCCACTTCATTAACAGGACACTGATATTGATTGCAGACTCGTAGTCAGAAGGGTTCCATGTCAGAACCTTACGATAGCCTTTAACCAACAGATCTTCACCACCTAGTAATGACCTCTTTTCCAACATGGCCTGTACAGTTAACAATAATTCATATAACTCATCCCTTTGCTCTTTGTTAGTCACTGACATAGTTTCTACAGCTTCCTCAGCGGCAGCAAGGCTTCCGCCCTGCATATCCAGAACAATTTTCTTCAGATCATTGTGACTCATCTTTCTTATTCTCAACCCATTACAGACGCATGAAATGCGGTTATTTCTTACTGACTTTCCAGCCTAACACCTTCACCAATATTTTACGAGATCACGCATTTTAGCCTTCGACTAATATGACATAGCGCATTAAAGATCAAACTCTCACTGTATAGTTTTCATCCTATGAACATGAGAATTTAAAAGGCGATTGCCTTAATTTGGAGCCTACGAATAAGTTCCCAACCAATATCCGTCCGAAAGCTTTAAGGCAGCATCTAAAAAAAGCTCACACTCTTCCTTAGGCAACACCGGTTTCTCGTATATTAACTTTGATAAAAATACATTCACGCCATGGTTACGCACCCCTCAACATCAGCCATAATCATTTAGACTCGTCCAGCCGCCCTGTAATAACCAATATACGTAATAGCTCCTTTTTGTATTTCACTCGAGTAGATAAAAACAATAAAAAACTTGGCATACACATATTCCTAGAGTAATTTCAGGGCAAAACATCTTTACGAACCTGCCATGGACTCCCTACAACAACTCATCCATCCAGATAATCAGGGCAATACTCTTGAATTGCTTTCTAGCTTATGCAAATGCGCCATAGCAATTGATGAGCACTGCAAAGTAACCTGGATCAGTGATGCCTACTGTGAGCTCATCGAGATCCCTAATGAAATAGATCCAATCGGCAAACCTATTGAGGAGTTGTTACCCACTACCCAAATGCCCAGAGTAGTTAAAAGCGGCAAACCTTTATTCATAGACCTGATGCTCATCAACAACCGCTGGTGCGTTGTGACTCGTCTACCTGTTCGCAATCCAGAGCAGAAGG
>JBOEGV010000054.1:0-32246 GCA_050633605.1 Neptuniibacter sp. | reverse complement strand
GCAGATAACCGTTCGGCTCTGGTGGGAAACGGGTAACCACTTTACCCTCATTAATTCCGTTCTCCAGGTCCTGTTCAATGATCTGATGAATAAAGTTCGTTGGCTTGCTGCTCTCTGGGTTACTCATATAAAACGTCTTATCAATCCGGCAGGGTACATAAAAAATCTGGCGACATTATAAACGGATGCAGTAAAGAAATGTCAGTTTTTACACATTCGCAGTAACAAAAATTATGACCTTCCTTCACATCGGTGGAAATCATCCTGATGAGAAGTAAATACTTCGATTAATAATCTCACATCTTAAGTCGTATCTGGGGGATGCGTTTCGCTAAGACTTGAGTATAATGTCGCGGTCAAAGGCGAAGAAATGGACATTACAACAATGATTATTCTCCATACGAATTTCGGTGATATTTCTATTGAGCTGGATTTTGAAAAAGCCCCTGCTACAGCTGCTAATTTTGAACAATATGTAAAAGAAGGTTTTTACGATGGCGTAATTTTTCACCGCGTCATCAATGGCTTTATGATTCAGGGTGGTGGTTTTGAGCCCGGTATGGTTCAAAAGGAAACACGTGATCCGATTGAAAATGAAGCGGATAACGGTCTTTCCAATTCAACATGCACGGTGGCTATGGCCAGAACCATGGACCCACATAGTGCCTCCGCACAGTTTTTTATTAACGTATCCGAAAACACTTTCCTGGATCACACTGCTAAAACCACAGAAGGCTGGGGTTATGCCGTATTCGGTAAAGTGGTTGATGGCAAGGATGTGGTCAACAAAATCAAAGGCGTTTCAACTACTATGCGCGCCGGTCATCAGGACGTACCAGCAGAAGACGTGATCATCGAGTCTGCCGAGATCGTTGCAGATGATACGGAAACAGAAAGCAACGACGAATAATTAAGTTAATGACTGTATTTTTTGTCTCAGATCTACATCTGAAACCCGAACGCCCGGATCTTACCCGGGCGTTTTCACGTCTTATCAATACCACATTCCAGAATGCCTCCGAGTTATTCCTACTGGGTGATATTTTTGAGGCCTGGATTGGTGACGACACCCCCACTCCGACGCTGGAACCCGTATTTGAAGCCTTAAAACAGCTCAGCGATAAAGGTTGTAAGATATATTTCCAGCATGGGAATCGTGATTTTCTGGTGGGGGAACAATTTGCTCAGAGCATTGATGCGATCTTGCTTCCCGAAGAGCTGACTGTTGAACTGCCTGTCGGTAAAGCAGTGATTTCTCACGGCGATCAATTGTGTACTGATGATACAGAATATATGCAGTTCAGAACCATGGTACGCAATCCCCATTGGCAGGCAGAGTTTCTGGGAAAACCACTGCAAGAGCGTCTGGCAATCGCCAAGCAACTTCGTGACGCCAGTAAAGAACGCACTGCAGAAAAATCAGAATACATTACCGATGTAAATCCAGATGCTGTGGCTGGACTGTTCAAAACCAGTGGCGTATCTCTGATGATTCATGGTCATACCCACAGACCCTGCATTCATCAAAATGAGATCGAAAATAAGCCGGTCACACGGATTGTATTAGGTGACTGGGACACACTCGGTTGGTATCTGAAAGTTGATGAGCACGGCTACGATCTTATCAACTTTCCTATCGAGTCATACGCCTGAACAGGCAAAGATATCTATAGAGATTAAGCGGCAACAAATGTCGGTGCGCCACTGTGAAAGCGGAACTCGTCATCAGGAGATTCGATCAATTCACGTTCAACTTCCCTGAACAAAGCCACACGATCCTCAATAGGCTCACCCGCATATTCTTCAGCTAATCCCAGGTAATCCTGATAATGGCGACCTTCAGATTTCAGCAGCGAACGATAGAACTTCGCTAATTCCTCATCCAGAAAAGGAGCCAGCTTAGCAAAGCGCTCACAGGAACGCGCTTCAATAAAGGCACCCACAATCAACAAATCAATCAGATGTCCCGGCTCAGATGTACGAATATGCTTACGCATACCGCCAGCATAACGTGCTGGAGACATATGATCATAAACCACGCCTCTATCCTGCATAATAGCCAGCACCTGCTCAAAATGAATCAACTCTTCACGCGCTAAACGAGACATTTTATTCAACAGATCAATACGATCAACGTACCGAAACATCAGGCGCATCGCAGTTGAGGCTGCTTTCTTTTCACAATGGGCATGATCGATCAGAAGAATATCCTGATTCTGCAGTGCTGCCTGAATCCAGGAATCCGGCGTTTCACATGCTAAGAACTGTTTAATCTCTACCAGTGCATCCATGAAATGAAGACCCGTTGCTACTTGCTACTAAAAAAGAGGCAGCATTATAGCCGCCCATCTCTGGCCTTGCACCCGTCTTCATCAATGAATTGGTTTAATCCGATTGACCGGTTGCAAGAAGCCGTAAAGCCAGTGCAACGAACACTGTGCCTGCGAGTCTGTTAATCCACTTTTGGGTACTGTCTGAGCGTTTAATCTGCTCACTGATACTGCCTGACAAAATTGCGAACAAAGTCATAACCCAGAAGCTAAAGAAAATAAAAACGCCACCTAAAGACATTAACTGCAAGCTGAGTGAGCCTTGACTCGGATCGGCAAACTGAGGCAAAAATGCTAGAAAGAATATTGCCAGCTTAGGATTAGTCGAACTCATCAACACGCCGCGTTTATATAGTTGCCAATGAGACAACCTGGGACTTCCGCCGCCATCAATAGTTTCGCAAGACGCAGTGAAAGCCCGCCAAGCCAGATAGATTAAATAACCTGCCCCAAGCACTTTTAAGGCTGTAAAAGCCATAACACTGACTTTAAATATAGCCGCCAGCCCCAGAGTAACCGCAAGGGTATGTCCGACTAATCCGGTGCATAATCCCAGCGTTACAATGATCCCCGCCTTCCTCCCATAAAGAGCTGATTGGATGAGAACAAAAATATTATCTGGACCTGGGGTAAATCCCAGCAACACTGTTGCGATAATAAAAGTGATCAGAGTTTGACTGGAGAAAAGATCCATTTACTGAATTATCCTGAACGACTTAATTGAGGCATGATTATTATTAATAGAAACACTGTAATCTTACTACCGTTTTTATAGCCCTTATAACCAATTAATTTAAAAAGATTTTTTACTTCAAACCACTACTCCTGAAACAACCTCCCAATTGGTTACAACAGCCAAAAGAACTCTCAAACTCATCATTCAACCAAAAATCCAAAAAAAAGCGTAATTTCATTGTAATTTATCTTCTAAATGTCATAAAAAAGCCTGTATAATGTCGCGCAATTTTAGGACCTCACTTAGTCGAGTAAAGAAATGACAGATTTATCCAAATACAGAAACATTGGTATCTTCGCGCACGTTGATGCGGGTAAAACCACTACAACAGAACGTATCCTAAAGCTTACGGGTAAAATCCATAAGACTGGTGAGGTTCACGATGGTGAATCTACTACTGACTTCATGGAACAGGAAGCTGAGCGCGGTATTACTATCCAGTCTGCAGCCATCACAACTTTCTGGGACGATCACCGCATGAACGTGATCGATACTCCGGGACACGTTGACTTCACAGTTGAAGTTTACCGTTCTTTGAAAGTATTGGATGGCGGTATCGGCGTATTCTGTGGTTCTGGTGGTGTTGAGCCTCAGTCAGAAACTAACTGGCGTTATGCAGATGAGTCCGGCGTTTCCCGCATCATCTTCGTAAACAAGCTAGACCGTCTGGGCGCTGACTTCCTGAAAGTTGTTGACCAGATTGAAAACGTACTGGCGGCTAAGCCTCTGGTAATGACACTGCCAATTGGCCGTGAAGATGACTTCGTAGGTGTTGTCGATATTCTTTCTAAGAAAGCTTACGTCTGGGATGATTCTGGTCTTCCAGAAAACTACAAAGTTGAAGACGTACCTGCCGACATGGTTGAAGATGTTGACATGTACCACGAACAGCTGATCGAAACAGCGGTTGAGCAAGATGACGACCTAATGATGGCTTACATGGAAGGTGAACAGCCTACCACTGAAGAGATCAAGCGTTGCATCCGCAAAGGTACACTTGAACTGGCCTTCTTCCCAACTTACTGTGGTTCTGCATTTAAGAACAAAGGTATCCAGCTTATCCTTGATGCCGTTGTTGATTACCTGCCATCACCTACAGAAGTTGTGCCACAAGATCTAACAGATGAAGTGGGCGAGCCTACAGGCGAAGTTGCTACTGTATCTGTTGATGAGCCATTCCGTGCACTGGCATTCAAAATCATGGACGACCGCTTCGGCGCTCTGACATTCGTTCGAGTTTACTCGGGTGTACTGAAGAAAGGTGACACAATTCTTAACTCGTTCACAGGTAAAACTGAACGTGTTGGTCGTATGTGTGAAATGGAAGCCGATGAGCGTAACGAGCTAGACTCCGCTCAAGCGGGCGACATCATCGCTATCGTTGGTATGAAAAACGTACAAACAGGTCACACGCTGTGTGATCCTAAGCATGAATGTACTCTGGAAGCGATGGTATTCCCTGAGCCTGTAATCTCTATCGCCGTTGAGCCTAAAGACAAAGGCGGTGCTGAGAAGATGGGTCTGGCCATTGGTAAAATGGTTGCAGAAGATCCAACGTTCCTGGTTCACACAGATGAAGACAGTGGTCAAACTATCCTACGTGGTATGGGTGAGCTTCACCTGGACATCAAAGTAGATATCCTGAAGCGTACATACGGTGTAGACCTGATTGTTGGTGAGCCACAAGTAGCTTACCGTGAGACAATCACGAAAGAAGTTGAAGATTCTTACACGCATAAGAAACAGTCTGGTGGTTCTGGTCAATTCGGTAAGATTGACTACCGTATCAAGCCAGGTGAGCCAAACTCAGGCTTCACATTCTCTTCGACGGTTGTCGGCGGTAACGTACCGAAAGAATTCTTCCCAGCGATCGAGAAAGGCTTCGCGGGCATGATGGATGAAGGTGTTCTTGCAGGCTTCCCTGTACTGGACGTTGAAATCGAACTGTTCGACGGCGGCTTCCACGCGGTTGACTCCTCTGCTGTAGCATTCGAAATCGCTGCAAAAGGCGCATTCCGCCAGTCTATCCCGAAAGCAGGCGCACAGCTTCTTGAACCAATCATGAAAGTTGACGTGTTCACGCCTGAAGATCACGTAGGTGATGTTATCGGTGACCTTAACCGTCGTCGCGGCATGATCTCTGGTCAGGATTCTGCAGGTTCTGGTGTACGTATTAAAGCAGACGTTCCACTGTCTGAAATGTTCGGTTACATCGGACACCTACGTACAATGACATCTGGCCGTGGTCAGTTCTCTATGGAGTTCTCTCACTACGCCGCTTGCCCAAGCTCAGTATCTGAAACTGTCATTGCGGACGCAAAAGCTAAGAAAGAAGCTAAGTAATCTAATTAGTTAGCTCATAAGTTTAAAAGCCCGGTGAGTGATCACCGGGCTTTTTTGTTGTCAAAAATCACTAACCTGAAATTAATGACCGATTAGAATGCGTAATGCTCTTTGGTTCACTTGGAACGCCTCCGATAAGCTAGCCTGTTCTTCAGTTCAAACAATCACATCAGGAATCTGTCACGAATGACTTCACAACGAAGATGGCTGCTATTGGGTGTGCTGTTGATCGGTTTATCCCTAATCCCCGTTGGCGATACGGCAGGAAAAATGCTTGGCATTCAAGGCGAGGACCCCCTCTTTATTGCCTGGAGTCGGTTACTGGTAGGTTTCATCCTGATGCTGCCTCTTTCAGGATTGCGGGTGAAGGAAATAAAACTCCTCTACCACTGGAAATTACTCATTCGTGCAGCACTTTTTTGTTGTGCAATTTTTAGCATTTTAACGGCCTTAAAAACCAAACCCATCGCAGACGTATTCGGCATTTTCTTTGTCGGGCCTATTGTCGCCTACTTTCTTGCTGCCGTGGTACTCAAAGAGACGATAAACCTGCCACGTTCGCTGATGCTTTTCATTGGCTTCATTGGTGTATCAATGGTCGTTAAGCCCGGTGTTAATATGGACAGCGGCACATTTTATGCGCTATTGGCTGGAACCTGTTACGGCTGTATGTTGGTCTGCAATCGCTGGCTGGCGGGCAGTTACAGGCCAAGATTGATCTTACTCTCCACATTACTGGTCGGCAGTATTGTTCTGACCCCTGTTGCGGTCACCACAATACCCGATCAATTTGATGCGAATCTGATTGGACTGGTATTGATCAGCTCACTCGCTTCTGCGATTGGCAACCTGATCATTATTGAAGCAAGCCGGCATCTGGAGGCCAGCATCGTTGCCCCATTTGTCTATTCACAACTGATCGCAGCAACCGCATTAGGCATTTTCGTATTCAATGAATGGCCAGATTTGATCAGTGCCATGGGGCTGATGATTATCTTCTCTTCTGGGGTCTTTTCATTCCTGTTGTCAAAACAAAAAGCGCAGAAAGCCACCACCTGACGCGATACAAAAATCTGAAATCCACAAAAAAGCCCAATGAAAACTCATTGGGCTATTTTGTGGATGCCACGGAATGGCAAAGTCGATCCATCCTTAGAGAAGCACGTATAACTACTCAGCCTTAGCATCCAGTTCTTTAATAAGATCAGCCATCGAATGTAGGCTCAGATCCGCTTCAGACGGAAAATGGTCTTCAAGCTTCCCTGAAATATGCTGAAAAGTTTCCTGTAGAGCGACAAACGCTTCGACCACCAACGGATCGAAATGAGAGCCCGCTCCCGTGATAATGGCTTCAGACGCATTATCGTGATTCAACGCCCCCTTATAGGGGCGTCTTGAGATCATTGCATCATAAACATCGGCCACTGCCATAAGACGTGCGACAATCGGTATTTCATCACCTTTAAGACCTTGAGGGTAACCCTGCCCATCCCAGCGTTCATGATGGCTAAGGGTCACTTGCTTAGCTATGGTTAGAAACCGTGCAGCTTGCCCTCCCACTTCTCTCTGGACCAACAACTCAGCTGAACGAATCGCTTTATATCCAAGAATCGTATGCTGCTTCATCAGCTCATACTCTTCGTCATCAAGTGTTGAAGGTTTTTGTAATATCTTGTCTGGAATGCCTACCTTCCCTATATCGTGCAAGGCAGCCGTTTTATAAAACAGCTCAATGGTATTCCGGTCTAATTCAGTTTTGTAGGGTTCTTTTGTTTTGAGGTACTCTGCCAACGCCTTAACGTAATGCTGAGTTCGTAGGATATGATTACCCGTTGAATGATCCCTAATACGCGCAATGGTTGCCAAACTTAAAATAGCCGCATCCTGAATCACCTGAAAGTCATGATCATGCTCACATTCATAACTTTGTTTGCTGGTTTTATCATCCAGGCTGATGACATCACCCGATTGCTGCAACCTTGCCAAGCTCTGATGAATGCGTAGTTTGCTGGTCACCACATTATGAAAGAACGGAGGGGCCAGGAAATCATCAAATCCCTGCTCAAAAGCGTATTGCCGGTAATCCTGTTCCTCACCCTGCCAGGTCAGAATAACAGGGTTATCCGCAGCCAAAATGTTTTCGAGTTGCACGGCAGGTATCTGATCCAGAAGATCCACATCCACTATGTTCGTCTGGCTCAGATCCGGTGCACGAAAATGCGCCGATGCGATCACTTGAAATTCACCAGTCAGAACAGCCTCCAACCGTTCATATAGATGAAGGTTTGCAGTTGAAATCGTCAGTTGATCCAAATAGAAGTATCCTTTTCCAAACCGTTTTGCTCTTTCAGCAAAGTTTAACTATAAACCATATATTTAAAATGGATTATATCGCCCTACCGACCTTTTGTCCGGCATAAGTTACATTTTTACAATCACCAACGTTAATGAGCATCAGGACATTACTATGAAAATATCAAAGGCCACCCCTGAAGATGCTGCAAATTTAGCCTATTTGATCAACCTTGCGGGTGAAGGCATTCCAGAATTCCTATGGTCTGAAATGATTACAGGGAAAGAAACGGCGCTTGAGGTTGGTACACAACGAGCCGCCCGAGAGGACGGTGGATTCAGTTACAAAAATGCCAAAGTGGTCCGCCTTGAACAAGAAGTTGCAGGAATGATCATCGCCTATCAATTAGATAACCCCTATGACCCCGGTGATTTGAACGACTATCCTGCTGTAGTTCGGCCGCTGATAGAATTAGAAGCTAAAGCCCCTGGCAGCTGGTATATCAATGCACTAGCCACAATGGAACAATATCGAGGCTTAGGCATTGCCAAAGCCCTGATCCTGGAGGCTGAAAAACAGGCAAAAGACGCTCAGGTAAAGACCATGAGCCTTATCGTTGCCGCAGAAAATCAAGCCGCAAAGCAATTGTATTTAGACTTAAGTTATCAACAAAAAGCATCGCTTCCTGCCGTCAACTTTCCTAACTCGGTTCAATTGGGGAGGTGGGAATTACTTATTAAAAGATTAAAGTAAAGCTTACTGAACATTTTCTCGGTCATCATTACTTGGGAAGCAATGAATGTATTACAAAGTAGTTCAGCCTATTTCAACAGACCGTCCAGAATGGGAAAAGTACCTCAGTTGGCGGAAGCTCTCATTTACGTCACTGGATTCGCTGGATAGCTTCCTTCAACCTGACCTGTTTGAGGCACGTACAGCTGAAGACTGGCAGCACTGCGTTAATGAAGATTTCAAACTTAATTTGATCACGGACTCTGATTACGCTTTTGCCGTCGCTAGCAGATATCCAGTTGCACGCGTTCTTGGCGTTGAAATCGAGCTAGAAAGAGCCGTTGAAAAGAATGAAAACCTGCTAGGTTATGACATTCTGGACCGTTACTGTGCAAACTCACTACTGACAAACTGGGGAAAGGATGGCCTGAGCTTTATCAACCAAAATTTGATGCCTAATGGATTACTCAATTCTTTTGATGATGCCAAGCATATCAGAGACCGGTTAAGGGTAGAGTACCCTGATGATGACCATGCCTCGCATTGCCAAATCTGGGCAGTTTATGAAGTTTCACAAACTTAGTTTCAGCAATAATCAGACAAAAAAAACCCACGCATAAGCGTGGGGTTTAAAGAAGAGCAGTGTGAATGTTCTGATAGGAAAACCCTCACACTTACTGCTCTCCAACTCTTAGATATCCAACCGTGTTGGATTGGGCATCAAAAAGTATCTCCTGGAATGCGCACATTACCTTCCATAACGACACGCGCACTTCGACTCATCACTGCTTTTTTCGCAGTCCAGTCACCATTCACTTCTTCTGCTGCAGCACCCACACGCAATGTACCAGACGGATGCCCGAAAGTTACTGCGTCACGCTCGCCCCCACCTGCTGCCAGGTTAACCAATGTGCCAGGAACCGCAGCGGCTGTTGCGATAGCCACAGAAGCGGTGCCCATCATGGCATGGTGCAGTTTACCCATGGACAACGCACGGACACACACGTCGATGTCGTTTGATGTAATCTGTTTGCCACTGGATGCTTCATAGTCAGTTGCAGGGGCAACAAAAGCGATCTTAGGCGTGTGCTGACGTGCTACTGCTTCTGAGATATCGCTGATCAGGCCCATCTGTACCGCACCATGTGCACGCATAGTTTCAAAACGCGCCAGCTCATCAGCATTACCGTTAACATCTTTCTGAAGTTCGGTACCTTTGTAACCAATTTCATCCGCATTTACGAAGATGGTAGGGATACCTGCATTGATAAAGGTCGCTTTGAAAGTACCAACACCTGGAACCTCCATATCATCAACCAGATTACCCGTAGGGAACATGGAACCTTCTCCATCGGCCGGGTCCATAAACTCAATGACCACTTCAGCCGCCGGGAATGTCACGCCGTCCAGCTCGAAATCACCAGTTTCCTGTACCTCACCGTTGGTGATCGGTACGTGGGCAATGATGGTTTTCTTAATATTTTTCTGCCAGATACGTACAATGCAGATGCCATTTTCAGGGATGCGTTCCGGATCAACCAGACCACCACTGATCGCAAAAGCACCAACAGCAGCTGTCAGGTTGCCGCAGTTACCAGACCAGTCTACGAACGCTTTGTTAATCGCTACCTGACCAAACAAGTAATCCACATCGTGATCAGGTTCTGAGCTTTTATCCAAAATAACTGTTTTAGATGTACTTGATGTCGCACCACCCATACCATCGATCTGCTGGCCGTAAGGATCTGGGCTACCGATTACACGCATAAGGATTTTGTCACGTGCTTCACCGGGTTCCTGCGCCGCTTCCGGCAGGTCCTGACGACGGAAGAAAACACCTTTACTGGTTCCACCGCGAATATAAGTCGCAGGGATTTTAATCTGTGGTACGTTCGACATCTTTCTATCCTTTCTTATTGTGTGGGGCTTACAGTATGTTGAGGGTTGAAACACCACGGTTAAGAAAATGTTTAGTAACGACAGCTAAAGCTGACCCGCTTTTCAGCGCGGGTTGCTCTATCTAGCAATCGTGAGTAAAAACTTTCGAAGGTGATGGGCGTTGCCTGCTCGACTTTTTAACCTTTCGGTTAGATGGGTGTCACCCCGCGTGAGCCTTGCGGGGTGACGGGGTTGCAAGCAACGCCTATCGGTTCTTGCTATTAACTGCCTTCCAGGAAGTCCTTAGCAAAGCGCTGTAGAACACCACCCGCTTTGTAAACATGCACTTCAGCAGCAGTATCCAGACGACAGGTTACAGGGACTTCAACCTTCTCGCCGTTAGCACGGTTGATGATCAGAGTCAGATCACAGCGTGGTGAGATATCACCCTCGATATCAAATGTCTCTGTACCGTCGATTGCGTAAGTATTCCGCGTGTCACCGTCTTTAAACTGAACCGGTAATACGCCCATACCAACTAAGTTAGTACGGTGAATACGCTCGAAACCTTCAGCAACGATGGTTTCAACACCGGCCAGACGAACACCTTTAGCCGCCCAGTCACGAGATGAACCCTGACCGTAGTCAGCACCGGCAACAATGATCAGGTTCTGCTTGCGCTGCATGTAGGTTTCAATCGCTTCCCACATACGGCTTTCCGTGCCTTCTGGCTCAATACGTGCCAGAGACCCCTGTTTAATGTCGCCATTTCCGTCACGGCACATTTCGTTCAACAGTTTCGGGTTAGCGAAGGTTGCACGCTGTGCAGTCAGGTGGTCACCACGGTGAGTTGCGTAGGAGTTGAAATCTTCTTCTGGCAGACCCATTTTCGCGCAGTATTCACCTGCCGCACTGGACGCCTGAATCGCGTTAGACGGAGACAAATGGTCGGTAGTGATATTGTCACCCAAAACCGCCAGAGGACGCATACCTTTCATGGTACGTTCACCTGCCAATGCACCTTCCCAATATGGAGGACGACGGATGTAAGTAGACATTTCACGCCAGTCGTACAGTGGGCTATCAGCACGCTCAACATCACCCAGATCAAACATTGGGATGTAGATCTGATTAAACTGTTCAGGCTTAACGCTCTTCTCTACCAATGCATCAATTTCTTCATCGCTTGGCCAGATATCTTTCAGTGTAATCGGATTACCGTTCTGATCTTTACCTAGTACATCGGTCTCGATATCGAAACGAACCGTACCTGCAATAGCGTACGCGACAACCAGTGGCGGTGACGCCAGGAATGCCTGTTTAGCATGTGGATGGATACGGCCATCGAAATTACGGTTACCAGACAAGACTGCGGTAGCGTAAAGATCGCGGTCAACCACTTCTTTTTCGATAACTGGATCAAGCGCACCGGACATACCGTTACATGTCGTACACGCGTAAGCCACGATACCAAAGCCCAATTTTTCCAGTTCTGGTAACAGACCCGCTTCTTCAAGATACAGTTTCGCAACTTTAGAACCCGGAGCAAAAGAGGACTTAACCCAAGGTTTACGTACCAGACCTAACTCGTTTGCTTTCTTAGCCACCAAGCCAGCTGCAACAACGTTGCGAGGGTTAGACGTGTTAGTACAAGAAGTAATTGCAGCGATGATAACTGCACCATCTGGCATCAGACCTTCTGCTTCTTCTGCTTGAGCAGCCGCCAGCATCTCTTCACCAGCAATACCACGCTCATTCAGAGCCGAGGTTGGCAGACGACGATGCGGGTTAGAAGGACCAGCCATGTTACGCACAACCGTAGACAGATCAAATTCAAGTACACGCTCGTACTCGGCATCAATCAGATCGTCAGCCCACAGGCCAGTCTCTTTAGCATACTGTTCAACCAGAGCAACCTGCTCAGGTTCACGACCCGTTAGCTTCAGGTAATCAATGGTTTGCTCATCGATGTAGAACATACCTGCAGACGCGCCGTATTCCGGCGTCATGTTGGACAGCGTTGCACGGTCACCGATTGACAGTGTCGATGCACCCGGGCCAAAGAATTCAAGGTACGCAGAGACAACTTTCTCGTTACGCAGGAATTCAGTCATTGCCAAAGCAATATCCGTCGCAGTGATGCCCGGCTGGCGCTCACCAACAATCTTCACACCCACAATGTCCGGAAGGCGCATCATGGATGGCAGACCCAGCATGACAGTTTCTGCTTCCAGACCACCAACACCAATCGCGATAACACCCAGTGCATCAACGTGCGGCGTGTGGGAATCAGTACCCACACAGGTATCAGGATAAGCTACACCATCGCGGTTCTGGATCACGGGAGACATCTTCTCCAGGTTGATCTGGTGCATGATGCCGTTACCGGCTGGAATCACATCGACGTTATCAAACGCAGTTTTACACCATTCGATAAAGTGGAAACGGTCTTCGTTACGACGATCTTCAATCGCACGGTTTTTTTCAAATGCGTCTGGATCGAAACCTGGCGCTTCTACAGCTAATGAATGGTCAACGATCAACTGTGTAGGTACAACCGGATTAACCTTTGAAGGATCGCCGCCCTGGTCAGCAATTGCGTCACGCAGACCTGCAAGGTCGACTAATGCAGTCTGACCAAGAATGTCATGACATACAACACGCGCTGGGTACCATGGAAAGTCCAGTGTACGCTTGGTTTCAATCAACTGCTTAAGGCAGTCTGTCAGTGTAGTTGGTTCACAACGGCGAACCAACTGCTCAGCCAGTACACGAGACGTGTATGGCAGTTTTGAATAGGAGCCTGGCTGAATCGCTTCAACAGCAGCACGCGTGTCAAAGTAGTCTACGCCAGCACCTGATAATTGCTTACGGTATTCAGTGTTCATATAACACCTGTAATTCTTTTAGTTCAAATGAGGGAGAGCGAAAAGCACGCCTCCCTGATCGGCACAATTAAGGACGTTCTGAGATTTCAACCCAAACAGATGTCTCTGGGCCTGTGTAATCAGCAGAAGGACGAATGATGCGGTTGTTAGCGCGCTGTTCCATAACGTGAGCAGTCCAGCCCGCCGCACGAGAACAGACAAAGATTGGCGTAAACAGCTTCGTAGGTATGCCCATGAAGTTGTAAGCCGATGCATGGAAAAAGTCCGCGTTACAGAACAATTTCTTTTCACGCCACATCACCGCTTCAACACGCTCAGATACTTCGTACAGGTACTCATCACCAACCTGGTCTGACAATTTCTTAGACCATTCTTTAATGATGGCGTTACGTGGATCAGATTCACGGTAGATCGCATGACCAAAACCCATGATCTTATCTTTACGTTCCAGCATGCCCATGATCTCAGCTTCGGCTTCATCAGCAGAACGCCAGTTCTCGATCATATCCATTGCTGCTTCATTTGCTCCACCGTGAAGTGGACCACGTAAAGTACCGATGGCTCCGGTTACACAACTGTGAATGTCAGACAGCGTTGATGCACAAACACGTGCACTGAACGTAGACGCATTAAACTCATGCTCAGCGTACAGAATCAGTGACGCATGCATGACCTGAACGTGCAGCGGTTCAGGTTTTTCATTATGCAGCGTCCACAGGAACTGCTCAGCAATCGAATCAGCGTCTGTTTCAACATTCACACGTACGCCATTGTGGCTGTAGTTGTACCAGTAGTTAATCATGCCCGGGAAAACAGCCAGCATGCGATCGATGTGATCGTGCTGTTCAGAGAAATCCTGTTCTGTTTCCAAGTTGCCCAGCATTGAACAACCTGTACGCATAACATCCATTGGATGTGCATCCGCAGGGATCTGTTCCAGAACCGCTTTTAACGCTTCCGGTAATCCACGCAAGCCTTTCAGCTTGGCCTTATAAGCATCCAGTTCGGCCTGATTTGGCAACTTTCCATAGAGCAGCAGATAAGCAACTTCTTCAAACTGAGCCTTGTCAGCCAGTTCTTTGATGTCATAGCCACGGTAGGTCAGACCTGCGCCGGTTTTACCTACAGTGCACAGTGCGGTTTCACCTGCGGACTGACCTCGTAGACCCGCCCCACCCAGTTTTTTATCGACCATAATGTGCTCCCGTTTTTGTCTGTGTGGGCTCTCATTCCACAACACCGGCCCACTTAATTTATCTTTTATATTTTTACGCTTTTACTTGAGCAGATTAATTATTTGTTTTTGCCTTCTGCGAATAGGGCATCCAGCTTCTGCTCGAAGTCGTGATAGTTTAGGAAATCATAGAGTTCCATACGTGTTTGCATTGAATCTACAACAGCTTTCTGATCACCATCTTTCAAAATATGCTCATATACATTCAATGCAGCTTTGTTAGCAGCACGGAATGCGGACAATGGGTACAACACCATAGATGCACCGTTTTCAGCCAGTTCGGCTGTATTAAACAGTGGTGTCGCCCCAAATTCTGTAATATTTGCCAGCAGGTGCGCCCCATTGATGCCATCTGCAAAGGCTTTGTAATCTTCCAGAGTGTGTACGGCTTCTGCAAAGATGCCATCAGCACCCGCTTCCAGACATGCCTGAGCGCGATCGACCGCCGCATTCAGTCCTTCCATCTGGAACGCATCGGTACGCGCAATGATGAAGAAATCATCATCAGTTTTTGCATCCGCCGCCGCTTTTACACGATCAACCATCTCTTCAAGAGAAACGATCTCTTTATTAGGACGGTGGCCACAACGCTTCTGCGCAACCTGATCTTCCAGGTGAACGGCAGCCGCACCGGCTTTAGTCATCTCTTTAATCGCACGTGCGATGTTAAATGCACCACCCCAACCTGTGTCGATATCTACCAACAAAGGCGTTTCCACGGCACTTGAAATACGGCGTACGTCTTCCAGAACATCATTCATAGAAGTCATACCCAGATCTGGCAGACCGTAAGAGTGGTTAGCAACTCCACCGCCAGACAGATAGATAGCCTTATGGCCTACACGTTCAGCCATCATGGCATGATAAGCGTTAGTAGTACCTACGATTTGTAGTGGCTGAGTTTCAACAAGTGCTTTACGAAAACGTGCACCGGCAGACAGGTTGTTGGACATGTTATTCACCTCTGGTTTCGGTCGCTGCGTTCAGTTTATCTTCAATATTTTTTCGCGCTGCGCCAATGTGGCGTCGCATGAGCATCTCTGCCAATTCTGGATCCCGTGCTTCTATGGCATCAATGATCTGGCGATGCTCCTTTAACGCCCGTTTGGGTCGCGAACTGGAGACACTGAACTGATATCTGTACATACGTACTAAGTGATACAGGTCACCACCGAGGAATTCTAAAAGCTTTGAATTTCTGCAGCCTCGAACAATTCGATAGTGAAAATCAAGATCACCCTCTTTTTGAAAGTACGAACGTCCGTCGAGTTGGGCGATTGTCTGCTCGTGCTCATCGAGAAGCTGTCGGAGGCTATCGATCTCATCCTGCGGCATAAATTCTGCTGCAAGACGACATGCCATTCCTTCTAACGCTTCGCGAACACGGTAGATTTCAACCAGCTCTTTTGCCGACAATTGAACAACCCTTGCCCCTACGTGTGGTTTACGTTCAACCAAACGCAGAGCTTCCAAGCGGCGCATTGCTTCCCTTAACGGGCCGCGACTGATGCCATATGTGCGCGCCAATTCAGGCTCACTGATTTTCTGGCCAGGAGGGATATCACCCACCACAATCGCTGTCACAATTTGCTCACAGACTTGGTCTGCCAAGGTACGTGTTTCGGTTTGAAACACTTTACTATCTGCTATGTCTGTCATAACAATCAAAACTCCAAGATTGTCGACAATTTCGAACTTGAGCCAAGATACTACTGCAAAAACACGCAGTCAACTCGAAATATGCAATAAATTGTCAACACAATACAAAAGTTTAAGGAAAAGCACTTATTTCTTTTTATCTCTATTTAGCTAAGAAGCGCTGCATCTCTCCGTTCATGGTTTTGCCAATTTGGCGCGGTTTCTGAAACGGTAAAGAATGGTCGGTGCCGGACACCATAAAGTAGTGCCAGTTGGGTAAACGCTCAGCAAGTTCCCGCTGATATTGATGCATCAGATCGACACTATGTCCGCCGATAAAACTGGTGACATCACCCTGTGCCGCAACCAACTCGTCTCGGTTGATCTCTTTAATCGCCTGAGTAACTGACTCAAGCGCGTTAGCGAAACCTTCAGGGCGTTGTGCCAGGCGATCCACGGTTAGCTTTTCTACCTGAGGTGAAACTCGGCGGTTTGGAGCAATTGCATCTAAGAAATTGATGATCCCAGTGTCAACATCAGCGCTCTGTCTTAAATGCACAGAGGCTTGGGAGAACTGGTGCCGAAGCTCAATCGTGGTATCCCAGCAGGGGCGGTCAAGTACAGCCGATTCCAGTAAAAACTGCTTACCCACTCGGTCAGGATGCTGTTGTTTGAAGATCAAAGAGACCAAACCACCCATCGAATAGCCTCCAAGATCAAAGGTCCACCAGCCTAGATGGTCCACCAATGCATTCAGATCCGCGACCATCTCGTGGGCGGTGAAGGGGTGCTCCTTACCATCCGGGAAGTGAGTGTCACCCATGCCCCTTTGATCTGGAACAAGCACCTCAGACCATTGAGTTAAAAAGGCAATGATGGCATCCCAGGTGTCTACACCGGCAACACCGGCACCATGCAGAAGAACTAATCGACGATCACTGAGAATCTCGGGATTTCGGTACAGTCGATAAACAATATGTTGATCTGGTAGATGAAACTCGCGTTTTTCTACTGAGAATGGATGGTTCATTATTACTGACTTTTCTCTACGGCCACGCTTTCAGTGGTTAATCTTAGCCTATTTACATCCGGATAAATGCATTTTGTCGACAATCTTTGGTCGCACAGCTTTCTTACTGTTTCCATAGACAGTTTTACATACCTTAAATACAATGCGCCCTTAATATTGCAAAACTGGTAGCAGATCTAATTTTGATCAACCAACGTTTACTTCCATATCTGTCCAACAGCGAAACGTACTTTGAACGTCTACGCCATCTGGGGCATGCGGTTTTTCTGGACAGCGGTAGACCAAGCTGCCCCTGGGGTCGATTTGATATTCTGAGCGCACAACCTATTGAGCTGCTTGAGCTGCAGGCCGACAGCGCAACCAATCCGTTTGATGCTCTACAGAATATCTACGATAAATACAAAATTGAGCTCTCAGAAGATCCTAACCTTCCTTTTCAGGGAGGGGTCATTGGTCATTTCAACTATGACTTAGGACGTGCAACAGAACAGTTACCGGAAAAAGCTGAACACTATAGCCAACTTCCTGACCTCAGAGCCGGTATCTACCTCTGGGCTTTGATCGTTGATCATCACACAGAAACCGCCACATTGGTTTCAACCCCTCAGGTCACCGAAGAGAGGCTGGTTGAAATTGAATCACTGCTTCTGACACCAACGGATATTAGTACAACCAATTTCAACCTAAAGACTCCGTTCAGGGCAAACCTCACTGAAGGGGAATACAGCACAAAGCTGCAAACCGTGGATGACTATATTCACGCAGGCGATTGTTATCAGGTTAATTTTGCGCAACGCTTTCACAGTGAATTTACCGGCGACAGCTGGCAGGCGTACACGCAACTGAGAAAAGTAGCCCCAACCCCCTACTCTGCGTTTTTGGATTCGCCACAACAACAGATTCTCTCGTTATCTCCTGAGCAGTTCTTAGAGACGAAGCAGAATGTAGTCACAACCAAACCGATTAAAGGCACGCGTCCACGCTCCGATGACCCGGAAAAAGATGCCGCCCTTAAATATGAGCTCAGCCAATCGGAAAAAGATCGTGCTGAAAACCTGATGATTGTTGATTTGCTTCGAAACGACCTGAGTAAAGTCTGTGAATTAAACAGCGTAAAAGTACCAAAGCTGTTTAACATTGAAAGTTATGCCAACGTCCATCATAAAGTCAGTACAGTCACCGGGAAACTGGCCGATGACCACTCCCCTATAGGCTTGCTTAAACACTGCTTCCCAGGTGGATCGATCACCGGAGCACCAAAAATCAGGGCGATGGAGATCATTGAAGAACTGGAGCCGCATAAACGTTCTATCTATTGCGGTTCAATAGGCTATATAAGCTTTTGTGGCCGAATGGACACCAGCATCACAATCCGCACCCTTCTCTGTGAACAGGAGAAGGTATTCTGTTGGGCCGGTGGAGGGATCGTTGCCGATTCCGATATAAAGAATGAATACGAAGAAACCTTCAGCAAGGTTAATAACTTGCTACAGTGTCTTGAAGAGACTATTCCTAACTAAGTAGGCAGTTGGAAGAATAGAACAGATGGCGATTAACAAATTTTTATCGAAAGAAAAAGCAATAGACATCCTGGACAAGGTCTCTTTATTTGATGATTTATCCAGCAAAGAGAAAGAAGTGTTGTCGGGCTTTAACTGGTGCTTTGTATTGTATGATACGGACGATTACCTGACCGATGAAGGCTCTTTGGATAAACGTTTTTTCATTCTACTGAGCGGTCAGGTCAATATCATTAAAGGTGCCCAAAAACAGATTATCACTCAGCTCAAAGCTGGAGAGGTTGTCGGTGAGATTTCATTCCTAACCAATGAGCCCAGAACTGCCAGTGTTGTTTCTACAACCAAAAGCTCGGCTCTGGTAATCAATCAGGAGCTCTTGGATGAGTTACCGATTGAGTTACGAGAAAAACTCAAAGACCAGATCGTTCTTAAGTTAGCTCAACGATTAAATAGAATGAATAACCGGTTCGCGCTGGGCAACTTATAACTCTATAAGTGCTGCAAATTTGTTTGGAAAACAGCCAACATTCATACTGTATCACTGCTGTATACAATGAGTGCATAGCATGGTCTCCAGACGAGTAATTCTTGGAATTTCACGATTTACTACAAACCTTCAATGTTAGAACTAGCTTTCTAATGAAAGCTGAACAGTGTGTTTGCGGCAGCAAAAATTGACAACTACGGGTTAGAGACCTGCTGCTCCCCCCAGCGTTTGCTGTTCAGGAATCACTGGACCTAGGCAAACCAATCACACTACTGGATGATTATAATCAGGCAGACACTCCTATCAGAATAATCTATTCACACAGAAAGCACCTGTCAGTAAAAGTTATCCGTTTGGATAGGCTTAACTGATCAAGGTAAGGCTGTTATGAACCCAAAAGCAGATCACCCTGAATTGGGTAATACCTACTTGATGCGTTAATAAGAGACGTGGCTGTTAATTCACGTACACCGTAAACCTCCACATGTTTTCCTTTCTCCAGGCGAAGCTTCTCTACTAACATATCAAAATCGCCATCGCCGGATACCAGTACAATCACATCTGCTTCTGTGGAGTAATCCATTGCATCAATAGTAATCCCCACATCCCAGTCGCCTTTTGCAGAACCATCAGAACGCTGAATAAACGGTTTAAGTTTCACCTCAAAACCAATTGCTCTTAGAATGTTCTGAAACTGCTTCTGTTTTTCATCACCCCGATCGATTGCATACGCAAAGGCATGAATGACTTCTCTGTCGGTTGTTACTTTGCGCCAAAATTCGTTGTAATCGAAATTCCTTCCAAAGGTTTGTCTGGTTGTGTAATAAACATTTTGTACATCAACAAAGAGTGCAACTTTTTGCATAGAATGTGTCCGTGAAGCAGATCCGTTTGGTCAAATCGAAGTGATTAACAATAGGTCGCGCCCTTGTTATAGCAGACCCAACCTACCTCTGTCTGTTTATATATTATTTACCCTTCAGGGCGAGCATCTATTTAAGAGAAATGAACAAGATACCCATCGGGAATTCCTCCCTTAACGGTCAAATGAATCAAAGCCCTGCTCAATCATTTATTCAACTCTTCACCAAACCTTGAGATGTTTAATCATTTGATGATTCAAACAGGGTAACTCCGCCACTTATTTGATTTAGCCCCACTTCAAAAACAAACATATATCCTTAGCTTCATCAGTTTAAAAACACCACCATCAAAAATAAATTCTGTCACGCCTTTGTAGCAAGCCCATTACTTCCAAGCCATCCATCTATTTGGCGGGCAGGGAATGTACAGTGACTGCCCACGTGTAGCCGACTGGTTCACACACTGTATGAACCTTCACTCATACCAGCAAGCGTTAGCAGGTGATTTTGGCCCGGAAGTGCCGGCAGACCTGCGAGCCAAAGGCGAACCCGCCTGGGAGATCATTGAAAGGTACCTTATTGATATAAATAAAAAAGCCCTACATGTGATGTAGGGCAAACCGACGAGAGCGCTCAATTAAGGTCTTATTCGGATAACCCTCCTTGGCACAAGTACTTAATTTCTAAATATTCATCGATGCCATATTTTGAACCTTCTCGACCTAAGCCTGATTCTTTTATCCCACCAAAAGGAGCAACTTCAGTAGAAATAAGCCCTTCATTAATACCCACCATGCCATACTCAAGCGCTTCTGATACTCGCCATACACGGCCAATATCTCTAGAATAAAAATACGCAGCAAGCCCATAAGGAGTGTCATTAGCCATAGCGACAACGTCTTCCTCTTTATCAAAAGGAATTAACGTAGCCACTGGCCCAAAAATCTCCTCTTTTGCTATACGCATTTGATTATTCACACCGATTAACACGGTTGGCAGGTAGGTATTTTGCAACTGATCACCTGCCTTTCCGCCAAAGATCACTCTTGCCCCATTCGAAGTAGCATCAGCCACTAGGCTCTCTACTTTTGTCAGAGCACGTTCATCAATAAGAGGACCAATACTGACGCCTTGCTCAAAGCCATTGCCGACCCGAAGGGATTCAACTGCAACTTTAAGCTTATTCGCAAAGTCATCATAAATAGCACGCTGAACAAATATTCGGTTAGTACAGACACATGTCTGACCCGCATTACGAAATTTAGACACAATGGCACCATTAACCGCCGCATCTAAATTAGCATCATCAAAGACAATAAAAGGCGCATTGCCTCCTAGCTCCAAAGACACTTTTTTAACCTGTGCGCCGCACTGCTGGGCTAGTAACTTACCCACGGCAGTCGAACCGGTAAATGAAAGCTTTCTCACACGGGAGTCTTCACAAAATATTTTGCCAATCTCCGGTGCATTTGCTGATGTCACAACATTAACAACCCCATCAGGCACGCCTGCTCTCTGGGCAAGTTCTGCAAGCGCTAGCGCACATAAAGGGGTCAGCTCGGAGGGTTTGATCACAACACTGCAACCCGCTGCTAAAGCTGGCGCAACTTTACGTGTGATCATGGCAATAGGAAAATTCCATGGTGTGATCGCTGCAACAACCCCTATCGGCTGCTTAACAACAATTAAGCGCTTGTCACGGCCATGTGCTGGAATGACATCACCATAGACTCGTTTTGCTTCTTCACTAAACCATTCAACAAATGAAGCACCATAGACCACTTCACCTCTGGCTTCAGCAAGCGGCTTACCTTGTTCTGATGTCATAAGCACGGCTAAGTCATCTTGAGCCTCAATGATCAGTTCATACCAATGCCGTAAAATAGCTGCACGTTCCTTACCTGTTGTAAGCTTCCATTGCTTTTGTGCTTCGTACGCCGCACTAATGGCGTTTTCTGTTTCCTGGGCCCCGACATCGGCAACATCGGCCAAAACATGTCCTGTTGCAGGATCCGTCACCGAAAATGTTCTATGACTTTTAGCCTTACACCACTCCCCTTTTATAAAAGCGTCAGTCTTCTGAAGGGTCATATCATTTAACTGCATGTTCATACCTATTATTGTCAATAAGGTTACCTATCAAGCCCGCTCTACCACGCAGCTTGGTATATGGCTAAAGCATTAGCTTCAGTCACTTCTCGTGGGTTATTCACCAATAATCGCGTTTGCTTCATGGCCTCTGAGGCAAGCATAGGCAGGTCACTTTCAGCTATGTTGTAGTCTCTTAACCGCGTCTTTTGCACTAATTCGCGGTTGAGGCGATCAAGTTCATCAATAAAGGCGGTAGAACGTTTATTGACGTCTGTTATGTCTATGAGTTCAGGAAAAACCAATGGTGCTAATTCAGCATATTGAACCGCACACTGCTGCTGGTTAAACCTCATGACATGAGGCAGTACTAAGGCATTCGTTAGGCCATGAGATAAGTGATAGATTCCCCCTAATGGATAAGCCAGCGCATGCACTGCGGCCACAGGAGAATTTGCAAATGCCTGCCCTGCTAACATAGAACCCAATAACATATCTGAACGGACCCTTAAGTCAGCCCCCTCCGTTACCGCCGAGCTGATGTTACTGCCTAAAAGCACCAGTGCTTCACGCGCGTACAGGTCCGAAACCGGGTTATGATTTGGATTAACCGAGGTGTATGCCTCAATCGCATGGACCATCGCATCAATGCCCGTTGTTGCGGTGATCATTGGCGGTAAACCCACGGTGAGCTCCGCATCCAGGATGGCGTAATCCGGCAATAAGCGGTGCGAGACAACTCCCTTTTTCTCTGTCTCACCCACGGTAATAATCGCTACCGCCGTGACTTCAGACCCCGTACCCGCTGTTGTGGGAATTTGAATCAAAGGCAACCGTTGCCCTTTCACCAAATTGACGCCATACACTTGCTCCAGTCGTTCTTCACCTTTCGCCAGCAAAGCCACCAGTTTAGCGACATCGAGTGACGAACCGCCCCCTAAACCAATGATCCCTTCCACTTCTTTTTCAATGGCTAACCGGGTTGCCGATTCAACGATTGACTGGGCTGGATCCGCTTGTACCTGATCAAATACTTCAACGAGGATACCCCCATGCTGTAAAGCCTTAACGACAGGTTCAAGCAAACCGACCTTCACTATTCCTGGATCAGTCACAATGAGAACTTTATTACATTGAAGGTCCTCGCATTGCTGAACCAATTGCTTCGAGGCACCCGGCTGACAAACAATACCGTGGGATGCATAAAACGAAAATGCACTCATGCAGCTTCTCCTTTAGGAACTTCAGATAGGCTCACAGAACCACGTTCAATTGAGTAAACCTGATCAACCAGGTCTGCTGAGTGGCTATAGTCAGATTCAGACAACAACACCGACATACCTTCATCTTTCAGCGTATTGAGCACACTGGCTAGTCGCCTTGATAATGCAGGCGCGACGCCTTCGAAGGGTTCATCCAATAACAAAAGGTCAGTACCCACAATTAATGCACGTGCGAGGGCAACAAGCTTTTGCTGACCCCCAGACAGTTGCAGAGCTTTACGTTCAGCAAAACCTTCTACTTCCGGCATGAGTTCGTATACCCATGCCAACCGTGCATCGACCTCAGGTATCTGTGTTGCCCAAGCAGGGATAAGGATATTTTCTTCAACGGATAAGGTAGGCACCAATTGACGATCTTCTGGCATGTACCCCACTTTTAAATTTGCGCGTAGATGGGGGGCTTCAGCTGTTAGATCTTGGCCTTTGATACTTAGACTGCCACTTTGCGGCTCAAGTAAGCCCATCACTGTACGCATTAACGTGGTTTTACCCGCGCCATTACGTCCAATAAGACCCACCATGGTGCCTTTTGGTACATGCAAAGTTGCATCTCGCAAAATAGGCGTACCCGCTATCTCAGTATTAATCGCATCCAGTTTAAGCATGGCGCACCTCCTGTGAGTAATCGATATCTAGATGATGGCCGGTGACTAACTCTTGTACTTTGTCATCTTTCATCACATTGGCTGTTGGGCCGTCTGCTAATACACGACCATCATAAAAAGCCATCAAGCGTGTGGCGTAACGCGCAATAACTTCCATGTCATGCTCAACAAACAATACCGCCGCACCCGATTTCCTTACCGCTTGCATCACGGTATCCATCAGCTCGAACTTATCGTCGATTGCCACCCCTGATGTCGGCTCATCCAGCAATAAAAGCTCTGGTTTGCCCAGCATTGCTAACGCGATATCTAATAGTTTTCTCACCCCTTGCGGGAGTGTCACAACCTTTTCATCCTTGTACTCTTGAATGTTGTATTCGTGAAGTAAAGTCTCTGCTTGAGCGATACGCGCTTCCGTTTTCAGCGGTTTAAACAGCGATAATCGCACGTCCTCCACTAAACCAATGGCAATGAGCACGTTTTCCAGCATGCTCAAATTCGGGAACAGCTGCGCCACTTGAAAAGAACGGCATATACCAGACCTCATCACCTGACGAGGGGCTTTACCTACGATACTGTTACCATGAAGCAGTATCTCGCCACTGCTTGGGGGTAAATACCCTGTCACCATATTAATAAAGGTAGTTTTACCTGCACCGTTGGAACCAATAACCCCAACAATTTCTCCGGCATTAATGGCGACATTAATGTCAGCTGCGGCAGTTACTGCCCCAAAATTACGGGCTAAAGCTCGGGTTTCTAATAAAGCACTCATGCTGACTCCCTCCCTCTGACTCGATCAACCAACGACCAAATACCTTTTGGTAGGTACAGAATGATCGCCAACAACGCGATACCTAAAATCATTTGCCATGTATAAGGAGATATTTGAAACGCATAGGTACGTAAAAGCTCGAACATCACAGCACCCAGCAATGGCGCAACCACATGACCGGTCCCCCCCATCAACGCGATAAAGACAAACTCACCTGAGGTGGTCCAATAAGCCATTTCAGGGTCGATATGACCCGCAGCCAATGCGGTAATCCCCCCCCCTAAACCCGCCATCGCGGCCGCTATGATGTATTTGATGTAGATAACACGTTGAACAGAGATACCCAGATATTCCACTCGAATCTCATTTTCACGCACGGCTTCACCGGCATAACCCATGGGCGAGCGCAAGTAACGCCAGATAAAAAAGCCCGTGGCCACCGTCGCAATCACGGCTAATCCATAAGACAGTATCTGAAGATTCCCTTCAGGTGGCGCCCAACCCAAAAGGGTTGGCGGTGCCACATTGAAACCATCCGATGAACCAAACGAGGTGCTTTTAACCAGCACTCCGTACAGAATCATTGAGAAAGCCATTGAGAACATGGCAAAGAAAATGTCTCGATAACGACACAGCAACAATCCAATGACTGCCGCGCAGCCCACACATACAAGTACCCCCATAATTAAGAGCAACAAGGCATCTTGGGTTTCAAAGTGACTACCTCCAATCCCAACCACATAAGCGCCTAAACAGTAATAAAGCCCCTGACCAAATGACACCAACCCTGCACGCATAAGCAGCAGTAAACCGAGCACGACTAAGCCTTTTGCCATAGCCAAGGTTAATAAAAAACTTAACCACCCTGGCATAAGCAAACCTGCTATCAGCATGACAACGATGCTTACAGGCAGAAATACATTTACATATCTCATGTTAGATTTTCCTCGCGGTTGCTATGGCAAATAAGCCCTGCGGTCGGAATGCCAGCACCAAGGCCATCACGCCATAGATGACAAAAAGTTCAGCATCGGGATAAAGGTGTACAGACATGGCTCTTGCCATACCCACAATTAATGCACCGACTAAGGCACCACCGACACTGCCCAGACCACCAATCACAACGACCGCAAACGCCAGAACAATGACCTCAACACCGATACCCGGCATAACGGAGATGCCCGGTGCAGTGAGTGAACCTGCCAACGCACCTAATACCGCACCGATGACGAAGGTAACCGTAAACATGCGTGTGACATTGATGCCCAAGAAAGCAGCCGTATCACGACTATGGATAACCGCTTGAAGCAGCTTTCCTTGGCGCGTGCGGTTAAGCCCCCACCAGAGCATAAAGCCAATACTGGCAGACACAGCTACCAGTACTAAGTCGTAATTAGCGAAGGACAAACCTTCAAGTTTGGTACGCCCGAGTAAGGTATAGGGCTGATACGCAAAATAGGCATCCACTCCCCAAATCAACTTGATCACGTCCTCTAAGATCAAGAGAAGTGCATAGGTGACGAGAATCATGACGACTTCGTCTCGCCCGTACATTAAGCGTAAAATACCCCGCTCAATCAAAAGCCCAACAATCACCCCACTTAATAAAGCTGCCCCGAGCAGCAAAAGGTACCCACCCCACGGTGGATAGCCACCTGCGAAATAGAATCCGACTAAAGATGCGCCGGCATAAGCCCCTATGGCATAAAAGCTGCCGTGGGCCATATTTAAAATTTTCATAACACCGTAAATCAGTGTCAGCCCCGCCGCGATCACAAACAGCCAGGAGGCATAGATGACACCATCCATCAGCATCGCTATTAGGAGTTTCATAGAATCTGTCTCGTATGTACTGTTGTAGAGACGCGCTGGGTATTGCCCCAGCGCTGAATGAGCATTAGTTACAATGCGTACTTGGCATGCCGTCTTTAATCCAATCTATCCCTTTGGTACCTTCTGGCGGATTGACACAATCAGCGGCGTAACGACGCACATCTGTCAGTGCAGGCTTGCCCTCCACTAATGCGTAACGGCCATACACCATCTCCATGGTGGCCTGGTGCCCTTTGCCTCGGTTCATAGAAACTTTGCCTGCCGGGCCTTCGTACTCAAGATATTCGAAAGCACTCGCTACTTCTTCAGTAGAAGGTTGTCCATCACTCTTAGCTGCGGCTTTTTCGGTGGCCAGTTTCAAACCAAGAATGGCTTGAACCATCTTGTAGGCAGGATAAGTTGGTGGGGTGCCAAAGCGCTCAATGTAAGCCGCGCGGAACCAATGGTTAAGTTCATTATCTGGCGCGTAAACACCAAACGGGCCGCGTGCTCCTAATACCGTACCTTCAGGAATTTGATCTGATAGGCGATACATTGCACTTTCACCGGTGGTCAGTACAACTGTTTGATCATCAAACAAACCGCGAGCTGACCCTTGTAATAAAAAGGCTTCCATATCACCACCCCAGAATGAGGAATGGATGACTTCGGCAGAATTCACCATAAGCGATGAGATTTCAGCCCCATACTGGCCCGCATAGATTTTAGGGAACTGCTCTGTCGTCACATCCACTTCAGGTGAAATATGTTTTAACGAACCTAGGAAATCATCCCAAGATTCATGGCCGAATGAGTAGTTTTGATTAATACCAGAAACCTGATCCAATTTACCCATACTGTCTTTGATGTAGTAAGCCGCAGCTACATTGTCCATGGTCGCTGTTGGACCGGTACGGAAAACATATTTGTAGTCACGATCTTCAAATACTCTAGGTGTGCCACAATCAAACAATACAGTGAGCGTCTTTAACTGTTCGGCCACAGCGGGTATAGCTAAACAATCACCAGAAGAGATATAACCAATAACCGAATCAACCCCTTTGCGCTCAACTAAGTTACGAAACTCGGCAGACTGTTTAGTAGCACCACCCGCCTCATCGACATAGACTGGTGAAATGCTTTTTCCATTGATCCCCTTAGTGTTATATGGCGCTGGCAACATGCCTTTGTTCAACGTTTCTAAAGTGAGGTCGGCTGCATTCTTAGCTGGCACACCAAAAGGCCCGGCTGCACCACCGGAAAGAAAAGTAACTAATCCTAATTTGTATTCATCTGCAGCAAGTGCAGGCTGCATCGCTGTTGCGGCAATAATCAGGCCTGCTACGCAGGTAGGCTTTGCGATCTTATGTAACATTGTTTTAGCCTCTAAATTTTTATTTTGATCGCCAATCATGTGTTGGCTAATAAGACTTAGAGCAACGGCTATGCCAAACCAAAATAATCAACATAACTATTTGTTTTAATTACAGAAAAACAACGAAAAAAGTTTTAAAAATATAGTAATGAGCGCTTACCGATCCACTTTGATCGAAAGTACTGATCGGTAAGCGCTCAACAACACACTTATTCGGGCTCGATGTGCAGTGGGGCTAATTGATAGATGCGCCAATTTGATAACATTTGCGCCGCTGGAGGGAAATTATTATTCGGTGTGGTTTCACCAATCGCGATCACCTGCTGTAACTGATGTGATTCTGGGTCCATATATGAAGTGAAATGCTCAGGATCTTCGGGTAGTGAAATTTTCAAATGCCCCAACGCCTGTCGAATCTCATAATCACTGGCATCTAAGCCCACCTCACGCATCACTTCCGCAATCGCCACGATACCCGAAAAAGCACCCTCGGCTGCATAAGAAGGATAACGCCCGCTAAGCTGGTAAAAACGATCAACAAACCAACGATTATATTGGGTGTCAGGCCAATTATTATGATGCCTCGACGCTAAAATGAGCCCTGAGGGCATATCTTTACCTAATGCAGCGAGCACCTCATAATTACCCCCGGCATCAAAATTTGCAAAACGTGCATGTTCAAATAATCGCGTTTTATTCGCTTGCTGCACAAAAGCTACTAAGTCCCCCCCCCACAGGGAATTGACGACTAGATCGGTTGGTTTTTCCAAAAGCGCCTGTAGGAAATGAGAGTAATCCGGTTCATAAAGCCTGGGCCATAGAGCGGTGATAATCTCATAATCAACCCCTTCCTTTTCCAAAGCTTGGCGTAAATCACTCCAAGCTTTATACCCATAATCATAATCGGGCCCAAGATAGGAAATTTTTAAGGGCCTTTCCTGCACCAAGGCACCAAATTTCTCTTTTATATAACTCGCAGCAGCACGCATAGACTGCTCGGTATTGTTGTTCACCCTAAAATAGTAAGGCGACACATTTGGACCAGTTAATCGGGAAGAAGCATGGTCTGTACCAATAAAAAACACTTTCTCTTGTTCAGCTACTTCCGCTACTTGAATTGCTATAGATGAATTCACAACACCACAGATAAATCGCGCATGTTCAGTACGCACAAAATCGCGTACCAATCTGGCCGCTTTAGAGGCTTTAGAACGGCTGTCAGTAATTAATACTCTAAGTTTGGGATAATCTTGTTTCTGCTGTTTCAACCATTCAAATGCCAGTTGAATACCTACCGCACTGTCTTGCCCATATAACCCGCCGCGCCCACCTAATGGGAATAAACAACCTACGGTAACATCTGCTTGATCGCGTGATGTACCCAGTTCTATTTCTGACGCCTGGATAGGCAGACTACAGAGGAAAAGAACAATGACAATTAGTCTCACCATAAATCCTCCTCTAACTGTAAGCGTTGAATTCGCCTTTTAAGTGCATGCCTGGAAATACCCAGCTTTTCAGCCGCCAAACCTTTGCGACCTCCGGTTTCTTTCAAAGCGTTCAGAATGAGCTGCCGCTCTCGATCCTCCACAGCCACTACATAGTTTTTTTCTTCTGTTGTACCTTCGTTCTCATTAGAGCGATATTCTTCCGGTAACATCTCGGGCCGAATGTTCTCCCCCGGATACAGGATGCTCAACCTCTCAACCAAATTCTTAAGCTCGCGAACATTGCCCGGCCATCGATAATTCACTAACCACTGTACGGTATCTGAATCCCAATTGGTCGCCTCTCCCCCCTCTTGACGAGCAAAACTGAGGCTAAAATGTTGAACCAACATAGGAATATCTTCTTTACGAGTATTCAGTGGAGGGGCTTCCAGTGGTAAGACATTTAAACGGTAGAACAGGTCCTCTCGAAAATTGCCCTGTTCCACCTCAGCTTTTAGAGCTCGGTTTGTAGCAGCAATTACGAACACTTCTGCGTGTCGCTCTCGGCCACCACCAATCGGACGATAACTCCGGTTTTCTAAAAAACTTAATAATTTAGCCTGAAGGTTGAGGGGTAATTCACCAATTTCATCCAAAAACAGTGTCCCGCCATCCGCAAGATCGATCAACCCTGTACGCCGCTGATTTGCACCCGTATAAGCACCCCGCTCAGCACCAAACAACTCAGCTTCAATTAGCTGTTCTGGTAGCGTCGCACAATTAATTTCAATAAAAGGTGCATCATCAAAACGGGTGTCATGAAGCGCTCTGGCAATTAAGGCTTTACCTGTACCCGAAGGCCCAGTGATCAATACCGTTTTACCGGAACTTCGGCCAACCTGAGCAAGTACATTTCTCAATTTTTCCATCACCGAACTACTGCCCACTAAATGACGAGTACTGGTATTCAGTTCTCGAAGAAAATGCAACTCTTGTAACAGCTTAGCCTGATCAGCACTTCGTCTGATGAGCAAAATCAACTCATCCAGATCAAAAGGTTTTGTCACATAATCTATCGCTCCCTCTTTTACCGCCTTCACCGCAGCACGTGTATCTCCATGGGCAGAGATCATTATGATCGGTAGATTTGGATTGATGCTCTTCAATCGGGGCAAGAGATCCAATCCTGAGCAATCGGGCAATCCCAAATCAAGTAACACAACATCCGGCGATTCTGAAGACGCTTTTTGTATCCCCTCTTCTCCCGTAAATGCCCCCATAACCTCAATCTGTTCGTCCTTAAGGGAAAAACCTAAACTACGAACCAAATTGCGTTCATCATCAATCATGAGGACGGAAATCGTTTTATGCATCTAAGTTTTCCTTCTCAGCGAATGGGAGCTTCAGCGTCACTTGCGTTCCGTGACCAGATTGGCTTTCAAAATGCAGTTCACCTTGATTCTTTTTCACCAACACATGACAAATCGCAAGTCCAAGACCCGTACCCACAGATTTAGTTGTAAAGAAAGGCTCAGCAATATGCGGCAAAACATCTTCAGGTATTCCCGGCCCATTATCACTGAGTAGCAGTTCAACATGGTTCTGAGCTTGTGCACACCGGATCTGTAACAGATCCCCCTTAACTCCCATCGCTTGAATAGAGTTAAGAACCAAATTCATTAATACCTGCCTTAGGTGGACAGGATCGGCCCAAACAAATAGCGTGTCTGAGCAATCGATTGAGATGCTAATCCCCTGTTCTCGAGCCGACGCATTCACCAGAGATTTCAGGCTATCCAACGACGCTTGCAAGAAAATACGTTCTCCATGTGGATCTCTGGGGCGAGCGAAGTTCAGCAGGTTCTCGATCACATCATTAACCCGATCAATCTCCCCTTCAAGCATGACGAGCATATCGCGGTTATCTTGATCCTTTTCCCGTTTAACCAGTGCGACAATGGTGGTGCGAATCGTCGTAAGAGGATTTCTGATATCGTGCGCAACACCCGCTGCCAACTGGCCTAAAGAGGCCCGCCGCTCTATTTCAAGTGTGGAAGTGATAAAAGCCTTGAGTTGATGACGCATACTTTCTATTGCATCCGTTAACCGGCTCATTTCAGCGCTATTGGTTTGGCCAATTGGTGTCTCAAGATCACCTAAGGCAACTCTCTCTACGCTGGACACAATCGTATCGACTTGCTTACCCAAACGGCGAGAAATACTAATATGCAGAAGCAACAATCCGGCAATAGTGCAGATTACTAAGATAATCAACCAGAACCTCATCTGTTCCAAGGGACTAGTCACTAATCCTTGGTTCTGAACCAGGTGCAAGGCCCAATGAGAAAGCAAGGGCTGCTGATAACTCGACTCACTTAACTCTACTGGCTGACCTACCACATCATAATGTTGTTTATTACCAACGCTTAAAATGGGCTTATAGGCCCCCGCCTGGTTCAGGCCACTGAGTATCTCTGTAATTGAACTGAAGCGTATGATCAAACCAATGGTTGGAGCCTGGTTACCAATGCCATGAAATTCCACTTTTTTCTTCATCAACAACCATGAAGGTTGCTCCCAGCTATGCGGCGACGGGTCCGAGATATCCACCCCTTCAAAAGCACTGTAGCCTTCGTTATCTTTTGCAATAATCCCCTGTGGAAACGTCCAGGTTAGTTGTCCATCTGCATCAAAAAAAGCGATACCGTACACAGAACGTGGATCTGTCTGTAGGCGTAGCAAATCCTCAACCTCTGAAGAGAGTAACCCCCGACCATCAATTTCAAACAACTCAGGATCTTCAAACTGATCGGCCAAAGCGTCGAGTTCATATCGCCTTTCACGTAAGAACACCTGTATTTCATTTTGCGTAGCGGCAAGATGAGTCGCTAGCTGTTCATCGGAGA
>JBOEGV010000053.1:0-17096 GCA_050633605.1 Neptuniibacter sp. | reverse complement strand
ACCGCTGGCATGATGATGCGCGTCTGTTCGAAATCAGCTGCGAAGGTCAGGTAATCGCGCGCTTCTTCTTTGATCTTTATGCCCGCGAGAAAAAACGTGGCGGTGCCTGGATGGATGACTGCCGGGTGCGTCGCCGCCTCGACGATGGCGCTCTGCAACTACCAGTGGCTTACATGGTGTGTAACTTTAACTCGCCAGTGGGAGACGATCCGGCATTATTGACCCATAACGAAGTCACTACACTGTTCCATGAATTTGGTCACGGCCTGCATCATATGTTGACCAAAATTGAATGTGCAGATGTCAGTGGCATCAATGGCGTGGCTTGGGATGCCGTGGAACTGCCGAGTCAGTTCCTGGAAAACTGGTGTTATGAGCCAGAAGCACTTGAGCTGATCTCCGGGCACTATCAGACTGGTGAGCCTTTACCGCAGGATCTGTTGGATAAGATGCTGGCGGCGAAGAACTTCCAGTCTGGCATGATGATGGTTCGCCAACTGGAGTTCTCTCTGTTTGATTTCCGTCTGCACAGAGAATATCAACCGGGCGAAACAGAAGTTCAGGCTCTGCTGAATGATGTTCGTAGCAAGGTTGCAGTGATAACACCTCCGGCGTTCAATCGTTTCCAGCACAGCTTCAGCCATATCTTTGCTGGTGGTTATGCCGCCGGCTACTACAGTTACAAGTGGGCGGAAGTCCTCTCTGCTGATGCATTCTCCCGTTTTGAAGAGGAAGGCATCTTTAATCAGGGCACGGGCAATGACTTCCGCAGTAATATTCTGGAGATGGGTGGTTCCAAAGAACCTATGGAACTGTTCGTTGCCTTCCGTGGCCGGGAGCCAGAAGTTGATGCATTGTTACGCCATAGTGGGATCACTGTATGAGTGAGAATAAGAAAGTCGTTAAGCGTTTTATTGCCGGAGCAGTCTGCCCCCGTTGTGGTGAGATGGATTGCATCCGTACCTACCGGGATGAAGAGCGGGAATACAAAGAGTGTGTTCGCTGTGACTATGAAGATTCTATGCGCCTGGATGGTGAGCCGGATCCTGGTGTTGAGGAGATAGAAACGCGCGTAAACCGGGATAAAACCCCGCAATTGGAACCTGAAGCGAAACCTCTCTTGTTTACCGCTAACCCAGGGGCTGAGCGTAAAGATCACTGATTGCTTCTGGATACCCGATACACTACTCCAGCGTAATCATCTGAAATTAGCAAACTGCCGTCCTTATCGACAATAATGTCATTGGGGCGGCCCCAGTGTTCTTCATTCCGCATCCAGCCCTGAATAAAGGGCTGGTGGCTCAAGACTTCTCCGTTTTTGATTTGTAGCTTCACAACACGGTAGCCAGACTTCTTGGAGCGATTCCAGGAGCCGTGTTCGGCAATATAAAGGGTGTTGGCATTACTCTCGGGCAAGCTGTTACCTGTATAGAAGGTCAGGCCCAGAGGAGCGACATGCGCACCGAGTTCGTATGTGGGTGGAGACAGTTTTTCGTTCTTGCCCTGTTTGCCATATGCGGGGTCACGGACGTTGTTGGCGTGCATGAAAGGGTAGCCAAAATGCTGCCCAACAATCTCTATGCGATTTAGCTCATCTGAAGGAATATCATCCCCCAAATGGTCCCTGCCATTGTCGGTGAACCACATCTTTTTACTGCTGGGGTTCCAGGTAAAACCCACACTGTTTCTCACCCCTGATGCGATTACTTCAAGTTGTTTAGTTTTAGTGAGTCGGACAAGGGTTGCGAAGGGATGTTCGGGTAAGCAGATATTACAGGGCGCACCTATGTTGAAATACAGGAGACCGTCGGGACCAAACTTTAGATATTTCCAACCGTGATGGCGTTTGTTAGGAAGCTGATCAAAGTAAACCGTGGCTGGTGGAAGGTTGTTTTCATCCAATGGCAGAATGTTTTTGAAAACCAAAATTCTTTCCACTTCTGCGACATAAAGATCATTACCTTTAACGGCAACACCGCTGGGCATATTCAGCCCAGAACTAATCAGAATAGTTGATTCGTAACTGCCGTCCCGATCCTTATCAACAAGGGCATAAACATTCCCGGCGCGGCGACTGCCTGCGAATAATGTTCCATCCTGCGCCAGAGCAAGCTGTCGGACATTATCGGCTTGTGCCACCACCTCTATTTTATGTCCGTCAGGCAGTTGTAACAGAGATAGATCGATCTCAACAGGTGCGTTGAACATCGATAGAGAGAGCAAAAAACTAATCATGGGGTAACCAGCGCTGTTGTTTACTTATTTTCCAGTAAACATAGCCTCCAGATACTGCTCGCGCCACAAACACAGACATAAGTGAAAGCCAAAGGCCGTGGTTGCCCATGCTTTGAGTGGCCCACCACAAGGGCAGAAATACCACAAAAATGGTAAACAACATGGTGTTCTGCATCGCCCGGAATTGAGTGGTACCTACAAAAATACCATCGAGCAGGAAACTCCAGACCCCTATGAGTGGCAATAACACAATCCAGGCCAGGTATTCTTTGGCGATTGAGCGGACCTGTTCAATGCCGGTTAGCAAATCAATAATCAAACCACCAAACAGGAAAAAAGTAAGCGCTAACAAACCTGCAGTGGTAACTGACCAAAGCAGTGCGCTGGTGACTGATTGGTAAAATTCCCTGAGCTTACGGGCACCGATATATTTACCGCTCAAGGCTTCTGTTGCATGGGCAAAACCATCCAGCCAGTTAGCAATCAGAATCAGGAAGTTAAGTAACACCGCATTGGCTGAAAGAATATCCGTCCCCTGCTTAGCGCCTTGCGCTGTGAAAAATGCAAGACTGCCAAGTAAGAGCAGGGTGCGTATAAACAGGTATCTGTTAACGATGATCAGATCCCGATAATCCTTAAGGCGGTTGAGACAGGCCAGTTCAAGTTGTCCGGGGACTCTGCGGAGGTGTCTTCGGATCAGATATACACCAAGGCCCAGAGCAAAATATTCTGAGCACACGGTTGCTGCTGCGACGCCATCTGCATGCATGCCGAAGCCATAAACGGCAATAACATCCAGAACCATATTTATGATGTTAGTAACCAGTAGCAGTAATAGTGGAATGCGTGTGTTCTGGTTTCCTACAAACCAACCGAGAATAGCGTAATTACAGAGTACAGCTGGGGCGCCTAAAATCCTTATCTCACTGTAAAGTCTGGCTTCAGCATCAACAATGGTTTCTGCATCCATGAGTTGCAGAGCAATTTGAATGATGGGTTGTTGGAACAGTAGTAACACACAGCCGATCACAACCGCCAGAATCATGGATTGGGCTAACAACTGGCGATTCAGGCCTCCGTTCATATCGCCGTAGGCTTGTGCGGTCATTCCTGTGGTTCCCATGCGCAGGAAACCGAAAGACCAGTACAGTATGGAAAAGATCATGCTGCCAACTGCAACTGCGCCCAGGTGGTAGCTTTCGGGAAGATGACCTATTACCGCAGTATCAACCAGCCCCAGCATTGGCACGGTAATATTCGATAACATCAGAGGCCAGGCGAGGGACCATACTTGCTGGTGTTGATCCCGGCTTGGCCAGTATTTACGCAGAGAGTGGATCATACCTGCTGCTTAGAAGGAATTGCGTACAAACATAAAAACAGGCATAAAGAGATGACCACCACCGAGGGCCCTGTTGGGGTATCAAAATGCCAGGATAATGCTAGCCCTCCAAGTACGGCTAAACAGGCAACGACTGCCGCTCCACAAGCCATCTGTTCCGGTGTGCGTGCTAACCTTCGGGCCGAAGCTGCAGGGATAATTAGCAGTGAGGTTATCAGCAGAAGTCCGACAATTTTCATGGCGATTGCGATTACCACCGCAATTAACAGCATCAGAATAAGGCGGATCAGAGGCACGTTAACTCCCTCTACCTGGGCTAGATCTTCATTAATTGTGATTGCCAGAAGCGGTTGCCACAGTAGTTTTAACAATAGTAATACCAGTGCGCCGCCAAGGTAGATCCAGAGCAGATCTTCTGTGCCGACCGCTAACAGGTCGCCGAACAGATACGCCATAAGATCAACTCTTATATCAAGTACTGCAACAGCGACAAGGCCCAGGGATAATGCGCTGTGAGCCATGATTCCCAGTAGGGTATCCGTTGCTACCATGCGTTGTTTTTGCATGGCAACTAAAATCAGAGCTAAAGCAACACAGCAGAAAATTACTGCAAAGTTGAGATTAATTTCCAGCATGAAACCGATGGATACACCCAGCAGTGCAGAGTGAGCAAGAGTGTCGCCAAAATAAGCCATTCGCCGCCAAACCACAAATGAACCTAACGGGCCAGCTACTAAAGCAACACCTAAGCCACCCAGCAGCGCAAACAGGAGGAAATCAGCCATTATTGCTTATCCTCATGGCTACAGCAGCTATCCTGGATCACATCGCCATGATCATCATGACGGTGGTTGTGATGGTGGTTATAAACTGCAAGTTGCTCACTACCACTGATACCAAATAGTTCGGTAAACGAGGGATCATTGGTGACATGCTCAGGGTGGCCGGAGCAGCAAATATGATGGTTGATGCAGACTACGTGATCTGTCGCCGCCATCACCAGGTGCAGGTCGTGGCTGACCATTAATACACCGCAGTTCCTGTTGTCACGGATCTCTGCTATCAGGTTGTAGAGCTCTAGCTGACCATTAATATCAACCCCCTGCACCGGTTCATCCAGAACGAGAAGGTGTGGATCACGCAGTAAGGCTCTGGCAAGCAGAACCCGCTGCATTTCTCCTCCCGACAAACTATGGACAGATTGTTGAATTAACTTTTCTGCCCCGACGTGCCCCAAAGCTGAGCGCATTAATCGGGAGTCTTTACATTGTGAAGTGGCAAGAAACCGTTCGACCGTGAGCGGAAAAGTTTTATCTATCTGGAGCTTTTGCGGCATATACCCTATACGTAAGTTGCCTTCTCTCCAGATTAAACCGTTTTGAGGTTTGAGCAAGCCAAGCACGACTCGAACCAGAGTGGTTTTTCCAGCACCGTTGGGGCCGATCAAAGTTGTGATACAGCCTTTATGGAGTTCAGTTGAAATGTTCTGAAGTACGTGGTTTTTGCCAAAATGCAGGTTTACATTTTCAAGCTTTACTAGAGGTTGATGCCCCGTGCTCATTCAGCGGTTTCCTTTTGGCAGTTTGGGCATAAACCAAGTACTTCGATAGATTGTTGCTCAGGAATGAAATTGTATTTTTGCGCCTGAGTTTCTAACGCGCCTTCTATCTGCTGGGTTTCTATCTCCACAGTGTTATTACACTCCCGGCAGATCAGAAAACAGCCCTGGTGATTTTTCTCTGGATGGGGGCAGCCTATAAATGAGTTCAGTAAGGCTATGCGGTGAACAAACCCCTGTTCCTGTAGAAAATCCAGTGCTCTGTAAACCGTGGGTGGGGCAGAATTAAAACCGGATGAGGCCAGTGTCGGCAACAATTCATAGGCGCCCAAAGGTTTATGGCTTTGCCAAATTGTTTTGAGAACTAATTCACGTATAGGCGTGAAGCGTAAGCCTCTGGCTTTACACATGGCGCGGGCATCCTCCATAGCATGTTCAATGCAATGGGAATGATTGTGCTCTGGATGGAAACCTAATTGTTTTTCCGACATGATAATTCAGATAAAATTTTATGTTATATTATAACGAATATTTTACAGACTGTAATAAATCCAATGAACAAAATTATATTCTCTCTCCTATGCCTAAGTCTTTCCTTTAATAGTTTTGCTGCTGAAAAGGTTCAAATTGTTGCCAGTATTAAGCCTATTCAGCTTATGGTTCAGCAATTGGTAGGTGATTTAGGTGAGGTTGAAGTGCTGATACCCGAAGGCGCTTCTCCACATCACTATAACCTCAAACCATCGGATATGCGTAAATTAGCGCAAACGGATCTGGTTGTTTGGATTGGCCCTGCCATGGAGCAGTTCCTGACGAAGACTATGCACCGTCAAAAAAGCGCTGTTATCCAGTTGATGGAAGGTGAAGGTGAAACTGAGCATCATGAACACGAAGAAGCTCACAAGCACGATGACCATGATGATCATCATAAAGAAGCCCGTCATGAAGAAGATCACCATGACGATGAAAAACATCATCACGATCACGGTGATTCAGACCCACACATCTGGATGGATCCAGTATTGATGATCTCTGCTGCAGATGTTATCCGGGATGAACTGGTAGAACAGTTTCCAAATCTGAAATCTGAGTTGGACTCAAACTTTGCAGAGTTCGAACAGAAGGTTACCGATGTAGATCAGTCCATCAAATTACAGCTGGCTCCTCATAAAGATAAAGGTTTTATCGTTTTTCATGACGCCTTTTCCTTGCTTGTTGGCCACTATGATTTGAACCAGCTCGCCTATTTTACTTTTGATCCATCTCACGCCCCAGGAGCAAAGAAAGTAGCCGAAGTTCAATCTCTGATTACAAACAAAGATGCAGTGTGCGTGTTCAGTGAACCTCAGTTTGAGGCAAAAATTGTGAAACGTCTTACTGCTGGTTTGGATATCAATAAAGGGCAGCTGGATCCATTAGCGATTGAGGTCCAGCCAGAGCAGGGCTATACAGTGTTCCTACAAAGCCTGGCAGATAAAATTGAGCATTGCTTAAAGTAGTTTTCGTTTTTATGTCAGCTTTTGATTAAAGCTGTTCAGGCGATGTCTTCAAGCGGAGTTAATAGCATGTTGTTAATCTTTTTACATAGGGCTAAAGGCTGAAATGGTTTAACCATATAGCTATCAACCCCTGCGGAGATACATTGATGAATTAGGTTGGCAGAAGAGTTGGCGGTGAGCATGATGAAAGGTGTATTGTTGTTTCGTTCAGAGGCGCGAACTTCCTGTAAAAACTCCAGGCCGTTTTTTTCTGGCATATCGAAGTCACAGACGATCAGATCAACATGCATAAGCTTTAAGCGTTTACTGGCTTCATAGCCGTTAGTGCATTCAGCAAAATTCTTAAAGCCCATATGCTTTAATGATGTCTTTATCATCATTCGCATAGCTTGCATGTCTTCTACAATCATCACGATTGTTTTGTCTATTGGAGTAGAAACCTTTCTCACGATGCCTGCCACATTTACTAATCCGGTTAAATATTCTATCTAAATCTCGGGACTATGTAAGTAAGGGTGAGTAATAAATAGAAGACCTGCCATCTGGGCCGTGTTTAAAAATAAGCGTTGTGAGTCTTCACAATTAATAAGCATCTCTATATAATGCGCCCCACTTTTGCAGATGTGGTGGAATTGGTAGACACGCTAGCTTCAGGTGCTAGTGCCTTCACGGGCGTGGGAGTTCGAGTCTCCCCATCTGCACCAACTTATTTTTAGTTGGTGCAATAAAAGTACAAAGGGTTGCGCCTTTAAACGCAGACAAATTGGTTAATACGCAGATGTGGTGGAATTGGTAGACACGCTAGCTTCAGGTGCTAGTGCCTTCACGGGCGTGGGAGTTCGAGTCTCCCCATCTGCACCAATTTCTTCCCCTTTAAGGGGATCTTTCTCTCCCATAATTCTCCAGCAATTCTCTATTAGAAATAGCTTCCTATTTGCCAGATTCTATCTTGGTTTCAGATGTTTTTAATCAATAGGGTAGGGCTACAGGGGCGTAAAGAACGCTCCCTGCGAATTGAGTTCAGAGTCTTGCTAGCTTAACAACAATGCAAGCTGAACCAGAGCTGGAAGAATGGCAACAACAAGGCCAACAAGCACCATCATAATAGATGGGACGACTCCAATTACTTCTACATTCTCTTCGTGAACGCTCATGATCTCTCTCCTGACAAATTATGTATATCTGAGGTAGAGCAAAGGCGATGCCAGAAAAAGAACAGTTTTTAGGTTGTTGATTTATAAAGGTTTTGTGTTTTTTATTTTCTGTGGCGGGGGTCGGTTGTCATAAATGACATGCTATAAGTGGCGCCTGTCAGCTTAATCAGAGTTGCAACAACTTTGTTTCGCGCTTGAGGATTCTGTACTTGAAGATTTTACCTGCTGGTAAATTTGCACAGATGACCAGATAAAGAGGCAAGCCATTATTGCTGCGACGATAAGATCAGGCCAGGCTGATTGACTTTGCCATACACCTACAGCGGCCAGGATAACCGCTAGGTTACCTATTGCATCATTCCGACTGCAGAGCCATACCGAACGAACATTGGCATCACCATGGCGAAAACGCAGCAGAATAAGGACGCTAATAACATTTGCGCAAAAGGCCAGTGTGCCGACAGTACCCATAGTGAAAGCTTCTGGTGTCTCCAGGGTCAGTACACGATACAGGGTCATACCAAACACAAAGAAGCCCATAAACAGTAGGCTCAGAGCTTTAATAAGAGCTGCTTTATTCCGGACCTCAATTGCCCGGCCAATCACCAGTAGGGAGATTGAATAAGTTGCGGTATCACCTAAAAAATCCAGAGCATCTGCCTGCAATGCCTGAGATGTCGCCTGGAAACTTGCGCCCATTTCAATAATAAACATGAGCGCATTGATCGCAATAACCCACCAGAGAGCCTGGCGATAAGCTCTGGATGTGCCATCAAACTCATGATTATTTCCGCAGCAACTGCCCACTATCTTATTCCTTATTTATCCTGCCTTCTTACCCCACCTTTATTTCTACACCTTTCTTTTCATTAAGACTAGATTTTGGGGTGTTCTAAATCTTTTAAAATTGAACGGAACTAATTCAGTACCCAAGTATCATAGCTATAACCTTATAACCTACTAAAATTCTATACTATTATTGGTGCTGAAAAAGGGATGGATTTTTATGCTTAAGCAAGTAATAACATCGATCTTGGTGCTCATTTCTGTCTTGAGTAGCGTTTTTGCATCTGCAGATGCTCTAGATGGGGAAAAGCACATTTTCCTTTTGGATAAAAAAGGCAACGAGATACAGGTTGGTAGTGTGACTTTTCATGTCGCAGGGGGTGAGACAAGCTACAAACTGCATATGGAACATGAGAAATTTAAGGATTATTTCCTGTCTATGAAGGAAATGAAGTGCCTTGAAGGACCTGAGTTGATGTGTCACCTCGCATACCCTTATCAACAGCCAAATACTGTTACTGCTGAAGACTTAACTTGGTTATCTCACGACTTACTGTTCATGTTTAAAAAGCCTGCAGAATTTGGTGCCAACTTCTGGAATGGTGTTTACTACAACATGCGAGTAGAAGAGGGTGTTATCAAAGGTGTCGCAGAAGCGGTTGATCTCAACCTTCTGGCCTCTCCACCAGATGACCTGAACGTTCCTCCTATGCATGAAGGTGAGCGTGATGAAATAGACCGGGCTAAACGTTGGTTGCCAGATCTTGTTATCCGTTAATGATTTGGTGGGGCGATAGATAGCCCCATTTAGGTTTGTCGCCACTACTATTTAAGTAAATAGTAGCCACTTTAGGAAGATTGTTATTCTGGTCAGGCCGCATACAATCATACCTATGTACAGAAATAGTCACTTCAGAATACAGGGTGTATGGTGCCTGATTGTCTTGTTGGTAACGGCTTATACTTTTTCACAGTCGTCTACTCTGCATCTCCATATTCACCAGGCGCACGGTCATGACGATAGCCTGCACTCCCATGCGCATGGTCGTTATATTCTGGACGCTGAAACTCATAAACAAAATGGAGTTGAGCTAGAAAACTCTCAACTATTGTTAATCAATAAAATCCAGTTTGATTCGCTTCTATTTGTTGTTTGCTCAATTCTAGTCTTACTCTGTCTAACCAGGCAGGGAAGGCTGCCTGTTACCAGGCGCAAAACTGAACCAATTATTTCTAGTTACTTTATCCCACCGCCTCCACGTGCTCCGCCTCAAGACACTATTTGATCAATTTAAATAGTTTTTGCAGGGAAACCTGCCCGTAACTTGAGGATTTAAAATGAGTTCTATCTTTCGTATACCCACAGTGATCGCTTTATTGGGTATGTTGTTTTCACAATTGGTTTTCTCTCATGGCATGTCCGAAGAGGAAAAGCAGGCAATAATTGAGGGCGGTAATTTAAGTTACCTCTGGTTGGGTGCAACCCACATGTTGTCCGGATATGACCATCTGGCGTTTGTGTTCGGTATTGTCTTTTTTCTGAAGAGCTTCCGAGATATTGCCAAATATGTCACGGCTTTTACGCTGGGGCACAGTGTTACCCTAATTCTGGCGACCTATCAGGGTATTCAGATTAATTACTATCTGATTGATGCCGTGATCGCTCTGAGCGTTACTTATATTGCCTTTACCAATCTGGGCGGTTTTCAGAAATACCTGAAAATTGAAGCTCCTAACATGTTGGCGATGATCACGGGGTTGGGGCTGATTCATGGTTTTGGTTTATCTACCCGTTTGCAGGAGCTTCCACTGGATGCCGAAAACCTGCTCCTGAATATCATCACCTTTAACCTCGGGATAGAACTGGGGCAGTTGGCTGCATTGGCCGTAATGTTGATGATTCTGCATATGTGGCGTGAGCGCGAAAGCTTCCGCCCATTCTCTCGTTTGGCTAACACCGGTTTGATGGCAATGGGGCTATTGCTGTTTCTGATGCAGTTACATGATTACTCGCATGCAAATGACGCCGTGGCTACGACTGCGGTGACATTGCCAGCTGAAGCTGAGTCGGGTGAATGGAAGGATTCCGTAGTGATCGAGCTCCCTCCGCAGGGCTACAAGGAATATAAAGTCATGCAGGCAAAGGGTAAGTTATTAGCCTATGAATGGAATACCGAGGGAGGAACGCTTTATTATGACTTTCATGGTGAGCCCGCTGGAGATAAAACCGGATTCTTTCAGAGCTATAAAATAGGTACAGACTCCAGTGCGAGTGGCGCGGTAACCACCCCTTTTACTGGCACCCATGGTTGGTATTGGAAAAATAAATCAGATAATCCCGTCAAAATCACACTGAACTTCCGCGGTGACTATATTTTGATGCAGTAACTCTGCATTTGTCTGCAAGGAGTCCGGCGATCTGGACTCCGTTTCTACTTTAGTGTCGGCTAAATTAGTGCTTTCTACCTGTTTTTGATGGTACTTGTTGCATGCCGTTGTTTTCTGAAAGATAACATCAGAAACAACATGGGTATTTGTCATGACATATCTTTACAGGGCATTACGCCCTCAGCTTTTATTATTTTTATTAATCTTCTCCCTGAATGCATCCGCTAAAGACATTTACGACGATGCAGTTGCCTTAAATGGAATCAATAACGTCAAAGCAGTATTCCAGATAGATTTCAAAACCGCCCAGAAAACTGCTTTTTATATGGATCTAATTGTCGGTACGTATGATGGTTTGGTGCGCCAGAAGGTAGAATCGGAAATGGTTGTGGTAGTGATTGGGCCGACGGTTAAGTTTTTGAGTCAAACCGCAAACCCAGAGCTGACTTTTGATTATGAAAAAGAGTTTGATTCGATCCAGGCCAGTATAAAAGAACTGCATCAACGCGGAGTCAGGATCGAAGTATGTGCTATTGCAACGGAGGTTTTTAAGGTCGATAACAAGACCTTGCCAAAAGAGCTTTCAGTGGTTGCAGATGGGTTCGTTTCGTTAATTGGCTGGCAGTCACAAGACTATAAATTGGTTCCGGTTTTCTAAAAATCAGTTTGTATTTGTTTAGTTCAGTCTGTTCTTTTCTGGACATCTTCTTTCAGCTCAGCCACTTCAATTTAATGGTGCGGGGCTTATTTAAATTTTGGAGTTTGAAGCACAGAAATGCACAATTTTAGTGACGGATTTGTGCTGTATTGCAGTGCACAAAAAGTGGCCGTTTTTTGTTCAGGATTTATATTGGTGCATTCAAAATACATTATAAATTTCTAATTTAATACACGTTTGTTTTCTTTAACTATCTGATACTAAAAGAATATCCTTTTAAAGATGTACTGATAAAACATTTTTGGCAAGGCTTTTGCTCTTATACACCTAAAGGTCGAGGTACCATTTTAGGGGGCTTGATAATGAGCGATTCACTTCCAAAGGTGAACACACAACAGAACAACGACGTTCTACCCATCATTGTTGTTGGGGCAGGACCTGTTGGATTCCGTTTTATACAGGAGCTGCGCAAAAATGAGTCTCAGACACCTGTAATTCTCTTTGGTAATGAACCTTATCAGCCTTATGACCGTGTAAGACTCAGCTCCCTGCTCGCTGGTCAGTCTTCTTCAGAAAGCCTCCTACTGCCTCTTGATGAGCTGGAGGCCGATCCAAACTTCAGCTACCTATACAAAGATATCGTTGCCATCAATCCGGACCGGAAAACCGTCGCGGACTCTGAGGGTACTGAATACAGTTACAGCAAACTGATTCTTGCAACGGGTTCAAGGGCACATGTACCACATATTCCTGGTGTAGATCTGGATGGTGTCTTCACCTTCCGTAACATGCGTGATGCAGAAAAACTCAAAGCACGTACAACTCGTTGTAAGGATCTTGTCGTTGTGGGAGGGGGGCTACTGGGTTTGGAAGCTGCCCGCGCAATGCAGGGTAACCAGACAAATATTACTCTGGTGCAGCAGGCTAGTCGCATCATGAATCAACAGCTTGATGATATTGCGGCTTCCAGTCTCCAAGAAAAACTTGAGGAGTTGGGGATTCGTATCGTCGTTGGTGAAGGTGTTAAAGGGGTTGTAGGTGAGCAGCGGGTAGAAGGCGTAGCGCTTCGTAATGGTGAGATCCTTGATTGTGACACTGTACTGATCTCTGCCGGTATTAAGCCCAATATTGATCTGGCTCGTAAATCCTGGATCAAGGTGGGCTCAGGTATTCGTGTTAATGATCATTTACAAACATCAAACCCTGATATCTATGCGATTGGTGAGTGTGCAGAACATAAAGAAAAGGTTTATGGGCTGGTGGCTCCAGGTTTTGAGCAGGCTGCTGTAGCTGCAGATCATATTTGCAAAGGTTCGAGTCAATACCTTGGGTCTTATAGTGTTGCCCGCTTGAAAGTTGTAGGCGAAACAGTTTTCAGCATGGGAGATGTCCATGATGACCAGCCACACGATCCAAAGACGTTTCTGAGTTTTAGTGGTGCAGAAGGAAACTATCGTAAATTAGCTTTCAATCGGGGGCAGTTAGTTGGTGCCGTATCTATTGGTGATTGGGATGAAACCCCTCGTATACAGGAACTCCTGACTCACAAACGCAAACTAAAATCCTGGCAAAAACTGCGTTTCCGTCTGACGGGAAACTTATGGGGCAGCGCATCTAATAGCCCGGAAAACTGGCCAGAAACGGCGGTTATCTGTAACTGTAACAATGTTTCTCGAGGTGAGCTGAGCTCTGCAATTGAGCAGGGGTGCTGCAGTATGGAGCGTATCGCTCAGTCTACAGGTGCGACTTCCACCTGTGGTAGCTGTAAGCCCTTAGTCCAACAGATGCTTGGTAATGAAATTGTACAGCCTGCTGAACCTGATCGTAATAGCTTGCTGGGCACATCACTCGCAGTTTTAGCGGCATTGTTGGCATTTGTAATGGTGCCTGCCATGACCGTCAGCGAGTCTGTTCAGGACAGTTTGCGCCTGGATCTTATTTGGAATGATGGATTATACAAACAGGTAACAGGTTTTACGCTACTAGGGCTGACCATTCTCGGCATGCTGATGTCGTTGAAAAAACGTAGCAAGGTGCTCCGAGTAGGGTCTTTCTCATTCTGGCGCATTCTTCATGCAGCCCTTGCCTCCATTTGTTTGATTATCTTGTTAGTTCACACCGGGTTTAACGCCGGTCAATCACTCAACCAGTGGTTACTACTGAATTTCCTTATGCTTGCGGTTTTAGGCGCTGCAGTGAGTGTTGCCATTGGTATGCAGTACAAGCTTTCTCCGTCCATCGGGCGTCAGGTTAGAAATATAGGTTTCTGGGGACATCTGCTCCTCAGTTGGCCGCTGCCGGCACTCTTAAGTTTTCACATCCTCAGCGTTTATTACTTCTAAGGGCCGTCAGATATGAGTCGTAAAGTAGTTATCTGGTTAGTTTGGTTGGTTCTTTGCCTGGGGCTTGCCGGCATGTTGGGCTTTGAGATGTTCGTTCAGGAGCAAAAGCCAAACTTTGTGATTGGTGATGCCACTCATGGCCATCATCAGATCGAACTGAGTTGTGAAACCTGCCATACCTCCCCTTTTGGTGGTGAGGAAGTGATTCACGATGCTTGCCTTGGTTGTCACCAGGAAGAGTTAAAAGCAGCGCATGACTCTCATCCTATTAAGAAATTTACCGATCCTAGAAATGCAGATCGTCTGGAACAAATTAATGCCATCAGTTGTGTAACTTGTCATGGCGAGCACAAGCAGGATCGTACCTTTGAGATGGGTGTAACCCTGCCGGAAGACTTCTGTTATGAGTGCCATGCGGAGATCGCCGAAGATCGTCCAAGCCACGAAGGGATGGGGTTCGATACCTGTGCTTCAGCAGGTTGTCATAACTATCACGACAACCGCGCCCTATACGAAGATTTCCTGCTGAAAAACAGTCAAGGCGAAAAAGTTAAAGCGGTGGCGATGGTTCTGGAACGCAGTGGTACGGAAGCGCTTGAACGTAAGGCAGCGCTGACTATCGATGATGCGGATGCACCGAGCGCTTTGCCTGAACATTTGCAGGAGTGGGCTCTAAGCAGCCATGCCGAGTCTGGCGTTAACTGTACCAGCTGTCATGAACCACAGGGCCAGCCCTGGCAGGATGATCCCGGTCTTGCGGCATGTAATAGCTGTCATGAAAACGAAGAGAAAGGCTTCCTGCAGGGAAAACACGGTATGAAGCTGGCTGAAGGCCTGGGGAAAATGTCTCCGACTACAGGACGTAAGATTTTCCATGATGATGCGGATCTGAGCGGTTTGGATTGTGCCAGCTGTCACGATGCCCATAACCCAGCACCAAAAGTGGCTGCGGTTGAAGCCTGTACCAGCTGTCATAACGACACGCATACACAGAACTACGCAACTTCACCTCATGCCGAACTTTGGGAAAAAGAACAAAGTGGTGAGCTGCCAGAGGGAAGCGGCGTAAGTTGTGCGACCTGCCATATGCCGCGAGAGGTCCATAAAGAGTTTGGTGAAGAAGTTGTTCGAGTTCAGCACAACCAGAACATGAATCTGAGGCCCAACGAGAAGATGATCCGAACCGCTTGCATGAGTTGTCACTCAGTTGCATTCAGTCTGGATGCGTTGGCAGATCCTGCACTTATTGAGAGCAATTTTAACGGGCTGCCCGCTCAACACATCCCTTCTATAGAGATGGTGCTGAAGCGGGACGCACGATAGCAACAAAATTTACTTATGAGTAATTGGGGAACGAGGAAAATACTATGCTGAAAAAATTAACTTTAGCTGCCGCAGTCGCAGTAACCGCAGTGGCAATCACGGGTTGTCAGGAAGAAGCAAAGTCAACTGGCATTGAGCCAAGCACGCACACTGACGCACTGTTTGCTGTCATGAACGCTGACCGTACTAACTACACAAAACTGATCGTTGGTCGCCTTGGTCCTAAAGGTGCTGATGCTGTTCTGCCAGTTGAGCACTGGAAAGATGTAGACAATGGTGTACCTCTACCAGCGCAGATGTTCCGTCTGGGTTATGAATCTGTTTCAGAAGTCACTGACGATTTCACATACTCGCTTCAGTCTATCTGGCCAATCAACTCTCAAAACGCGCCACGTACACCAATGGAGAAAGAAGGCCTGGAGTATGTTGCTAAGAACTTGGGTAAGAACTTCTACGGCACAGAAACACTGGGTGGTAAAGATTACTTTACTGCGGTTTACGCTGACGTAGCATCCGTTAAAGCATGTGTAAGCTGCCACAACGGCCACAAAGACAGCCCTAAAACCGACTTTAAAATGGGCGATGTTATGGGTGGTGTAGTCATTCGAGTTCCACTGGGAGGCTAATCACCCATGTTTAATGGTGCTCTGATGTCGCTGTTCACATTGTTACTAGTGTCAGCACTGGTCACAGGATGTGATTCCAGCGATACACCGAAGCTTGCAGCAATGTCTCCTGAACTGGAGCAAGGCAAAAAGATCGTCGAGAGCCGGTGCTTTGCGTGTCACGCGCAAAGCATCAATGGTGCTCCAATCGTTGGCAACAAAAAAATGTGGCATAAACGTGCGACTCAGGGCAAGGCCGTACTGGTCGAACATGCCATTAATGGATATGGGCTGATGCCAGCCAAAGGTGGTTTCACAGAACTTTCTGATCAAGAAATCGGCTTTGCAGTTGGTTACATGCTTTCACAAGTAGAAAAATGAGGGACGTAAAATGAGCTGTTTCTTTAGCAAACTAAAATCAATTTTTGGCGGCAGTGCAAAGTGCAAAGCCTCACTGTATGAACGACTGGGCGGTGAAGCAGCAGTAGATGCGGCTGTGGATATTTTTTATCGCAAAGTTCTGACAGATGATCGTATCAGCCATTACTTCGATGATGTTGATATGGATGGACAGGCTTCTAAGCAGAAAGCCTTTCTGACGATGGTTTTCGGTGGACCAAATAACTACACCGGTGAAGATATGCGTGAAGGCCACAAACATCTTAAAGGTCTGAACGACACACATTTTGATGCAGTAGTAGAGAATTTAGCTGCAACACTTACAGAGCTGGGTGTTGGGGATGAGGATATTGGTGAAATAGCAGGCATCGCGGAAAGTGTCCGAGATGATGTATTGAATCGCCCTAAGGATGGCGAAAGCGTTGAAGAGGAAAAAGAGATGAGCTTGTATGAGCGAATTGGCGGTGAAGCCGCTGTAGATGCTGCTGTAGATATTTTCTACCGCAAAGTGTTGGCTGATGATCGTATTAGTCATTATTTCGAAGATGTGGACATGGACGGGCAGGCAGCTAAGCAGAAAGCTTTCCTGACCATGGTGTTTGGTGGACCACATAATTACACCGGCATGGATATGCGTGAAGGTCACAAGCACCTTAAAGGTCTGAATGACACGCATTTTGATGCGGTTCTGGAAAACCTGGCTGGAACCCTGACAGAACTGGGTGTGCCTGAGTCTGATATTGCTGAAATTGCGGGCATTGGTAACAGCGTTCGCGACGACGTACTGAATCGATAAGGGAAAGACTA
>JBOEGV010000052.1:0-53084 GCA_050633605.1 Neptuniibacter sp. | reverse complement strand
GCTGTGATACGAGACGGAGGTGTTGGTCGCTCTGGTCGCCGGACTGCTGACGGGTGCGCCAGACGCATCCGTCGATTCCGCGACCCGTGTCGTCAGCTGGAATGCGCCCGAGGGGGACTGTCCGGGCGGGTCGCAGGTAGAGGCTGCGATTCTGGGTAGTAGCCCGGAGTCCACCGCGGAGGTGAGTGCGGTGGCGACGGTGACGGCTCGGGCCTCGGACTACGCTTTGGCGCTCACAGTCACGGTCGACGGCGTGCGAACCACGCAGTCGTTTGTTGATGCGAGCTGCGCGACCCTGGCTGATGCCACAGTGCTGTCGGTCGCGATTGCGCGAGATCCCTCGTCTGTCGTGGACGTGGGGTCGATCGAATGGGAAACCCCAGAGCCAGAGCCAGAGCCAGAGCCAGAGCCAGAGCCAGAGCCAGAGCCAGGAAGCTCAATGGTTACCCATGCTCTAGGTAAAGATATTAATTGTGTCTTAATCAGAATGCATGGTCTGAATTTGGCGATTCCGTTTGATCATATCGAAGGTGCAGTGCACCTTAGTTCCGTATCTCTGACACTGGATGCGGCACATGACTGGTGCTTAGGACGCTTTGGCGGCGTGCAGTCCGACACTAATGTGATTGATACTGCGCTATGGTTGATCCCTGATCGTTATCGTCCTGAGATGGCAAAGTATGATGAGTTGATCATTCTTCGAGGCCGTCACTGGGCATTAGCTTGCGATGAACTGGTTAAATCGATACGTATTCCTGCAGATAAGGTTTCCTGGGCGGGTAAGGATAATCCTCGCTCATGGTTGTTGGGCACTTATATGGAAGAACGGTGTGCGATACTGGATATTCCCGAATTGTTGAATCAATTTGATTCTGCTTTTTGATCTAACAGTGATAAAAAATTAAGGAAAGGTAGTGGCTGATTCTTGGTTGAATGTTTTCTTACTTATTTTAGCGCTAGGTGCCTGCACTGCCTGTGTGTTTTTATATTTCCGTGTTCAGAAGCAGGAACGCCAGCATCAAACTCTGGTTAATGTCTTACGCAGTGAAATACAGGCGATGACAAACAGCTCTATTGGTATGGGTAGGCGTCTTATTGAGGTTGAGCAGAAACTCAATCTGACTGCAGATAAACAACTTGAGCTTGAGAACCGGGACCCAGGCGTGCTGGCGTATAACCAGGCTGCACGCTTGATGGAGATGGGGGCCGATGTGGATGATCTGGTTGAAAACTGTGGTATCGGACGGCCTGAAGCTGAATTGATGGCTCTTTTGCATCAGGAATTACAGGCCCCTGACCGTTCAATCTCACACGATAACTAACTCTTTCAGGAAAGCTTGTCGCTGAGCTCTTTGATCAATTCGTTCTGATCCTGTTTCAGACTGTATGCAAAGGCTATAACTTCAGCAATGGCTCTGTATAGAGATTCAGGGATTTCGTCTCCCAGCTCAAGTCTTATAAGTACTTCAACCAGTTCTGGGCTTTCATGAATGTGTATATTATTTTCTTCAGCCAATTGAATGATCTGTTCTGCAATTTCTCCCATGCCTTTTGCTACGATTAAAGGCGCATGGCTACCATCCTGATCATATTTCAGAGCGATTGCCTTCTGGCGCTGATCCGTTGATGAGTCTCTATTAATCTTCATGTATGGAGATCTACCAGTTGCATATGGATGGGCTGTTTCTGCTCCGGCGCAGAGCCTTGATGCCATTGTACCTCTGAGTTACTGAAACCACAGTCTCTTAACCTTCCGGCAAAATCATCAGCTCTGGAACGTAGCTTTTCAGCGGTTTCTTTTTTGTCGCACCAGAATAAAGTGCTGATTTCGTGTTCATCAGATAGTCGGATTTCTGCGTCGACACCACCCAAATCATCTAAATCAAAATGCAGGCGTACTCGCCAAACAGAAACCATCTCGCCCTCAGCGTTACTACCACCTTCCCGACTGAGTCGTAATTCGAGATTTTCCCAACGATCTCCTTGTTTGATAGGTAGATCAAATTGCAGAACTCGTTCAAAGCCGCCATCAGGAAGTTCCCGCCATTGTTGAAGAGAGTTGAGTTGCTGACTGGTAACTCGTGAATGTAGCCCTCTTAGTAGCTGCTCAAACCTTTCTCGTTGCTCATCGGGTAATCTATCGGCCAGATTTTGCAGCTGTTGCAACTGGCTTTTCATATCTTGTGGATTTGGATTTTTTCCTTCACTTAAAGCTCTTTCGGTATGCATGCCGCCTAATTCGATGTTTTGCCTTATCTGAGAAGCTGCTTCTGCACTTCCTGGACTGACACCAAATAGTTGTAACATCGACCGTACAACCGAACTGATCTGAGCTACTTTCGAGCCTTCTGATCCAGCGGCTGTTTGTGCTAACTGGGAAAAGACATCGCCAGTGGGTATCTGTAACGGTAACGCAGTCCGGAGAATTTCCTGTATAGCGGGCTTATTTAGTGCGGAGCTGGGAGTTAGATCGGGCATCTGGATTTTCAAAATCTGAGCTTCCTGAACTCCCGTTTTTTGTATTAAAACCTGCGCCCCTTGTGGCAGTGGTTGAGGTGAGTGCAGTTCTACTTTTGAACCATCAGGTAATGCCATGGTTATTACATGGTGGATTGGGGGTGGATTTGTTTTTGCAGCACTAACCGAAGTTGGTTGAGTTGGTTGAGCAGGTTGAGCAGGTTGAGCAGGTTGAGCAGGTTGAGTAGGTGGAGTTGGCGAGGGGGTGCTTGCTGGCAGTGGGTTGTTTGAGGTAACTTCCCCTCGCGTTTGTAATGTAGTTGTCGTGGAGTTTATTTGCCCGATATTGCTCGAAGAAGTGTTAGGTTGGGAAACGGTTTGCCCGGGCATTTTAACTGCAGGTTGTCCATCGGCTGAAGAATGGGTTGCTACCTGTGGTGCATTACTTTGTGGCGTTATTGCGGCGCCTGCCCGGTTATTCTGCAGTATGGGTGCCGGTTTAGAATTTGAAGGCTGTGGAGTAGTGCTCGGTGGGTTATGTTGCGGTGACTTGTTTTGCCTAATATTGTTAATTGCTGAGCTGGAAGTTTGCTGTACAGGTGTCGCTGGAATATTTTGGGTTAAAACGTTCTCATTTCTGGGTGTGCTGGTTTGCGGATTTGTAATTGATGCTGGAGGTGCTGGAGGTGCTGGAGGTGTTGCGGAAGAGGGTTGCACTGTGGATGTTGATATTGTTGCAGCCTGGTTTGTCTGTGGCGAGGGGGAAGGTGGAGCTGAGGGTGAAGAGACTGTTGGCGTTACCTGCCCCGTCGTTTGAGTGACACGTGCTTGTGTAGTACTGGGATAAATGGGTCTACTGCTAATCACAGCGGCAATAAGTCGACCGCTATCGGGCAGTTTGTTGCTTGCATCCGGCGTGGGTGTTTGCAGTCGTATATTAATGTCTTGAGTATTTCGCTGATTGCCTGCTGATTGTTGAACATTGCTGGCTGCTGGTTGATTTCCTGTTTTGTCTGCAACTGGGGCAGCAGTACCCGGATTGGATTGTGGGAGTATCTGGATCTGGCCGTCACTCTGACGGTTTATATTAATTTTCTGTCCAACGGGCAATGCCTGAAATACGCCCATCTGAATCAGACGATTATTGATCTCCAGCTTTAATTTAAAAATTTCAGGCTGAATCTGATCGCGGCTGATTGCAACTACAGTAGCGCTGACATTTTTGCCTACCGGTAACAACTGATTCAGATTTCTTGCTGAATCTGAAGAGGCTTCAGTTGACTGTAATGGAATGGCGGAAAACTGTGGCAGCAAAGCAGTCATCTCTTTTGTTGTAAATCAGTTAGTTGATACGGGGCATGAGTCTTCTGGATGGGTTCTAATTGATCATGTAATTAGAATCCTTAACAGTGCAGTGCATCATGATAATCGTATATAATCACTCGCTTATTAATCGGCCGATATCCTAAAAAGTATAGTTTAGGTCAAGTGATGGGTATGTGATCGGTTTTTCCGGAGAGCTGTTATCCGGTTATAGCTATTGAGGTATTAGGTTGGCTACTGAGCTTTTACAAGTCAAAAATCTCTTTTGTGAACGTGATGAGCGGGTCTTGTTCGAGAACTTGGCTTTTACGCTTGACGCAGGCGAAGTGATTCAGGTTGAAGGGCAGAATGGTAGCGGTAAAACAACCTTGCTGAGAATTTTGAGTGGGCTTTCGAATAATTTTGAAGGTGATGTTTTCTGGCAGGGCGAACCCATTGAGCGGGTTCGGGATGATTTTCTTACTGAATTACTTTATTTCGGACATCACCCTGGCGTAAAAGCGATTCTGAGTCCGGAGGAAAACTTACTTTGGTATGCAGCGATGCACCCCGGGATAGACCAGCAGCAGATAGGGACAGCGCTGGAAAAAGTAGGGCTTTCCGGTTTCGAAGATGTGCCCTGTCACACATTGTCTGCGGGTCAGAACCGAAGAGTGAGTCTCGCAAGGCTCTATTTGAGTAATGCCAAACTCTGGATTCTTGATGAGCCTTTTACCGCGATCGATAAGAAAGGGGTTGCTGAAAAAGAGCAGCTGATACTGGAACACGCAAGAAATGGCGGTGGCGTTATTCTGACAACTCATCACGAGTTAGGGGTTGAGGATAAAATCCGGCGTTTAAATTTAGATGAGCTTGCGGGAACTTAATGAGCCAGAGAGTGACGAAAGAAGAATTAGCAAAGGTGGAAACGTCAGTATCCGGTTTGTTCTGGGCTGTCCTGAAACGGGATCTTATGCTGGCTTATCGTAAGAAAAGCGATTTATTTAACCCTCTGGTTTTTTTTCTTATGGTAGCGACTTTGTTCCCACTGGGTGTGAGTCCTGAGCCAAACTTTTTGGCTGAGGTCGCTCCGGGGGTGGTTTGGGTGGCCGCATTATTGGCTACTCTGTTGTCGATGGACAGTTTGTTCCGGTCTGATTTTGAAGATGGAACTTTAGAACAGACTCTACTGAGCCCTCAGCCGTTGTTTTTTGTTGTGCTGGCCAAAGTGCTGGCTCATTGGATGATGAGCGGTTTACCTTTAACGCTTTTGGCTCCTCTGCTTGGCGTCATGCTTTTTTTACCGAGTGAGGGAATGGGGGGATTAATGCTGAGTTTGTTATTGGGTACACCAACATTGAGTCTGGTTGGTGCAATAGGAGCTGCTTTAACCGTTGGTTTGCGCAAAGGTGGTGTATTAATTTCGTTACTGGTATTGCCGTTGTACATTCCGGTTTTGATCTTTGGTACTAGTGCAGTGCAGGCTGCCGTAACAGGTCTGCCTTTAGGTGGATTTATTGCTTTGCTTGGCGCAATGCTTGCTTTAGGTATAGTGATGGCGCCTCTGGCAATCGCCGCGGCACTAAGAATTTCCGTAAGCGGATAGATTTAAGGTTTTTATGACTGAAAAGAAAAAGTGGATGCCTCGTTGGTTTTATCAGTTAGCCTCGCCACGTTGGTCCTATGAGATAATGGGAAAACTCCTACCGGGGTTTGCGATTGCCGCTACACTCCTGTTGATTGGGGGAACAGTCTGGGCGCTCATGTTTGCCCCCGAGGATTACCAGCAAGGTAATAGTTTCCGCATTATCTATATTCACGTGCCCTCTGCGATCCTCGCCCAGTCCTGTTATATGTTGATGGCGGTTGCGGGAGCTGTTGGTTTAATTTGGAAAATAAAAGTTGCAGACATGGTGGCAAAATCCTGTGCCCCGATAGGAGTCTCAATCGCAATTTTAGCCTTGGCTACAGGTGCTATCTGGGGTAAGCCCACCTGGGGCTCCTGGTGGGTTTGGGATGCCAGACTGACTTCTATGCTGATACTCATGTTTCTTTATCTGGGTATAATCGCGCTTCACTCAGCTATTGAAAGTGAAGTTACAGCGGCAAAATCAGCAGCAGTTCTGGCTTTGGTCGGTTTGGTTAATATCCCAATCATTAAATACTCAGTGGATTGGTGGAATACATTGCATCAGCCAGCCACATTTAAATTAACGGAAAAACCAGCTATGCCAGCAGAAATGTGGGTGCCCTTGTTGGTGATGGTGATTGGTTTTTATTGTTTCTTTGCAGTTTCTCTCATGATGCGAACTCGCAATGAAATCCTTTACCGTGAACGTCGTGCCAGCTGGGTAAAAGAGCTGGTAGAACAGAAGTGAGGAGAAAAACGTGAGTTTTGACAGTTTTTCCGAGTTTTTAGCGATGGGTGGACATGGTAAATATGTCTGGATGAGCTACGCCATCGCCTTCGTGGTTATTGTTATTAATATTGTGAACCCGGTGTTGCAGAAGAAAAAAGTATTTTCTGATCTTGCCCGCCGCTTGCGCAGGGAGAAAAAAACCTCATGAATCCGAAACGCAAACAACGTTTGCTTATTGTTCTGTTTATTGTTTTTGGTGTCGGTGCTGCCGTGGGTTTAACGATGTATTCCCTAAGCCAGAATATCAATCTTTTCTATTCACCTACTCAGATTGCCAATGGTGAAGCACCTGTTGGTATCCGAATTCGTGCTGGTGGGATGGTTGTGGATGGCAGTGTAAAACGGGATCAGGAAAGTCTGCATGTAGAGTTTGGTATTACTGACTACGAGAAAACTGTGACAGTACACTACAACGGTATTCTTCCAGACTTATTTCGTGAAGGGCAGGGCATCGTAGCTCAGGGCGAAATTGATGAGAACAATGTTCTACAAGCCGCTGAAGTGCTTGCCAAACATGATGAAAATTATATGCCACCCGAAGTTGCAGAAGCACTGGAGAAAGCTGGGAAAATGCCTAAGCCTGAAGGCGAGGTATTCAATAAATGATTCCTGAGTTAGGGCAGTACTCTTTAATCCTGGCTTTTTGCATGTCAGCGTTGCTGGCGGTTGTTCCTTTGGCGGGTACTTACAGTAAGAACCTCCTTTGGATGGGATACGCGCGTCCGCTGGCAACCGGCATGTTTGCATTTCTTATGATCAGTCTTGTGTGTCTGGGTTATGCCTTTGTTACCGATGATTTTTCTGTAGCTTATGTGGCCAGCAATTCCAACACAGCATTGCCTGTGCACTATAAAATTAGTGCGATCTGGGGTGGGCATGAAGGTTCTCTACTGCTTTGGGTGGTAATCCTTGGTGCCTGGACCTGGGCTGTGGCAATTAAGAGCGAGAATCTGCCTTTAGATATTGTGGCACGTGTGTTATCGGTAATGGGCATCATCGGCGTAGGTTTTACCTTATTTACTTTGGTTACCTCCAGCCCGTTTGAGCGTCATCTTCCAATTGCGCCACAGGAAGGCGGTGACTTGAACCCTCTTCTGCAGGATATTGGTCTAATTCTCCACCCTCCTATGTTGTATATGGGTTATGTAGGGTTTTCAGTTGCTTTTGCTTTTGCTATTGCAGCATTACTTAGTGGTCGATTAGATGCTGCCTGGGCACGCTGGTCCAGACCCTGGACCGTGGTTGCCTGGGCTTTCCTGACGTTAGGTATTGCTTTGGGTAGCTGGTGGGCTTATTACGAGCTTGGCTGGGGTGNNGGGGTGGCTGGTGGTTCTGGGACCCAGTAGAAAATGCTTCATTTATGCCGTGGTTGGTTGGTACTGCATTAGTGCACAGCCTGGCGGTTACGGAAAAACGCGGAGTGTTTAAAAGCTGGACCGTGTTATTGGCGATCTTTGCTTTTTCTTTAAGTTTGTTGGGTACTTTCCTGGTACGTTCTGGTGTTTTAACTTCGGTGCATGCGTTTGCTACTGATCCAGAGCGTGGTTACTTTATTCTTGCACTTCTTGCCATCACCATTGGTGGCTCTTTGCTGTTGTATGCAATTAAAGCTGCGCATGTAAAAAGTGAATCCAGCTTTGAGCTGGTTTCCCGAGAAACATTCCTTTTGGGTAACAATATTCTGTTGGTTGTCGTGTCTTTAATGGTGCTTTTGGGAACGCTGTATCCATTATTGATTGATGCATTGGGAATGGGGAAAATCTCGGTGGGCCCACCTTACTTTAATGCGTTGTTTATTCCTTTAATGTCCATTCTTGTCGCCTTTATGGGGTTCGGTATGGTTTCCCGTTGGCGCAAGACCAAAGGGGAGTTCTTAGGTAAACAGCTGATTCTCCCTTTCATTGGTTGTCTTATTTTAGGCTTTGCTTTCCCATTCCTTTATGACGGCGAATTTGATCTGAAAGTCGCACTGGGTATGGTTTTGGTCTTCTGGATTGCACTGGTCTCTGTTAAGGATGTCTGGAATAAAATTTCTGCCCGTAAAGCCAAATTGCAAGGCTTGAAGTCTTTGTCCCGGAGTTATTATGCGATGATACTGGCGCATATCGGTGTGGCCGTGACTGTCGTTGGAATGACAATGGTTTCTATCTACAACGAAGAGCGGGATCTGCGTATGGCCCCTGGAGATAAACTCAGCTTCAAACAGTATGAGTTTATTTTTGATGGTGCAGGTAAGGTGGAAGGTCCAAATTACACATCGGATCAAGCGCGTCTAAGAGTTCTGAAAGATGGTGAGCCTTATGGTGAGCTGTTCCCGGAAAAACGGTTATATACTGCACGTGGCAACGTTATGACTGAAGCAGCAATTGATCCTGGTCTGACCCGGGATTTATATGTAGCGCTGGGTGAACCGCTAGAAGGTGGAGCTTGGGCTGTAAGGGTTCAACATAAGCCTTTCGTGCGCTGGTTATGGCTCGGAGGACTTTTGATGACATGTGGGGGCCTCCTGGCAGCAACCGATCCTCGTTATCGCAAACAATCTAAACGGGCAGCTGCGGCTGCCTGATTGGGAGAATAACTGTGCGCCGTTTTATTCTTTTTTTACCGTTGGTGATTTTTTTGGGCATGGGTGTGTTCCTTTATCGTGGCTTACAATTGGACCCAACAGAGCTGCCATCTGCACTTTTGAACAAGCCTTTTCCGGAATTCCAGCTACCTTCACTGTATGATCCTGAACAGTTATTGTCTGCTTCAGACCTGAAAGGTGAACCCGCTTTAGTCAATGTTTGGGCTACCTGGTGTCCTTCTTGTAAGCAAGAGCATGCTCAGCTGAATAAAATTAAAGCTGAGGGCTATAAGGTTATTGGTATTAACTACAAAGATGATCGACAGAAGGCTCAAATCTGGCTGCAAAAATACCTAGACCCCTATGCTGAAAATATCTTTGATGAAAATGGCCGCCTTGGATTGGATTTGGGAGTATATGGTGCCCCTGAAACCTATGTGATTGATGCTGAAGGTATTATTCGTTTCAAACATGTCGGTGTTGTGGATGAAAGTGTCTGGGGACAATTGAAACTACTTATTGATCAGCTGGGCTCTGAATCTAAGGTGGTAGCACAATGAAACATATATTTTTATTGTTACTCTTATGGCTGCCGCTTAGTGGGCAAGCGGCAATTGATACCTATGAATTTGCAGATGAAGCTACACGGGAACGATTTAATAAACTCACATTTGAGTTGCGCTGTCCAAAATGTCAGAACCAGAATCTGCAAGATTCCAATTCGCCAATAGCGTCCGATCTGCGTAATGAAATCTATATAATGCTTCAAGAAGGCAGTGATGATACTGAAATTGTAGATTTCATGGTGGCTAGATACGGTGATTTTGTTCTTTACCGACCCCCGGTTAATCAGATGACTTATATACTCTGGTATGGTCCTGCTGGTCTAGTTGTTATTGGCGTTTTGGTTATTTTCTTTATTTCGCGTAAAAAAAAGAGAGTCGATAGCCAGGGTGAAGAGTTGGAAACTCATCTGAGTGAAGAAGAAGCTCAGCGTTTGAACAAAATTCTGAATGAGGAAGCTGATAAGTGACTCAACTTTGGCTTGGAATTGCCTTATTAACTATTTTTGCAGTTTTATTTGTATTTTTACCTTTCCTTCGTGCGCGTAAGGCGTTGTTGGCAGAAGAAACAGAAGACCGTGAAACTCAGAACATCGAAATTTTTCGTGAGCGTTTAGCCGAACTCGAACAGGAGAAATCTGCCGGTAATTTGGATGAACAGGAGTTTGCAACCCTGAAAACTGAGCTGGAAAGAAACCTGCTAACAGATGTTGAGCCGAAAAAGTCTGATAAGCCTCAATTACAGTTATCATCCCAGTCTCTGATTACGATCACTTTACTGGCTCTACTTATCCCTGTTTCTGCTATCGGCCTATACTCGATTTATGGTCGTGCGCCTGATCTAGAAGTTTCTTTACTGCAGCCAAAAGATCCATTTAATGGGCGGCAACCGACTTTAGAAGAAGCCATAGCTCAGCTAGAAATGGAACTAAAAAGCCAACCAGATAACGCTGAAGGTTGGTTCCTTCTTGCTACAACATATCTGAATCAGGGCCGTTTTACGGAAAGTGCTGATAGCTTTAAGAAAGTACTGGGGATTTTGCCTGAGGATGCTCCCCAATATGCAGGTGTGATGGGGCAATACGCACAAGCGCTGTTCTTCAAGCATGATAATCAAATTACTGAAGAAGTACGTATTCAGATTAATAAAACTCTTGAAGTAGAACCTTTTGAGATCACAGCCTTAGGATTAATGGGTGTCGAAGCTTTTGAAAAAGAAGACTATCATTCAGCACTTGAATATTGGTTAAAAGCCCTGCGAAATGCCGATGGGCAAAGCGCGGAATCATTACGCTCGGGTGTTATTCGTGCGCGTGATAGATTAATTGCTGCTGGGCAAGCGGTGCCAGACATTCCTGAACTTGAAGTGGCTAAAATCAGCCTGCGGGTACAATTGGCTGAACAATTTGAAAATCAGGTAACGGCGAATCAGGATGTTTTCGTTTTTGCACGTGAGGTGGGCGGGCGTATGCCGCTAGCTGCGGTTAAACTCAAAGTCTCTGATTTACCTGCGGATGTTATTCTTGATGATAGCAAGGCAATGAACCCTGAAATAAAGTTATCTTCCGTTCCGAGTGTGGAGATCTCTGCACGTATCTCTACAGCGGGCGAACCGCGGGCCCAGGCAGGCGATATTTACACGACAATCTCTCCGGTTCAGGTCAGAGGGAACAAACTACCGTTGATTCTGAATATGGATAGAGTTGTCGAATAAGACTGGCTCTTTTATAGTTGGCATACACAAGCATATAACAGGATAGAGGCGCGACTGGAGTTATGGAAATTGGTCTGCGTGAGTGGTTAATTATCGGTGGGGTAGTTCTTATCCTGCTGATAATTTTTGACGGTTGGCGACGCATGCGTAGTGGGCGTAACCGGCTTAAGATGAACATTGATAAGAACTTTGTTGATCTGCCTGAGGAGAGGAGTGAAACCTTCAATCCCGAACTGCCTAATGGTGGAGCAAGGAAAATCGGACTGGATGGCGATCCTCTTTTTTCTGCTAATAAGCCTGAACTTGCTAATGAAAATATAGAATTTTCTACTGCTCAAATATCCTCTGATTCTTCTGAGTCTCGGGATGCTCAATCAATCCCAGAACTTAGTGAAATTTATCCCGGTAATGAAAGCCAAACTGCCTCATCTCAAGATGATAGGGATGATCAACAGATTGTTGATGATGGCATTATAGGTCCGGCACGGGTTAGATCTCTGGAGCAGGACGAAAAAAGCCAGGATGCTATTGATGAAGCTTCGAAAGTTGAGCTATCAGAAATTGATAATATCTGGGAAGCTGATGATGGTGTGCTTGGTGAAGTGCGTGTGGTAAGCAATGCTTTTGCAGAACCAGAACCAGAACCAGAACCAGAACCAGAACCAGAACCAGAACCAGAACCAGAACCAGAACCAGAACCAGAACCAGAACCAGAACCGATTGGTTCTGTTACTTCTGAATTTGAGCAAGAAAATGTCCCTGAGGATGATCAGGTACAGGCTCTTGAGCAAAATGTTCAGAGTGAAACTGACCAGCTGGACGACGAAACTGCCGTAGATAAGGCTTCTGGCACTCTGCAAATGGAACTGGATACTTCTGAAGAGCCAGAGCCAGAGCCAGAGCCAGAGCCAGAGCCAGAGCCAGAGCCAGAGCCAGAGCTATCAGTAGAAGATATTCCATTGTCGGATGAGTTTAAACCAGAGAGTGAGCTTTCATGGAAGCCTGAATTGGTTGAACAGCCAGAATCTGAAGAAGATATTGATTTCGATAAACCGATTACGGTATTGATGGGCGATATTAATAATCAGGAATCAATGGATTCTAAACCTCAGGAGCCTGAGTTTCCTGTTCTTGATCTTGCCGGAGTTGAAAATACGACCCCTAAAGAGGGAGAGCAGGATCCACAGACACCTTTTGATTTTGATCAGCCTTCCGAAACTGAAATGGCTGAGAAGGAAAGTACTCCGGATGATACCGATCCGTACGCGAACCTGACATTAGGTTCCGCTCTTCAAGAGGAGCCGATAGAAGAATCGGTTACTGCTCCTCTCGAGGTAAATGAGCCAGAGCTAACCATAGAAAAACACCATGAAAGGCCAGTAGCTGTTGAAGAGCCTGTAACTTCAGACTCGGCTACCAGAAAGGCAATAGAAACAGAACCCGATCCTGAGAATGTTTTGGTTATTTCTGTCATCTCTAAGGCTGCCGATCAGTTTAATGGCTCTATGCTTCAGCGCATCGTTGATGCTTGTGGAATGTCCTTTGGAGATATGGATATATACCATCGATTTGAGCAAACTGATGAAAGAGGTTCAGTTCAGTTCAGTATGGCTAATGCCTTACCGCCGGGTACATTCAACCCATCTCAACCAGAGTCACTGAGTACAAAGGCTGTCATGTTCTTTATGTCGATGGAGGAGCCTGATGAAGTGATGGAAGCATTTGAATGCATGTTGGCAACTGCTGAAACCGTCGCAAAAAATCTGGGCGGTGAAATGCTGGATGAAAATCGTTCAGTAATGCGTAACCAGACGGTAGAACATTATCGCCAGCGTGTTCGTGATTTTGAAATGCACAATCTGAAGAAGCGCGGCAAATAATTACAGCTACGTTTCTTTTCTGAACTCTAATTGAGACCCGCCGTGTCTATTGAACAGCAAATTCTGAAGCTGCGTGAGCAGCTTAATTTCTATAATTATCAATATTATGTACTGGATGAACCTACTGTTCCGGATGCTGAGTATGATCGTCTATTCAGACAGTTACAGAAGTTAGAGCTGGATCATCCTGAATTTGCTACTGACGATTCTCCAACTCAGAAAGTTGGAGGAGCTCCTCTAAGTGCATTTGAATCAGTGGCTCATGAAATGCGCATGTTATCACTAGATAATGCATTTAATGATGAGGATATGCAGGCATTTGAGCGCAGAATAAAAGAACGATTGGATAACCAGAGCACAGTGGAATACGCGTGTGAGCCAAAACTAGATGGTGTAGCGATCAGCCTCCTATATGAAGACGGAATTCTTATCAGGGGGGCTACACGTGGTGACGGTTCGACAGGAGAAAATATCACTCAGAATGTTCGCACGATCCGTAATATCCCTTTGAAATTACAAAACGATGGCTTTCCAAAACGGTTGGAAATTCGTGGCGAGATTTATCTGCCCAAACAAGGTTTTGAGAAGCTTAATGCCAAGGCAGTTGCTGCGGGTGAAAAAGCCTTTGTTAATCCAAGAAATGCAGCGGCCGGCAGTTTAAGACAGTTAGATTCACGTATTACAGCTACGCGTCCCCTGGAATTTTGTGCGTATAGTGTTGGAGTGGTTGAAAATGGTGAGCTACCAACAAAACACGCTGATATTCTACGTAAATTAAAAGAATGGGGGTTTAAATTGAATCACCTTTTAGAGGTGGTTGAAGGCATTGATGGATGTTTAGATTATTTCCATAAAGTAGGCTCATTACGGGATTCCCTTCCTTTTGAAATAGATGGCGTTGTTTTCAAAGTTAATAGTATCTCCCAACAACAGGAGTTGGGCTTTATTTCGCGTTCCCCTCGATGGGCGATAGCGCATAAGTTCCCAGCTCAGGAAGAAATGACACAGGTTCGGGCTATAGAGTTTCAGGTGGGAAGAACCGGTGCGGTTACCCCAGTGGCTCGTTTAGAGCCTGTTTTTGTAGGTGGAGTCACTGTTTCAAATGCTACGTTGCATAACATGGACGAAATTGCCCGCTTGGATGTCAGGGTAGGTGATACAGTCATCATTCGTCGTGCCGGTGATGTTATTCCGCAAATAGTTCAAGTGGTGTTAGATCGACGCCCGGAAAGTACAAAACCAATTGAGCCACCCGCTCACTGCCCGGTTTGTGAATCAGAGGTTGAGCGCGTTCAAATAACGCGCCGAACAAAATCAGGTGAGCAGCAATCTGAAGGAGCTGTTTATCGCTGTGTTGGCAGGCTCAGTTGTAAAGCTCAACTTCAGCAGGCGATTATTCACTTTGCATCCCGTAAAGCGATGGAGATTGATGGTCTGGGAGACAAAATAGTGGAGCAGCTAGTAGATGAGTCACTTATTTCGTCTCCGGTTGATTTATTTAAGCTGACCCCTGAGAAGCTGGAACCTCTTGAAGGTTTCGCTGCTCTTTCCGCAAAAAATCTAATTGCGGCGATCAATACGAGCAAAAAGGTCTCACTCGCTCGGTTTGTCTTCAGTTTAGGCATACCTGAGGTGGGTGAAGAAACGGCGAGGGTACTGGCCAACTCTTTGGGGAATCTGGCTAATATTCGATCTGCACTGCCCGAGCTTTTAACCTGGCTACCTGAAATAGGGCGCGAGGTTGCAGCTGAAATTGACAACTTTTTCTCAGATCCACATAACGCAAAGGTGATAGATCAACTTCTGGCTGAAGGTATCTCTCTCGAAGGTGAGCGCGACATCGATGTTTCATTGAAAGGCTGTATTTCAATGGCGGCTCTATTACAAAGAATGGATATCACTGGGGTTGCCAAGGTCGGAGCAGAAAGACTGTCAGAAACCTTTAAAGATCTGGATGCACTTTTAAATACAGATCAGTGGCAGCTTGCAGGAATTGAAAAACTTTCGAAAAGAGCGCAAGCAGGGCTGCTTGAAAAACTGGAAGACAAAGCTTGGTGCGATAGGTTACGTTCGCTAGAAGCCCAGTTAATAACTTTCGGAATGCATTGGAGTTGTGAACCCGTTGATGCTGAGACAGAGTCCACTATGGCTGTTCTGGCAGGTAAAACTTGGGTGTTAACCGGTACTCTGGAGCGTTTAACGCGTAGCGAAGCCAAAACGTATTTACAGGAATTAGGAGCTAAAGTATCCGGTAGTGTATCGTCAAAAACGGATTGTGTCGTTGCCGGACCAGGAGCGGGTTCTAAATTGGCCAAGGCAAACGACTTAAATGTTCCAGTAATGGATGAAGATGATTTTGTTCTTTTCCTTCATGAGAATGGGATAACGCTTAAATGATGAATACGACACCCATCCGAATACCTCTTTACCTGGCATTGGCAGCTGGTTTATCCGGTTGTTTTGCCATGGGAACAAAACCTAAACAGACTATTTGTGAGGTACTGCAGGAAAATGAGGAGTGGGTTGAGCCAATTGTGAATGCTCAGAGTCGATATGGAACACCTGCATCATTAACCTTAGCCTTACTTGAAATGCCACTCTCTGATATTGAAAAACGTCATATTTACCCAAGAACAGCTGACTGGGATGAATATAGAGTGAGAACAGAAAATTGGGCGGCATCTACACGCTCACCGAGATATTCCGTCGATTTTATTGGCTGGTTTACGCATGAGACTTTAAAACGAAACAATGTGCGATGGTCTGATGTAAGTGCTCACTATCTTTCCTATAGGTTAGGGCATGGAGGTTACCATCGCTTTGAGCCAGATAAGTACCCAGAGCTTCAACAACAGGCAGAGCGAGTCACTTTGCAGGCTCAACGCTGGCACCAGGAACTCAAAACATGTCAATTGCAGGTAGAAGGCAGAAGCTGGTACAGCAAACTCAAGTTCTGGTAGCTCATTTCTTATGATCATTCCTTATGACCAATTGGCTACTGATACCCTGATCTCATTGATTGAAGAGTTTGTCAGTCGAGACGGTACCGACTATGGTGAAGAAGAAACCCCTCTATATAAAAAAGTAGAGCAGGTGAAAGCACAGCTGGTTTCTGGAGAGGCGGTGATTCTGTTCAGCGAGAGTACAGGCCAATGCAATATAGTGCCTAAGAATAAACTGTAAATCCGCATAAGGTTATTGGGTGTTTGTGAGGTACTGATAAATGGATCAGATGGAACAGATAATCAGCTTAGTCGCTCTCACTATGGGTGTGGGTTGGGCCAGTGGTATAAATCTGTATGCCACTGTCCTTATGCTGGGCGTACTGCAAAATATGGGGCACATAGCCCTGCCTGAAGAGCTGCAGATAGTCGGCGACCCCCTGATCCTGATGGCTGCAGGGTTCATGTATTTCGTAGAGTTCTTTGCCGATAAAGTCCCCGGAGTCGATACTGGCTGGGATGGATTGCACACATTTATTCGTATTCCAGCGGGCGCAGCACTGGCTGCTAGCGCTGTTGGTGATATATCCCCTGCAGTTGAAATAGCTGCCGCTTTGGTGGGTGGTTCTTTAGCTGCGGGTAGTCATGCCGCTAAGGCTGGTAGTAGGGTTTTAATCAATACATCTCCAGAGCCTGTCACGAACTGGACCGCTTCGATCAGCGAAGACTTAATGGTTTTGGCTGGTTTGTGGGCTGCTTTAAACCACCCTATATGGTTCTTGGTTGCACTCACTGTTTTTATCTTGCTGCTGATCTGGCTGTTACCCAAAATCTGGCGCGGGGTTAAAAAGGTATTCCGATTTATTGCGGGGTTATTTGGTGCTAAGGCCCCACCCGATGATGAGGCAACGCCAAACAGTAAATTAGGTCACGTACCTGAGAAGAATGGGCAGGCCGTTTCTAAATAATAGAGCTAAACCCATCGTTCCAGATGGGGGCCGCTGACAAGCAAGCGCAAAAGGTCAGTACGGCAGACAATACCGACGATAGTATCGTTATTGTCTACCACCGGCATAGCATTTATCTCATTTTCAATAAAACTTACAGCAACATCCTGTACTCGTGTTTCTGGCGTTGCCGCAATTAATTGCTTTGAATAGATATCAGTAATGGGCTTAACAGACTCAATACCCGCTTTTATTACGTCTGATTTAGATAGTAGTCCCATTGGTTGATTGCCATCTTTGGAAACAATAAGGTGGCTAATTTCAAGAGACTCCATGCGCTTCCATGCTGAAATCACGGGAATTGAATCAGTGATTGTGTGTACTGGAGCAACCATGATACTGGATACAGTCAGCGATGCTGCATCCTTATCGGACTCTTTCTCTTCTGCAAGAGCAGTATATGCTTTAGACGCAGAGTCGTGAGCGGCGTTAGCTGAATTTCGATCAGTACTCGGCAGTGTGAATTTTTCACCGTCAGCGTGTAGTTTATCTTCGACGTCAGCACTTCTATGGGTATGGCGGGTGCGGGAAAGCGAATTAACCCCACCTGGTTTAAACAGGCTTTCTTTAGGCGTTTGTATCCGATAACCGTGGTCGTATACATATAGGGCCATAAAAACCTCTGGGAGTTAGTGGTGCCTTCTTTTGGACAAGCTAAAAACGATTTTTATCAAACTGATAACTCTTATATCGCCTGTTTGATCAAGTTCTTAATAATAAATCTTGCCGGATTGATCATATCTATCAGTTCTTTCGGTAATGGTAAGGCTTCATTGCAAATAATAGAGGCTAGCAATTCTGATGAAATAGGGCAGGTTATCAGGCCTTTTGAGCCATGACCGGTATTTACATACAGATTCGGATAATGCTCTGGTTTTGCATTGCTGAACTTCCATTTTCTATCTTTGCGCAGTTGGGCAAAGCTGTTCAAGTATTCATCATATACTGGCGCGGCACCCACTATCGGCATGTAATCAGGAGTGCTGCATCGAAAGGCTGTGCGTCCAGTTAGGTCAACGCTGTTTGCGCTAATTTTTTTGGCAAAATCCGGCAATATATCAGCGAGGTTTTTCAGGTTCTCTTGATGATCCAGGTTGCAGACGTCGAGTTTTTTTCCTTTAAGGTCAAAAGTGGCGCCAAAACAAAGTTTTCCATCTTTAACCGGGGATATATAGCCTTCACCACAAACCACGCAGCTTAGTTTCGATTGTGCTTCGTCCGCATGAGCTATTGAAACCTGCCCGCGGATAGTTTTTAGAGGTAGGTGGTTGGTTTGTTTAAATTGATTGGCATTCTCAGCAGAGCAAATGACTACATGCGTTGCTGAATACTGTTTATTGTCATTTGCCACTAGAGACCACTGATTAGCTCTGTATTCCAGAGAAATTACTTCAGCCTGAATAATATCGATATTTTCATGGCTAGATAATTGTTGGCATAAGTCTTTTGGCGAAACCCAGCCGGCTTTAGGGAAATAGAGCCCCGAGTGTTGGATATCAACTCCAGCTAACTCGGTCAGTTCTTTATTGCTCTTCAATGAAACCAGCGATTCAGGATAGTACTCGCCGTCCATACAGCTTTGTTGCCGTTTACGTTCTTTGTCGTTGGTGGCGAGTTGTATAACCCCGCTTTGATTCCAGATTGTTTGTGCGGGATCATCCCGTTTCAATAAATTTAGAGTATGAAGTAGGCCGGTGATGTGAAGCTGACCTTGTTTAGTTGGTTGAGCAGGTAATTTTGCATAAAGAGCCCCTTGGCGGTTTCCTGATCCCCCGGAAGCTAAAGTATTATCCTTTTCAATCAAAGTGACTTTGATGCCACGTTCAGCAAGAGCTCTGGCTGTACTACAACCCGCTAGACCACCGCCAATAACAACAGCATGTTTTGGTTTCTTGGATGCTGGGATTTCAAACCAAGGCTGGGTACCTAGTTTTGGAGCTTCAGCGTCGGCAAAAGTCCCTATAAGCATCTCTCGCTTACGACCAAATCCTTTCTGCTTTTGAACATCAAAACCGACAGCTTTTAACCCTCTTTTGACTAGGCCTGCAGCAGTAAAAGTAGAAAAGGTAGTACCGGGTTTACTTAACCGAGCGATCTGCTCAAATAATTCGGGACTCCACATGTCAGGATTCTTGGAGGGGGCAAAACCGTCGAGGTACCATGCATCAACAGTAGATTGAATATGTGTAAAAGCCTCAGCAGCGTCCCCTATCAGCAATTCTAGACTAATCTTGTTGCTAATACGGATGAGTACGCAGTTTTCGTTAAACTCTATCGGGTAACTATCGGTTAGCCTTTTGCTGAGTAATTGAAGTTCTTCCCAGTGTTTGTGAGCAGTAATTAGATCCTCACGAGAGAGGGGGGATAACTCGGTGGAGATGAAGTGCATTGTTTTGTCCGGGTGAAAGGATTCAAAATGCTGCGCCGTTAGCAAAAAATTAAGGCCCGTACCAAAGCCGGTTTCGGCAAATATGAATGGGGCAGAGAGACTTTTGAAATTGCGACTATTTAAATTGTTGCCCTTAAGAAAAACATAAGTACTTTCAGCAATGCCATCATTAACGTTGAAGTAAATATCATCATAGGTGTTTGAATAGGGAGCCCCGGCATTCCAGGAGATGTTTGCTTTTTGAATCATTGTTGTTTGGCTGCTTTCAATAGGAATGTGCTGACTAATATCTTAATTGTTCATGATCTTATCAGAAAAATGTTCCCTGACCTTTCTTGGTCTGAAGTAAATAATAAACTAGTCATAACATAATGAACTTAACTGTTTTAAGATACTTATCTTCTTTCCGTGAATTTAAGTGAGATTATTGGTTGGTATGAAAATTATAGTGACAGGTGCTGCTGGTTTTATTGGTATGCATGTTTCGTTGGTACTGCTGGCCAGGGGTGATCAGGTAGTTGGTATCGATAACCTGAATGACTACTATGATGTTAGATTAAAAAATGCACGTCTGGATAGGCTTACAGAATACCCTAATTTTAGTTTTCATAAGCTGGATGTAGAAGATTCGGCTGCATTAGAGCAACTGTTTGAACGTGAATCTCCAGATCAGGTGGTCCATCTAGCAGCACAAGCGGGTGTTAGGTATTCCTTGACCAATCCACATGCCTACGTAGATTCAAACCTGAAAGGTTTTATTAATATTCTTGAAGGGTGTCGTCACACTAAAGTTAAACACCTTGTTTATGCTAGTAGCTCTAGTGTTTATGGCGGCAATACGAGCATGCCATTTAGTGAACATCATAATGTTGACCATCCAGTAAGCCTTTATGCAGCGACAAAAAAAGCTAACGAGCTCATGGCTCACTCATACAGCCATCTATACAAGATACCTACAACTGGATTGAGGTTTTTTACGGTTTATGGGCCTTGGGGAAGGCCGGATATGGCTCTGTTTCTTTTTACCAAAGCGATGCTTGCCGGTAAGGAGATTGATGTGTTTAATCAGGGTGAAATGGTCAGAGATTTCACTTATATAGATGATATCGTGGAGGGGGTGGTAAGGGTACTTGATAAGCCCGCCACGCCAAATTCGCAGTATGATTCCTGTAACCCCGACCCCGCGTGTAGTAACGTTCCTTACCGTGTTTTGAATATTGGTAATAGCACCCCAACACCACTGATGGATTATATTAATGCTGTAGAAAGCGCTCTTGGTTTAGAAGCGAAAAAGAATTTCCTTCCTATGCAGCCTGGTGATGTTCCAGCCACGAATTCTGATACATCGGAGTTAGATAGATTAGTGGGCTTTAAACCTTCCACCACTGTAGATGAGGGGGTAAAGAAATTTGTTGAGTGGTATAAAAACAATTATAAAGATTTAGCAGAAACATAGACTTTTAGCTGCTTAAGGCCATGTGCCTTAATTTTGTATTTCATAGTGTCATGTTTTGACAGCGTTTCTATTAACAAAGTTTGAAAATAAGGGTCATCTTAATAAAAGGTGAAACTGATTGATGGAAATAGAAATGGCAAGGAAATGTTCAAGCTACCTGTGAATAAAAATTGGGAATAGATCTGGAATAATGAAAAATTTTGCTTTAATTGGGGCCGCTGGGTACATCGCTCCTCGCCATATGAAGGCGATCAAAGAAACCAACAATAGACTGGTTGCTGCTTTAGATAATAATGATTCCGTTGGGGTTATTGATTCATTCTTTCCTGAAGCAAAATTTTTTACTGAATTTGAAAGGTTTGACCGACATATTGATAAGCTGCATAGAGCTAAGGATGAACAAAAAATAGATTTTATCTCGATTGCTTCTCCTAATTACTTACATGATTCCCATATTCGCTTTGCACTGCGTTCAGATTCTGATGCTATTTGTGAGAAGCCCTTAGTGCTTAATCCATGGAATATTGATGGGTTAATAGACCTTGAAAAAGCAACCGGCCGTAAAGTGAACACCATATTGCAATTACGGTTACATCCTTCAATTCTCGAACTCAAAAGGAAGGTAGACGCGGCTGCAGCGGATAAAAAATTTGATGTTGATCTTACTTATATTACATCCCGGGGGAATTGGTATCTTCAATCATGGAAAGGTGAGGAAAAAAAATCTGGTGGGATAGCTACCAATATCGGAGTGCATTTCTACGATATGCTGCAGTTTGTTTTTGGTGAGTTACAAATGAATATTGTCAATTATCATACACAGACTAAGGCATCAGGTTATTTAGAATACAGTAAAGCTCGAGTTCGTTGGTTCCTTTCAATCGATGCATCAGACTTACCAAAAAATATTAGGGAAGAGGGGCAGCGTACGTATAGGTCAATAACCTGTGAAGGGGAAGAGGTGGAGTTTTCAAGTGGTTTTACGGATCTTCATACACTCAGTTATCAACAAATTCTTGAAGGCAAAGGTTACAGGTTAGAAGAGAGTCGAGCGGCTATTGAAACAGTTTCACAAATACGTACTCAGGAGGCGATAGGGTTGAAAGGTGACTATCATCCAATGTTGAAAGGTTTGTGCGATGGGAACTGAAATTCATTCCAGCGCAATTATTGATGATGGCGCTAATATCGGTGAAGGCAGTCGTGTATGGCACTTTACTCATGTGTGTAGTGGAGCAAAGATAGGTCGAAAAGTTTCCTTAGGGCAGAATGTTTATGTCGGAAATAAGGTTTCTATTGGAGACCACTGCAAAATACAAAACAACGTATCTGTTTACGATAATGTTTGTCTAGAAGATGGTGTATTTTGCGGGCCTAGTGTGGTCTTTACAAATGTTTACAACCCACGCTCTTTTATCGAAAGAAAGAATGAATACAAAGATACATTAGTAAAAAAAGGCGCAACCTTAGGGGCAAATTGTACAATCGTTTGTGGTATTACTATTGGAGAGTATGCATTTGTTGGGGCAGGAGCAGTGGTGACCTTGGATATCCCCGCATATGCTCTAGTTGTGGGAGTCCCTGCAAAACAAGTCGGATGGATGAGTGAATTCGGTGAGCAACTGGATTTGCCTGTTTGTGGTAATGAAAAGGTTACGTGCCCCAATACAGGAAACGTATATGTGCTTGATGGTAATCAATTGAAACGTACCAGCTAATGATAGATTTTGTAGATTTGGCCGCGCAACAGGCTCGTATTAAGCATGAAATTAGTAATGCTATTCAGCAGGTCCTTGCTCATGGGCAATATATTCTAGGCCCGGAAGTATACGAATTAGAAGAAAAATTATGTGCATTTGTCGGTGCCAAACATTGCATAACCGTTGCAAATGGTACTGATGCGTTACAAATCTCTTTGATGGCATTAGGGGTGTCTACCGGAGATGAGGTGATTGTTCCCGGTTTTAGTTATATAGCTACCGCTGAAACAGTTGCTTTACTCGGGGCGAAGCCTGTTTACATTGATATTGATCCAAGCACTTATAATATGAATCCAAGCCACTTGGAAAATGCTATCACATCAAACACAAAAGCAATTATACCTGTTTCTCTCTTTGGTCAGTGTGCAGAATTTGATTTGATCAATTTGATGGCGAAGAACTATGGTATTCCAGTGATTGAGGATGCTGCTCAAAGTTTTGGAGCCAGTTATAAAGGGCGTAAATCGTGTAATTTGAGTACTCTGGCGACAACAAGTTTTTTTCCTAGTAAGCCTTTAGGTTGTTATGGAGATGGGGGGGCAATCTTCACCAGTAATGACGATTTAGCGTTCCTGCTCCGCCAAATTGCCCGTCACGGACAAGAGCGTCGATATCATCATGTTCGGGTTGGCGTAAATAGCCGTCTTGATACAATTCAGGCCGCAATTCTGCTTCCTAAACTCAAAATTCTGGATGAAGAAATTCAACAAAAAGAGTTGGCTGCTCGTAGATACACTAAAGCGCTTGCTCATAAGGAGATCACGCTTCCTTATATTGAAACTTATAATCAAAGTGCGTGGGCACAGTATACTATTCAGATTGATGACAGGGATGGGTTGAGAGAGCAATTGAAAGAGCAAGGCATCCCGTCAGCAGTGCATTATCCAGTGCCATTGAATCATCAGCCAGCAGTACGAGACAGTAGTGTAGATTTGCCCGTAGGTGATGACGTCTGTTCACGAGTTTTATCGCTACCGATACACCCGTATCTTGATACTGGTCAGCAATCTATGATTACTGATTTTATTTTAGAGTTATCTAAGTGAGATGCCCAAAGCCGTGAGCCTTGATTGTGACATTTCAGATATTTACTGAGTGAATCGTTGTTTGGAATAATACTTGCGGGGGCTGTTTATAAATAATCAATTTGCACGTGGAGTTGGAGTTTTAGTTGGTGGCACTGCCGCTGCACAGGCTCTTGCGTTGTTGGCAGCGCCAATTTTGACTCGACTCTTTACCCCTGAAGAGTTTGGGGTTTTAGCTGTCTATATCGGTATCCTTTCATTGATAGGTGTAGTAGCAAGCCTAAAATATGAATTGGCTATTCCTGTCCCAGAAGATGAAAGCGAAGTGGTAGTTATTAGTATACTGTCGCTAATTCTAGTTTCTGTAATTTCACTATTATTTGGATTGAGTTTGTATTTTTTTGGGGAACAGCTTTTTGCCGAGCTTAACGTACCTGTGCTTTCGGATTACATATGGTGTTTACCAATAGGTTTGTTTTTTATTGGTATTTTTCAAGTATTTAATTATTTGGCTGTTCGCTTTAAAGAGTTTCCTCTTATTTCAAAAACTAAAGTAAAACAGCAATTGGTAATGGTTGGCCTTCAGATTGTTTTATTCAAGCTTGGAAGTATTGGCCTTATTTTGGGTTATCTGTGTGGTAAGGCTATAGGTGCAATATTATTATCCAAAAAACTGGTGAGCAGGTTATGCTGGGATGAATGTACATTTACGCGCCTAAAACACATCGCCTTGAAATATAAAAACTATTCTAAATTTACTTCTTGGGGGGCCTTGTTTAACGCAGCAGGAACTCAGATTCCGGCTCTTTTGTTCGCGACCGCTTTTGGTGCGGGCGCTGCAGGTCTGTATGCACTGTCCCATAGAATTGTTGGATTACCAATGGGGGTTGTTGGCCAAGCAGTGAGTCAGGTTTTTCTTTCTGATGCAGCAGGCCAATTTAGAAAAGGGACGTTGGCAACGAATGCTCAGTATGCGCAGAGAGCATTAATTAAAGTTATAATGCCGCCTGTAATTATTCTAATTATATATGCGCCCTATATTTTTGAGTTTACCTTTGGTTCGTATTGGCGTGAGTCTGGTGAAATTGCTTCATGGTTGGCTTTGTGGATGCTTGTTTCCTTTTCAACGTCGCCCCTGAGTTCAATATTTACAATAACTGAAAACCAAGCATTGGGTATGCTTATGCAGGTGAACTTATTTATATTTAGAATTCTTGGCTTGGGTATCGGTGTTTTTTGTAATGACTTTATGCTTGGGGTTATTTGTTTTTCCATTTTTAATATTTTTGGATATGTATTTTATCAGGTAGCTGCTTTTTATTGTTTAAGGGTTTCAGTATGGGAAACTATGAAAGGATATGTTTTTACTATCCCAATTGTATTGTTAGCTTTTGTTCTGGCTAGGTATTCGCCCATCAATTATTTAGCTGTTCTATTTGCTTTTTTAATGGTGTTTTCTAGTTATTACTACTATAAGTTGGCTTTGGAGTTTAAATATGAAGGTCGTTAGGTGGTTTTTGAAAACTCTTGGAGGAGATGGTTTTAATGGAGATGGCTTACCCGTTCACTATGTTGTTAAGCTTTTTATAATTCAGAAAGTATTGGGGGTTAATCGTTCAGTAAGCTGGCCAGTACATTGGACATCAAAAATTATACAGCCTTCAAATATTGTACGAGGCACCCGCTATCCAGGGTTGAGTATGGGCTGTCATATTGATGGAAGAAATGGCATCGCGTTTGGTGAAAATGTTTGGGTAGGCCCAAGGGTTTCAATTATATCAATGAATCACGATTTATATGATTATGAAAAATATATTCAGTCGCCCCCGGTGGTAATTGGCGATAATTGCTGGATCGCTGCTAATTCGGTAATTTTGCCAGGAGTTAAGTTGGGCAACCACACTGTTGTTGCTGCAGGAAGTGTTGTCACAAATTCTTTTATTGAGGGTAATCAGGTTTTGGCGGGGGTGCCTGCACGAGTGGTTAAAAAAATTGAAAATTATAAGGGTTCTGTGTGAAACAATTAAACAGAGCTTTTAGGGCGTTCAGCAAGTTTGTGTTGATGATTGTTGCGCCATTTGTCAGGCTGTTAGAAAAGCTATTTTTGAATTGTCGGCGTGAAAATTTTGAAGAACCTATATTTATTATTGGCGCCCCGCGCACAGGTTCTACAATTCTTTATCAAGCATTAACTAACGTCTATGATATTGCTTATATCGATAATACCGCGTGTAAGTGGTATAGAAATCTTCGTTTTGGTATGTGGCTAAGTCAAAAAATATCTGGAAATAATCCACATAACAACTTCGAGGCTGATCTTGGGGAAACTCAACATTATGGCTGTCATGCTCCTAGTGAGTGCGGTTCTTTTTGGTATCGTTGGTTACCAAGGGAGCGTCATTTTATTGATGAATACGAAATAACTCCCACTATGATTAAGGAAATTAAGGAAGAGATCGATGGAGTATCATCCTATCTAGGAAAGCCGATGTTATTCAAAAACCTCAATGCAGGTCAGCGGCTAAGTTTAATAAAAAAAGTATTTCCGAACGCTCGAGTTATTTTTGTTCGTCGAGATCCGAGATTTGTTATTAGGTCGATACTGCGGGCAAGGAGGTCACTTGGTGTGAAAGCACATGAGTGGTGGAGTATTATGCCGAGCAATGTAACTGAGTTGCTATGTTTGTCGGAACCAGAAATGTGCGCTTCTCAAGTTTATTTCCTGGAGCAGCAAATCGAAAAAGATCTAAAGATGTTCCCTGCTGAAAGTGTTAAGGAAGTTCATTATCAAGCATTTAGTGAAGAATTAATCCATGACCTAGGGAAATGGCTAGGTGTTCCATTACGTAATGAAACTGAAATTCCGACCTTTTGGGGTGATGATCTATCAAAGTTGTCGGAGTTCGAGCAGGATTCTCTTGAATCTCTCACAAGTAAATACCCATTTAAAAAGGAACTTTTCATTTGAAGGACGTTTACCGAAACCTTTGTGAAAACGAGTCAACTATTCCCCTATTCTCTCAGTCTTGGTGGTTGGATGCAGTATGTGAAAATGAATGGGATGTTTGCCTGGTTGAGAAGGGAGGGGAAGTTGTTGCTTCAATGCCCTACTATAGGAGGAAGAAGTTTGGCCTTGATTTGTTTGCTCAGCCCTTATTGACACAGAGCCTTGGTCCATGGATCAGGGAAAATAATGCTAAATATGCAAAAAAATTGGCTCGAGAAAAAGAGCTAATGCAGGCTTTGATTGCTCAATTACCTAAATATGATTACTTTTGCCAAAGTTGGCCAGATACACAGATGAATTGGTTGCCGTTTTATTGGTTAGGTTTCGAGCAGACTACCCGATATACCTATCAGCTAATTAATTTGGATGATCATGATAAGCTGTGGGCTGGTATGCAAGAAAATATTCGCCGGGAGATCCGTAAAGCCAAAGACCGAGAAAAACTTAGGGTTCGCACTGATCTGGACATAGGTGATTTTTTTGAACTCAATCAAAAAGTTTTCAAACGACAAGGGTTTAAAGTACCTTACAATCGATCTATGGTTGAGAGAATAGACGCTGCTGCTTCGTCAAGAAACCTGCGGCGGATTTTTATTGCAGAGGACAGTCAAGGAAGGCACCACGCGGGGGTTTATTTAGTGTGGGAAAATGGCAAAGCTTATTACCTTATGGGCGGCAGTGATCCAAACCTGAGAAACAGTGGAGCAATGAGCCTTTGTATGTGGGAAGCTATTAAATTTTCGTCAGAAGTTAATCGTGTTTTTGATTTTGAAGGCTCGATGATTGAACCAGTTGAAAAGTTTTTTAGGGGGTTTGGAGCAATTCAAACACCTTACCACCGAGTTAGTCATATTCCTTCTAGGCTTTTAAAAGTAGCAGTTTTCCTCAAAAGCCTCAAAAAAGGGTAAATGAGTACCTTGGGTAGTAATAAATAGAATAAAGAGATCAGATAGTCACCCTTTTTAGGTCAGAGGTAACAGTAAATTGAATGTATTATGTGTCATTAACCTTTCTGATCGTTGTTTGATTCATGTTTTTTACACCACCTGAGTTAAGTTGGCTTGAAACCATATTGGGTGACAGGTTTGGTCATGAATTCAATCTTATTAGCTCTAATAAATTAATTTCTTTGAGGCTGGTTGGTAATGCCGGGGAGATTGTTTTTGATAGGTCTGATAAAGCATTTCATCATTCAGCTTCGGATTTTAATTGCTATCACTGGCAGGCTTCTAAAGAGGGATTCGCAGCTCCTATTTCGCCTATGCTTTATGCGCCGGGTAGTAATGCTCTAGTAGACCCCTTAATCGAATACGAATCAAATAGAATCATGATTCATTATGATATTTTAGGTCTGGTCTATTGGATGTTAAGCCGTCTTGAAGAGGTTGGGAGAAAAGATTTAGATCAACATCAACGATTTCCAGCTACTTCTTCCCATGCTTTTAAACATAAATACTTAGACCGCCCGATAGTTGATGAATGGTTGCATATTTTAGGGCAGATAATTAAACGCCAATGGCCAGGGATCTCGCTAAAGGAACATTTTTTTGAAATGAAAGTTTCCCACGATGTTGATTGGCCTAGTCGTTATGGCTTTAGCTCAATAGGAAGGATGGTTAGGCTGATGGCTGGTGATGTTCTGAAGAGGCAGAGTATTAAACAGGCTACTATGGGGCCTTTAATACGGATCAGGACCAAGAAACAACTTTTATCTTCAGACCCATTTAATACATTTGACTTTATCATGAGTCAATCAGAGGAGCTGGGGTTAGCTAGCGCTTTTAATTTTATTTGCGGTAAAACAGATAATTTGAGGGACGCAGAATATGTACCTGAGCATCCAGCGATCCGGGAGTTAATGAGAAGAATCCATGCTCGTGGTCATGAAATTGGATTGCACCCAAGTTATAACACATATTTGTATCCTGATTTGATTAGTTCTGAATCAAAACGCCTCCGAAAAGTGATGTCTGAAGAAAGGATTAGGCAAAAATCAATTGGAAGCCGTATGCATTTCTTACGTTGGTCTCATCCGGTGACTCTAGCTGGCTTGGAGGAGGCTGGTATGCACTATGACTCATCATTAAGTTATGCAGATATGGCAGGCTTTCGCTGTGGCACTTGTCATGACTATCGAGCTTTCAATCCGGTTGAACAAGTACAATACAATATTAAGATACGCCCGCTTATAGCTATGGAATGCTCAGTTATGTCGACTGCATATATGGGGCTTGGGACCAGTGAAGCTGCGTTTGAATACTTTTATAAACTAAAAGAAAATTGTCGAAAAGTAGGGGGGAACTTTACTCTCTTATGGCACAATTCACAGTTGTTGAATCTGGATGAAATCAACCTATATAAGAAAATAATAAAATCCTGATTTTAAAAATAGCTTGATTTACGCTTCGGAATATAATTAAGGGTACTTTTAGTTGAATAGGTTCTGTGGCATTAAAATTAAATTCTAACTTTATAATAAGCCTTTATTTTGAATATATTTATTTTTTGCCTTCTTAAATCAAAAAATAAAGTATGTTTTAAATTTAAAATTTCGGGTTTTATTTAAAAGAGGACTGAGAGTGGGGAAGCGAGTAACAATAGTCAGTTATAACTGGCCTCCTAGGAATGCGATTGGTACGCATAGGCCTTATTCATGGGCTAAGTATTGGTCTGAACTTGGGGCTGAAGTTACTGTGTTGACTGCGCAGAAAAAAATCTTTGATGAGCCTTTGGACCTCAATTTAGAAAAGCTCGCTGGAGTTAAGGTCGTTGAAATTCAACACGGTAACAAGCTTAGCTCACAGAGTGGTGTGTTTAGCCGTCCCACTATTCTGAAACGGTTAAAAAAAATCGTAAAGTTTGTTCTAAAGGGCTTTGGAGCAACTTTCGATCCAAGAAATAGTTGGTTTAAGGCTACAGCAGCCATCATTCCAGATATTGTTAAAGAGACTGACATAGTTGTTAGCACATATGGTCCTGTATCTGCCCATCTCATTGCGGCAGAAATGAAGAAAATTTCACCTAACATAAAATGGATAGCGGATTACAGGGATCCTTGGAGTCAAAACTTCCGTGTATACACAAAAGCTTATCAAAGGGCTAAAGCAGAGAAGTTAGAGCTAAGTGTGGTTGGGCAGTTAGCGGATGAAATTACAACTGTGTCCGGTAATCTGGCGGTTTCACTGGGGGTGTTGTTAAGTAAGGAAGTGCATGTGGTTACAAACGGATTTGATATATCTGAAGGTGCGCTAGAGGAGAATTTAAATAGAGAAAAAAAATATGGTAGTAAGCCGTTGAAAATTACTTACACAGGAATGATCTATCCTGAATATCAAGACCCAAGACCTCTTTTAATTGCTATTAGTCAGCTGGAACTTGAAGGGGTAATACAGGCGGGGGATATCTTGGTGGAGTTTTTCGGTGCTTCTGACGAATATGCTCAAAGCCTTTTAAAGGATAATGCCCATTCATCTTTTATTTCAATTAAAGGGCATGTTCCACGAGAGAAAGCGTTGCAGGCTCAAGTAGACTCAGGCTTATTACTGCTTCTGGAAAGTTCCAAGCCTGAAGCGGTAGGGGTGCTTACAGGAAAAGTCTTTGAATATATTTCTTCCGGTGTGCCAGTTTTAAGCCTAGGAAGCGGTAGAAATAGCGCAATTTACCAATTGTTGAATGAAACGCATACGGGCTTTTGTGCAGAGAACGATGTAAATATGATCAAGAATGTTCTTGTTGATTTATTAAATGGTAGTCGACCCGAATGGTTTTCTCCTGATGTGGAAGTGATAAGAAAATATTCTCGAAAAAGTCAGGCTGAACTTTTTTTTAAAAAACTAATTTGTTGATTTTTAAGTCAGTAGAAAATATTGTTTTTGCTTTGGTTAATCTTCAGTTGGCTTTGAGGTTATTTATTCGACATATCATATTTAAAATTTAGCGTAATTATATGGTTTTCTTTTAGCATCATTTATCCCGCGCTCTACGATATGCAAGCATGTACTTTAAATAGCCAGGTTTCCTTAAGAGCGGAGTATTGTTTTGTTGATCCTAGGCTTGTGGAGTAAGTTCCTTTCATTTATGTTGTTCAAGATAGAGAATAAACCGGTTGCACCAACTACGTGAACTGTATGTTCCAAAAACCAAATCGAATTTAATCTCCAGGGTTGTCTATTCCAATTGTTGTTTGGTCTAGGGTTATGGTGAGAATGGTCTTGCAAACACTTGGCGAGCCTTGTTTATACTCAAGGTTTTTAGCTCCCGGCGAATTGGTAGAAAAGTTGTGTGCAATGCTTATTTTTAGTATGAAATACAGGATGTTATCCAATGAATTGGAATCAATAAACGCTTAATTGATCTGGGCCGTATTCGGCTTTCGTGGTTGTTTAGATAGGAGTTATCCGTGCAAAAATTGGATAGTGTCAGGGTTGCCATTATTGGTCTGGGTTATGTTGGGCTCCCACTTGCAGTTGAATTTGGTAAATATTATTCAACAGTAGGGTATGACATTGATGAGGAGCGCTTAGAATCTTTAAAGGCGGGAGCAGATTATACTCTAGAGGTATCTAATGAAGAGTTAGCATCCGCAAAAAATCTTACTTACACTAATCAGCTTGAAGAGATTCGTGACTGTAATTTTTACATAGTCACCGTTCCCACCCCTATCAATAAATATAAACAGCCTGATTTGACACCTTTGCTATCTGCGAGCAGAACCGTGGGGCAGGTTTTAGCCCCTGGAGATATAGTAGTTTATGAATCTACAGTCTATCCAGGAGCAACTGAAGAGGAATGCGCCCCTGTTTTGGAATCGGTGTCAGGAATGCGGCTGAATCATGATTTCTTTATTGGGTATAGTCCGGAAAGGATCAACCCGGGCGATAAAGAACACCGATTGACCTCAATACTCAAGATAACGTCGGGGTCTACCCATGATGTGGCAGTACGTATAGATCAGTTATATCAGTCGATTATTGAGGCGGGGACCTATCTGGCGAGTTCGATTAAAGTCGCTGAAGCCGCTAAGGTAATTGAAAATACCCAGCGGGATGTAAATATAAGTTTGGTGAACGAGCTAGCTTTGATTTTTAACAAGTTGGGTATAGATACCGAGGAAGTGTTAAAAGCTGCGGGGACGAAATGGAATTTTCTTCCATTTCGTCCGGGTTTAGTCGGCGGACATTGTATCGGGGTTGATCCATATTACCTTACCCATAAAGCTCAATCAGTAGGCTATCACCCTGAAATTATTCTTGCGGGAAGGCGCTTAAATGATTCAATGGGTGCTTATGCGGCAAGTCAGCTAGTAAAAGAAATGCTGAAAAAGTGCATTCAGGTCCAAGGGGCCAGAGTATTGATTATGGGCCTTACGTTTAAGGAAAATTGCCCTGATTTACGTAATACAAAAACGATCGATCTCATTAAAGAGTTGGAAGATTATGGCTGCAGTGTTGAATCTTACGACCCTTGGATTTCTCCAGAAGGGTGTTTGAAAGAGTATGATGTTCAGTTGGTTGACCAGTTGAGTCCAGCTACATACGATGCGGTCGTATTGGCGGTGGCCCATCGGCAGTTTGTTGCGATGAGCGAGGCTGACTTCCGGCAGTTAGGAAAAGAGATTCATGTATTATACGACCTTAAATACGTGCTTTCTAAAGATGACTCTGATCTCAGGCTTTGAATCGTAAAACTCTGTTCCCAACTAATCCTAAGGTTGTTTTTGATATCGATGAAAAGAATTTTACTAATTGTTAATGATGCTGGTTTTTTTCTTTCGCATCGTTTACCAGTTGCTCAGGAGGCAATCAAAAATGGCTATAAAGTATTTCTTGCCTCTAAAGGGACAGACTCCCAAAAGGCTTTGATCGAAAGTGAAGGCATCACATTTATACCTATAAGACTTTCACGGAGCGGTCTTTCTTTAATTTCCAATTTACAAACATTTCATCAAATCTGCAGCGCTATAAAAGATGTTAAGCCTGACCTAGTTCATGCTGTAACTATTAAACCTGTTGTTTATGGAGGCATAGCATCGAGGTTATTAGGTGTACCTGCTTTGGTTTGTGCAGTCTCAGGGCTTGGAAATGTATTTGTATCTAAAAGGCCACTTTCCAAAGTAGTTAGAAAAGTTGCATCCCTGCTTTATCGATTGGCATTTATGCATAACAACATCACGGTTATTTTTCAGAATCCAGATGATAGGGATCAATTAATCAATCTTGTCTCTTTGAATCGTCAACGGTGTGTGCTAATTCGCGGGTCAGGGGTAGATCTGAAATTATATCGGCATCTGCCTCAACCAGATGTTGTAAAAGTGCTTATGGTCTCTAGATTACTGAAAGATAAAGGCTTATGTGAGTTTGTGAAGGCAGCTCAAAACATAAGACGGCATAAACCTGAAGTGGTATTTCAGGTTGTAGGAGACCCGGACCCTGATAACCCTGCTTCAGTCACTGAGTCTGAGTTGTTGCGTTGGAAGCAAGAAGGTAATGTCGAATTCTTGGGTTATCATTCTGATGTAAGGCCCTTCTATGAAACTTCCAGTATTGTGTGTTTGCCTTCATATAGGGAAGGGTTGCCAAAGGTGCTTATTGAGGCAGCAGCATCGGGAAGGCCTGTGGTGACAACAGATGTGCCAGGCTGTAGGTTTGCGGTGGAAGAGGGCATTACTGGGCTTTTGGCGCCGCCAAAGCATTCAGAAGCACTGGCCAATCAGATTAATGTACTGATAGAAGATAGAGTCCTCAGAGAAAAAATGGGGCAAGCAGCATATGAGCTTGCTCAACGAGAGTTCTCTGTAAATTATGTTGTTGAAAGGCACCTAGATATCTATCAACAGTTACTGGGAAAAAAAAGTGCTGAAAAATAATAAGCACAAGGTCGTGATTACAGGTGTCAGTGGTTTTTTAGGTAAGCACCTTGCCGAACAGTGTCAGATAAACGGATTCCCTGTTACCGGAATGATCAGGCGCGTAGGTGCAGAAACGTATTCATACCCTGTTCTTCCTTTAGACTTGGCAGGCGAAATTTCACATCTGAGCTTAACTGGGTGCAATACCATCATTCACTGTGCTGCCCAAGTGCCATCCGGGGGTGTGCAAGCATCTTCTTTCCGGTCGGTCAATGTCGAAGGTACGCGCAAACTTGCTCAGGCGGCGCTGGACGCTGGGGTAAAGAGGTTTATTTTTATCAGTTCGATCAAAGTAAACGGTGAAACTACACCGGTATTTCAGCCTTTTTGTGGTGATGATTTACCTGCTCCAGAGGATGATTATGCTAAATCGAAATGGGAAGCGGAGAGAGAATTGCTTGCGGTCGCCGAAAATACTTTGATGGATGTAGTCATTGTTCGGGCGCCTTTAGTTTACGGGCCTGGGGTTAAAGGGAATTTTAATGAGCTTGTAAAGCTTGTAAGAAAAAAACTACCACTTCCTTTTGGGGCAATAAAAAATAAGCGCAGTATGGTGGGAATTGATAACCTTTGCGATCTTATTATTACTTGTGTAGACCACCCAAGAGCAGGTAACCAGGTTTTTTTAGTCAGTGATGGTCAGGACCTGTCGATAAGTGAATTAATTAGTAAAATTGCTACGTTGCTTGAAGTGAAATCTGTACAGGTTCCTGTGCCGCTTTGTATATTAAAACTCATAGCCCGCTTAGTGGGTAAACAGGAACTGATGCTCAAGCTAACGGGTTCATTGCAAGTAAATTTGGATAAGACTAAGGCTTTGCTGGGCTGGGAGCCTAAAGTATCCGTTGATGAAGCAATCAGGCGGGCAATAAAACCTTATTTATGAATACATCTTTGTTGATTAGATTAACCGATTTGACACTAGCATTTTTTGGACTTCTACTTCTGTCCCCGCTTCTTCTGATTGTTTGCGTTATCGCTTACATGGACACGCGTTCACCGCTTTTGCTTCAGACGCGGGTAGGGAGGAATTTGAATCTATTTGTTTTGGTTAAGTTTCGGACAATGTACCCTGACACTAAACATGTAGCCACACATCAAGCAGATGCTTCAGCAATTACTCCGCTTGGAAAATATCTCAGAAAAACCAAACTTGATGAATTGCCTCAACTTTGGAATGTGTTAATGGGGGAGATGAGTTTGGTTGGGCCGCGGCCCTGTTTGCCCTCACAGTCAGAATTGATTAGATGTCGTGATGAGCTAAAAGTTTTCGATGTCAGACCAGGTATTACCGGGTTGGCTCAGATCAATCATATTGATATGTCGACACCTGAACTTTTAGCAGAAACTGATGCAAAGATGATTCAAACTTTAACTATGCCTAATTACTTTGGTTACATATTCAAGACGGTGGCAGGTAATGGCCAGGGTGACCGGGTAAAATGATGCTTAAAAAATCTCTGAGAGCTCTGTTTAAAGTTAAGTGGCCGTTAATAAAATGAAAAAGCCGCAACAGTTAGTAGACGCACTCAATGATCAGGTTATAGCCCTCACGCGCTTCCATAAGAAGTTATTGATGGTGATAGCTGATCTGGTGATGCTTCCATTGGCGCTTTGGACTGCTTATTCACTTCGGTTATCTGAGTGGTGGCCGGAAGTTTACCTGCAGGGAAATTTGATTCTGTTTTTTATTTTACCCCCCCTGGGTATTTTCGTTTTTGCGCGTTTAGGGCTATACCGTGCAATTGTTAGATTTGTAAGCTGGCAGGCTATTTGGGCTGTAGGTAAAGGTGTGGTTTTGCTGGCTTGCTTGATTTATCTAATAGCATATACATTCTCTATCCAGCCTTTTTCTCGATCAGTTCCGATCATCTTTGCTCTTGTTTGTCTTATGTACGTTGGTGGTAGCCGGTTATTAGTGCGTAACTACTATCATTGGCTAACAGGGGTTTACACCGAGAAACAGTCGGTACTGGTCTACGGTGCAGGTTATGCTGGGGCTCAACTGGTGGGCTCTCTGGGGTCTGATCCTCGTTTTGCTATTATCGGTTTCATTGATGATGATTCATCTATCTGGGGTAGTGTGGTCAACGGTCAACCGGTTTATTCTCCAGAGCAAATTGCCAAACTGGTAGAAACTCATAGAGTAGAGTACGTCCTGCTGGCAATGCCGTCTGCTTCGAAGCTGCAACGAAAAAAAATATTAGAGCGGCTATCACATTATCCTGTCCATGTTCAGACGGTTCCCTCAAACCGCGAGATGATGTCAGGGAATATCTCCCTGGAGAATCTTCGCGATATTGAGTTAGATGAATTGCTGGGGCGAGATCCAGTACCACCGGTTACCAAGTTGATTGAGCGAAGCGTTAAATCACAGGTTGTAATGGTGACGGGAGCGGGAGGTTCTATTGGTTCAGAAATATGTCGAAAAGTTTTGGACAGTGAGCCAAGCACTCTGGTTCTTTACGAACAGAGTGAGTTTAATCTCTATCAGATCGAAAAAGAGCTTATTGAAACTCTGAAAGAATCGGATAGTGACGTTCAAATCGTAGCCTTGTTGGGATCTGTTTTGGATAAAAAGCGACTTTCGTCTGCTTTCAATAAGTATCATGTAGGGACTGTTTATCATGCAGCTGCTTATAAACATGTTCCTATAGTTGAGCGTAATGTCGTTGCAGGGGTACGCAATAATGTATTTGGTACATTAACCGCTGCTACTGCAGCATTAGAGGCAGGTGTCAGCCGCTTTATACTCATTTCAACAGATAAAGCAGTGCGGCCAACCAATGTTATGGGCGCAAGTAAGCGATTGGCAGAGCTGTTGCTTCAGGACAAAGCTCAAACCCAAAGTACCACCATTTTTTCTATGGTGCGTTTTGGTAATGTGCTTGGATCTTCAGGTTCTGTTGTTCCCTTGTTTAAAAGTCAGATCAAAGAGGGGGGGCCAATAACTGTGACTCACCCTGATGTGGTGCGCTATTTCATGACCATTCCAGAAGCCGCATCGTTGGTGATACAGGCCGGATCAATGGCCCAGGGGGGGGAGGTATTTCTTCTGGATATGGGAGAGCCGGTACAGATACAAGAGCTTGCAGAAAGAATGATCCATCTGACAGGTAATAAAATTCGTTCAGAAAAAAAACCGGATGGTGACATTGAAATCATTTATACGGGGTTGCGACCAGGTGAAAAGTTATATGAAGAGCTTCTTCTTGGGGAGGATTCCGTAACAACGGAGCATCCTTCTATAGCTAAAGCTGAAGAAGAAAGAATGCCTTCTGAACAGCTTGATTTGCTGATTTCTGAGCTTAGGATACATTGTGAAAATAATGACGGGGCACAGGTCCGGACATTATTACGGCAGTCAATAAAGGGATATCAGGCTCAAGGGGAGGGCGTTGATTATCTTAATGGCTAATGCTCAGGCAGCTTTAAAAGCTGATTGTATATTTTCTCATAACCACTAAACATTACTCGATCTGTAAAGAGTTTTTCGTAGCGTTTTTTGGCATTTTCTCCCATTAGCTCCCGCCCTTCATGATCGGCATTAATTCTCAGCATGGCCTGTCGTAGCGAATTTGGATCAGAAGGAGGTACGGCAATGCCAGTAACGTTTGCTTCGTTTATAAAGGTGGTGCCTGTTCCTATTTCACAAGAAATCATGGGTTTGCCATACATAGCGCCTTCCAGAAGGGATATGCCAAAGGCCTCCGAACGCAAGTGCGAGGGGAACACCACCGCTCTGCACAGAGAAAGCAAAGCAACTTTGTCTTCATCAGTAATCTGGCCCAGAAAATGGACATTACTCAGGTTATATTCTTGAGCCTTTTGTTTTAATTCAGATTCTGTAGGGCCCGAACCGGCAATTACTACTTTTAACTGGGTTCCTTTTAGAGCCTCTAATAATATATGGAGCCCTTTGTAATAGCGTAAAACTCCTACAAATAGGAAGAAATCATCCCCAAAACTTTCTCTCCATTGTCGGAGTCGCTGTAATGTTGCAGGTGGGTAGGTATCTTTATTTAAACCGATTGGAACAACAGTGGTTTTATCATGAAATGGCACAAGGGTTTTGCTGGATCGGAGGTAATTGGGAGAGGTTACAACGATCTTATCCATTGACTCTAAAAAACGCTGTTGTAACGGACGGTAGAATTTTTCCAGGTTTTTTTGCCGAACAATATCTGAGTGATAGGTCAGTATCGATGGTTTATGGCGAGCCAGAGATAAGTGTAAAAGATCGCCAAAAGGCCATGGGTAATGATAATGAAGGATATCGTAGCGTGAAATGATTTTTCGGAACACGCCAAACGCACTGACAGAAAGCCCTGTTGATGCAAACTGCAAATCCCGGTGGACTGAATAGATAATCTGCTTACCATATCTGGATGTATGGGTTGGCTTGTCTGTCAGTGTAAAAACATCAGATTGAAAATTGTGCCTTTCTCCAGCTTTTGCGAGCTGAAGTATTACTTGCTCAATGCCACCGACGGTCTCTGGAAAGTAAGATTTAAAAATGTGAAGAATTTTGACTTTTCTCAAGATTGACCTTCCAGCTTTGTCAGGCTGTACGCACTGTCAATGCAAGCTTTGAGAGTTCTCAGGGGCGTACAAGGGTGAATCATGGTTTTTATATCTTTGATTCTGGTTACTTGGAGTTGTTGTTCTGATGAAAATGACAATGCGCTTTATAGGCCTTGTCAGCACACATGCAATGATTATGCGTTACAGGAACGATGATACCTTTAAGCCTTTTAATGCGCCAATTAAAGTTTTAATTCTGGGTCCTTGAACTGACAGGATTGGCTTATAAAAAAGTTACATCTCTGATATGCTTTGCGCACTTTTTGCGTCGGCTCATCTTGAGTAAGTATTTGTGGGCCTTTTTGCTTTGATTTTGGAGATAACAACGCGTGCAGTCTGAAAAGAAAACGGATCTTCAGAAAGTTCTACACAATACCAAGGGAGCTTTCATTACAGTCGGTTTTTTCAGTATGTTCATCAACTTCCTGATGATCGTTCCGGCCATGTATATGCTGCAAATCTATGACCGGGTCATCACGGGTGGTAGTGAAAGTACTTTGTTGATGCTGACATTGATTATGGTGATGCTTTTGGTATCCATGGGTGGGTTGGAGTTTGCCCGATCACGTATGTTAGTCAGAATTAGCGCACGGATTGATCAGCAATTGGCTGAGAAGGTTTACAATGCCAGTTTTAAACAAGCGTTATATACCGGTGGACAAAATAATAACGCGCAACCTATTAAAGATTTGACCGGACTTCGACAATTCTTAACGGGTTCCGGTCCTTTCGCTTTTTTTGATGCGCCTTGGATTCCCGTTTACATCGCGGTCATGTTTATGTTCCATCCATGGTATGGCTGGGTGGGGGTGTTTAGTGCCCTGCTTTTGAGTGTGCTTGCCATTATTAATGAGAAAATTACCAGCAAAGATATTCAGGAAGCGAACCACTTAGCTAGTAAAGCAAATGACAGTGTCCGTAAGACTTTGGAGAATTCAGAAGTTATTGAATCTATGGGGATGCAGGAGACTCTCAGAAGTCGATGGAAAGCCAAGCAGGATAATGTATTGATTCTGCAGGCAACAGCGAGTGATCGTTCAGGCACCATTACCAGTATCTCAAAAACTTTAAGGATGGTGCTACAGTCATCGATTCTTGGCTTAGGTGCATATTTAGTATTGGAACAACAAATCACTCCCGGTCTTATGATTGGTGGTTCTATCATCCTGGGGCGTGCGCTTGCGCCAATTGATCAAATGATCGGTGCGTGGAAAGGTTTTGTTGCAGCAAGAAGTCAGTACGCTCGTCTGGATGAAGTGCTGCAGAAAATCCCGCAAGACGGTGAAAAGATGTCACTGCCTGCCCCGACTGGTTTTGTTAGTGTGGAGGGTGTTTCAGTCGCCCCCCCAGGTGCACGAACGCCTGTCCTCAAAGGCATTTCCTTTGAAGCGCGGCCAGGTGAGATTTGGGGTATTTTAGGGCCAAGTGCGGCGGGTAAATCAACATTGGCTCGAGCTTTATTAGGTGTTTGGCCGGTTGCTGTAGGTAAAGTACGCCTTGATAAGGCGGATGTATTCACCTGGAACCGTCATGAATTGGGCGAGTATATTGGCTACCTGCCTCAGGATATTGAACTCTTTGATGGCACCGTCAGCGAAAACATTGCCCGTTTTGGTGATATTGATCCTGATAAAATAGTTGCTGCTGCTAAAAGTGCCAGTGTGCATGAGATGATATTGTCATTTCCAGATGGCTATGATACTCAGATTGGCGCTCATGGTGGATCATTGTCAGGCGGTCAGCGACAGAGAATAGGCTTGGCCCGTGCTATCTATGGTTCGCCAGTTTTGGTTATCTTGGATGAGCCTAATTCAAACCTTGATGATGTTGGAGAAAGAGCATTGTCTGCTACTCTTCAGCACCTCAAAGAGAAAGGCACAACTGTCTTTTTGATAACCCATCGTTCTGCCGCTTTGAATCAGGTAGATAAACTATTGGTTCTGGCTAACGGACAGCTGCAAATGCAAGGCTCGAGAGATGAAGTGTTGACGAAGATGAAACAGCTTCAGGCATCAGTGGCACAAAAAATTCAGCAGAAAAAAAGTTAACCGTTGCTTAAATATTGGAAAAGGTCCAATCAGTGGAAGTGAAGCAGGATAGTTCAGTTAAAAAAGAAGTTGATACCAGTGATAAGACCCCCAGAATGGTTGGGTTTATCATCATCTTTTTGATCTTTGGCGTATTTGGTACGTGGTCAGTATTGGCGCCTCTAGAAAGTGCTGCTCTGGCGCAAGGAAGTGTAACGGTTAAGGGCAGTCGTAAAACAATACAGCACCTTGAAGGTGGTATTGTTAGAGAGTTTTTTGTTAAAGATGGCGACCGCGTTGACGCGGGAGCACCATTGTTATTACTTGATGACACTCAGGCCCGAGCTGAATTACAGATCATTAAATCTCAAAGCTATGTCGTTGCTGCCCAGGAGGCGCGATTGATTGCTGAGAGGGACGATTATGAAAAGATTGCTTTCCCTGAATCACTGAACGTTGATGATCCACGTGCAATTGAGGCAAAGAAACTCGAAAGCCAGCAATTTAATGTGCGTAAGGTCGCTCGTGATGGTGAAATTGAGGTGTTTCAACAACGAGTTGAGCAGTTTAAATCTCAGATTAAAGGCTTGCAGGCTCTCCGTTTAAGTAAGAAAGCATTAATCAAATCTTACAATGAAGAAATTAATGATAATCAGGCGTTATTATCTCAAGGGTTTGTTGATAAAAAGCGCCTCCGTGATCTCCAGCGCCTGAAAGAAGGATTGGTGGGAGAGTTAGCTGAACTCCTGGCACAGGTCGCAGCGGTCACAGTTCAGGTTGGAGAGGCGGAACTGCAGATTTTACAGTTGAAGAAAAACTTCCGTACAGAAGTGGTTGGACAACTGACAGAGGTGCAAGCCCGGCTGTATGACTTAAATGAACGCCTGACGGCAATTCAACATACAGTTGAACGTTCATTGATAAAAGCGCCAGTTAATGGTGTGGTTTTAGGCTTGAGTGTACATACTATTGGCGGCGTTATAGCCGCTGGGACACCCATTCTTGATATGGTGCCTGATAAAAATGAGTTAGTCATAGAAGCACGGGTATCACCCGTTGATATCGACCGTGTATATGAAGGTTTAACTGCCGATATTCGCTTCAGTACTTTTAAATCCACCGTGATACCAGTAGTTGAAGGTAAAGTGATTACCCTTTCTCCAGACAGTTTGATAGATGAGCAGGGTATTCCTTATTACCTTGCGCGGATTGAGCTGCTGGAAGGTCAGGAAAAGATTCTGGGTGGTAACCAACTACTCCCGGGTATGCCCGCCGAAGTATTGATCAATACCGGTTCACGAACCTTATTTGAATATTTGGCGCAACCAGCAACTAATGCCTTTGCTCGTTCATTGATAGAGGATTGATAATGAATCGCTTTGTTGCATTCATGCTACTGATCAGTTCGTTGTTTTCCGCATGTGTATCCGCAGATACGTTGTACGATTTATATCAGCAGACACTTGAATCTGAACCTCGCCTGCAAATCTCTTCAGAAGAGATTGAGGTTGGTTACGCACAATATAAACAAGCTGAGTCGGCTTTGTTGCCACAGGTAAGTTTCCGAGCTTCATGGACAGACAATCAGCGCAAATTGCTTCAAAACGATACCAATGAGCATTACAAGGGCGAACGTTATAATCTTACTGTTCAGCAAACAGTGCTTGATCTGAATAAATGGTATAACCGTTCCCGCTATGAAAAATTATCAGATGCAACTGAGCTCAGCTATGAGGCTAAAAAAATTGAGGTGGTTGGCGATCTGGTTAGCCGTTACCTGGATGTTTTAGCCAGCCAGGATACCCTAGCTTTGGTTCAAGCAGAAATAAACGCTACTGAGAAACAATTGGAGCTTTTGAAAAGCCGCTATGAACATCAGTTGGCTGTGTTAACCGACCTTTTAGAAGTTGAAGCGCGCCTTGGTGGTATTAAGGCTGAAGAGATATCAGTGCAAGCTCGTTTGGATATTGCGCTAGAAGCTTTATCTGAGTTGGTAGGGCGGCCCGTTTATGGACCCATCCCTGATATTATGCAGGATATACCCATTGCAACTGAGCTGAAGTCATTAGATCTCTGGATCAAAGATGCGCTGGTAAACAATCCTTTATTGCTCTCTTTAAATGAAAATGTTCGAGCGGAAGAAGCACGACTTAAGCAATCTAAGTCAGAGCGTTTACCTACAGTAGATCTGTCATTAAGTGCTCAGAAAAGTGATATTGGCTTCGAAAATTCAGCAAGTAACCGCACTGAAACTTATGTTGCCAGCCTTAATCTGAATGTCCCATTATTTATGGGTGGACGCGTAAGTGCCCAGAAATCAGAAAGTCGAGCATATTTGAATATCGCCAGGCTTCAATATGACGAAGCGCGTAGATCAGTTCTTAAAGATTTGAGAGCATCCTACCTGAATACGAATGCCAGTTGGACACGTATTTCGGCTGCAAAAAATGCCCTAACCTCCGCCGGTAAATCTCTGGAAGCCCAGGAAAAGGGCTTCTCATACGGTACGGTTACTGTGGTGGATGTATTGGATGCTTTAAGAGAAAAGTTTCGGTTTCAAAGAGATTTTCGCCAGGCGCAATATGATTTCATAATGAACTGGGTCCAGCTAATGAGTCATTCAGGTACTCTTTCAGACAAACACATCGAGCTGATAGATAGCTGGGCTGAAAGCTCTTAAGCGTGCCATGAATGGTGCTGCCTATAAAAAGCTGTTTACTGCCAGGTCAGTAAATAGCTTTCTGTACTTTTAAAGGTTCTGGTTAAATCAGCAAATGAAACTCGTTACCAACTTATCCCCTTTACTCCCTCCATTGACGGGGATAGGTCATTACACGAAAAATCTCTTATCCGAGTTGAATAAACTACCCGTCATTGAAGATATTAAAGGCGCTTCGGCAATTCAATGGTGTGACCGACAGGCTTTAGAGCAGATGCTAAAGTCGTCAGGTCTTGAATCAGACACGAACAGTCAATCAAAAGGTTCTAGCCTTGTCCGTTTAGCTAAGCAGATTCCTTATGCAAGAGTGGCTAAACGTAAACTTGAAAGAATGCAGGCTCAGCGCAAAGCTAAGCAGCTGAACGGATACGTGTATTGGGAACCTAACTACACTTTACTCCCGTTTGATTTGCCTGCAGCAGTAACCGTCCACGATTTATCTCATTTACATTTTCCGGAATACCATCCTGCGGAAAGAGTGAAGGTCTTAACTCAAGGACTGGAAAGCTCTTTACGCCAGGGGCGCAGAGTTATTGCCGTCTCAGAATATACACGTCAGGACCTGGTGAAACAGTTTTCGTTAGATCCAGGGCTTATAGATGTGGTTTCTCCTGCAGTTTCTGATGCTTTCAGGCAAGATTTTTCAAGAGCAGAGGTTGAAAGCGTCCGAGCAAAGCATCAGTTACCCGACAGCTATATATTGTCTGTCGCCACTCTTGAACCTCGTAAAAATATCATAGGCCTGATTCAGGCTTTCTCCAGACTTTCTGCAGATTACCGCAAACAAAACCCTTTAGTTCTGGTAGGCGCAAAGGGGTGGAAAAATGATGAACTTGATCGCATGATAAAGCCGTTTATCCGTTCTGGAGAGCTTTTAATGCTTGGTTATGTTTCTCAGGCTGAGTTGCCAGTGATCTATGCCGCATCAACCTGTATGGCCTATGTGTCCTTTTTTGAAGGTTATGGAATGCCGGTTGCTGAGGCTATGGCTTCAGGTGTACCCGTGATCACTGGTAATCTGAGTTCTATGCCAGAAGTGGCGGCGGGTTCCGCTCTGTTAGCAGATCCTTATTCCATTGAAGATATCACTATGAAATTGGAACAAATGCTCTCGGATCAGAGCTTACGTGAGACCCTGTCAAAGCAGGGGCGTGAGATCGCTGCGGATTACACGTGGTCAAATTCTGCTTCGAAGCTTCTGCAGGCATTACAAAAAGTTGAGACTGCACAATGAGCCGAGTGTCATTACCCTGTATTATTCTCGAGAAAGTTCGTCAAGAGGATAAGCAGCAACATTTCTGGTACAGCTTTGTGATTTTCTGTGCTTGTTGTTTTTTCCTGAATCTACCTATGGCCTTGGCCACTACTTTGCTGATCGGCGTCGTAAAAGAGGTCTGGGATCACTATTACGGAAGTGGTTTCTGTTGGTACGATATGCTGGCGAATTGTGCCGGTGTTTTCAGTGCAATGATCATTCTTTACATGCTTGGAGTTTAAGATTTGCGACGTGCACTTTTTTTAAATTTCGTGAAGCAGGATTTAGTTAGCAGATACTCAGGATCGATACTGGGTGGTGCCTGGTCCTTTGTAATGCCTTTGGTAAATATCCTGATTTTCGTCGTGATCTTTTCGAAAATCATGGGGGCCCGTCTGGAAATGTTGGGTGGGGAATTTGCTGAATATAGCTATAGCATCTATCTGGTATCTGGAATTCTTGCCTGGACAGCTTTCTCAAACACGGTTTCTCGTGTCACTAATATTTTTACAGAAAAAGCATCTCTAATCGGTAAAGTGAACATTTCGTTGCTGCAGTTGCCTACGTATATCGTACTGACTGAAACCGTGATTTTTGCAATTTCTTATCTGTTTTTCCTGGCTTTCATACTGATCATCGGCTTCCCTTTGAGTGAATATGCGCTGCTCATCCCTTTTGTATTTATAGTGCAGCAGATACTTGCCTACGCCATTGGGTTTATCTGTGCAGTTATCGGTGTTTTCATTAAGGATGTGAAAGAGTTGGTGGGTGTGGGTATGCATTTATGGTTCTGGCTTACGCCCATTGTGTATGTGGTGGATATCCTGCCTGAACATGTCAGGATATTCTTTATGATGAACCCGATTTATCACATTATGACCGCATACAGAGATCTTCTGATGTACCAGAAATTACCAGATCTATTGCCTTTGACAATAATTCTTGTACTTGCAGTGTCTATGTTGATGGCGGGCATCTATCTATGTAAAAAACTTGAACGTGATATCCGGGATTTTATCTGATTATGGAAATTATTCAGGTCAGCGATTTAAGTAAATCATTCAAACTCTATGATAGACCTTCCGACCGTTTAAAAGAGGTCGTATTAAGGCGGACGTATCATCATAGTTTTAAAGCGCTGGATAAAATATCCATCACTTTGAATGCAGGCGAAACCTTAGGCGTACTTGGGAAAAATGGCGCCGGTAAATCAACCCTTCTGAAAATATTGACCGGTGTACTGCTACCAGATGCTGGTTCCGTATCAATAAGAGGCAAAGTTACTGGCTTGCTTGAGTTAGGTACAGGTTTCGATACAGCTTTGTCCGGGTACGAAAATATTTTTTCTAATGGCTTGCTCATTGGCATGCAGAAGAATGAAATTGAAACTCAGCTTCAGGATATTATTGATTTCTCTGAGCTGGGTGAATTTATTAATGAACCGCTCAGAACCTATTCTTCCGGTATGGTTATGAGGCTGGCTTTTGCCATCGCGATTCATGCATCACCCAATGCATTTTTGGTAGATGAAGCGCTTTCTGTTGGTGATGGGCATTTTCAGCAGAAATGTATGCGCAAAATCAGAGAGTTTCGTGAACAGGGCGGAGCTATCATTTTTGTCTCTCATGATCTCAATGCCGTGAAGTTACTCTGTGATAGAGCCGTTGTATTAGATCAGGGAATTGTTGCCTGCGCCGGTTCTCCAGAAGAAGCGGTGAATTATTACAACCGGATTATGGCTGAAATGGATGAGCATGATATGCCATCCGGGCATCAGGCTCACAGCTATGGTGACCTCAAGGCCGAAATTAAGTCAGCGAAATTAGTTGGGCAAGACTCAGGTTCTGAATTGGTCTCTTCTGGCGAAAACGCAACAATCGAACTTGATCTGGTCGGCCATAAACAGGTCATAAATCTATCCGCCGGTATTTTGATTCGTGATCGCTTCGGACAGGATGTTTTTGGAACGAATACACATTTACTGGGGCAGGTTTTAAATCTTCAGGAAGGGCAAAGCCTTAAAGTGAAATTTGTACTACCGATGGATATTGCTCCAGGTAAGTACACTATAACCACTGCATTGCATTCAGAAGATAATCACTTGGATGAGTGTTACCACTGGTGTGATAATCTTATCCGTTTTGAAGTCGCTGGTATCAAGGGAAGCCTGTTTTCTGGTATTTGCAGATTACATCCAGAGCTGGAAATTGAAGAGGTCTGATCGGAGCGTATTATGGGCGAGATTAAAAGTCAGTTAGATCTGGACAGCATCATTAATAATGTTTCTAAAGAAGCTGAAACTTTGGATGTGGCTGAGTCAGGGACAAGCGAACCAATCAATCTGCTCAAACCGATGGATCACCTGAAGCCAAAAGCGGTATGTGGGCAGTCCTTTCAATTTAAAGCGCATTATAATTTATCGGAATTCCTCGAATATCAGGACAAAGAATTTGTTGCCAATGCCTTCAAAGGTATTTTAGGGCGTGATGCTGATGGAACCGGTTTAGATATCTATCTATCTTATCTTCGCAATGGTGGCGATAGAAAGTATGTCATTGCAGACCTTATGTTTTCTGATGAGGGCCGAGGAAAGCAAGTATCTGTCAGCTCCTCTTCCCTGTTTTTCTTTCTGTATAAACTATCCAAAAAACTGGGCACATCAGGGAAAGGCCTGAGAGTATTGTTACAGCGGATTAATCATCTGTTTGAACAAAAATTCAGGTCAACACAAGGTGTTTCTAAACTTTCACAAATTGAAAGAAATTTACTCAATAGCCAAAGCCAATTAATTGAGCACCTTGAATCAACCATCGCTGAACTGCAAAAACAATTGGATCGTTTTGATGAGCGTATCGAGCAAAATTCAACACAAGGGCAAAATGTTGGAGAAGAACTCGCGCTGGTAAGGCAGGATCTTAGGTACCAGCAGCGTAGCAGTGAGCTTTTACTTGAAAGTGTACAAAATACAACGCCTGAGAAAGTAGAACAGGTAGCGTCCGATAATAAAGCACATGAGCTAGACGCCTATTACGTCGCGTTTGAGGATGCATGTAGAGGTACGCGCGAGGCTATAAGAGAGGCGCAGCAGGTTTACCTGCCCTATCTTGGTGAAGCTTCTTCCTATGAAAAACCGCAGCTGATTGATATAGGCTGTGGTCGTGGTGAATGGCTACAGCTTATGTCTGATCATGGCTGGCAGGTTTCTGGAGTCGATCTGAATGAGGTCATGGTTCAGCAATGTAAAGCATCCGGATTTGATGCCGTGTGCTCTGACGCTCTCACTTATCTAAAGTCACTACCAGATAGTTCAGTTGGATTGGTGACTGGATTTCACATCATTGAACATCTGCCGTTCGAAGTGCTGTTTAACGTGTTTGCAGAAGCTATGCGGGTGCTCACTCCGGGTGGACGCATTCTGTTTGAAACACCAAACCCTGAGAATCTTTTAGTTGCCAGCCATACTTTCTATCATGACCCAACCCACCGAAATCCAGTTACACCTACGTCAGTCGAATTTTTGGCTAAATACCATGGATTTTTCAATACTGAGATCATTCGTCTGCACCCTTACCCCGAAGACGCAAAAGTAAGAGGCATCGATCCATTAACTGAGCGCGTAAATGGACACCTTTGTGGGCCGCAGGATTATGCAATTCTTGCAACCAAACCCGAGGGTTCCCTTTGAACATCGTCTTAACTGCGAACATCGTTCCTTTTATGCCGGGAGGGGCGGATTATCATATTCAAGGCGTTATTCACGAACTTCGAAAAGCGGGTCATCAGGTTGAAGCTATTCGCTTTCCATTTCGTTTCTCCCCTGAAGCGGATATCCAGAATTTAATGGATTATTGTGATTCATTAAATTTTGAGCACTTCAATGGCATTAGCGTTGATAAGGTGATTAGTCTGCAGTTTCCGGCTTATGGGGTACAGCACCCGGATCATACCGTATGGATTATGCATCAGCATCGTGCGGTATATGAGCTATACGAGGCAGATAAGGCTGGAAAACAGTTGCAGGGCTTGCGCGATAAGGTAGTGAGCTACGATAACTATGCATTGGGCAGGGCGCGTCAGTTATTTGCTAATTCAGGTCGGGTGGCTGAACGCTTAAAACAGTTTAATCAACTGGTTGCTGAACCCCTGTATCATCCTCCTTATATGGCTGACTCATTCTACAATGAAGAAGATTACGGTTATATCTTTTGCCCAAGCCGGCTGGAGTCTCTGAAGCGTCAAACATTACTGATTGAGGCGATGCGATACTGTCAGACAGACGTCAAAGCTATAATTGCAGGTGATGGCGGTCAGAAAGAGCACTATCAACATCTGATAGAGCTATATCAGTTGGGCGATAAAGTACGTTTGATTGGGCGATTCTCCGAACAGGAAAAGTTTGCATATTATGCTCGGGCGCTGGCCGTATTTTTTGCGCCGTTCGACGAAGACTACGGTTACATAACTCTGGAAGGGATGTTGTCGGCTAAACCGGTAATTACCTGTACTGATTCGGGTGGTCCGTTAGAGTTTGTTGAACATGATAAAACGGGTTTTGTCCTGGAACCAGATCCGGAACAGATCGCAGAGAAATTAGACCAGCTCTATCAGAATCGGAAATTAGCTGCTGATATGGGGCAAGAAGGATTGAGCGCGTACCACGCGGCAAATATCTCTTGGCCGAATGTGGTTGAAAAACTGCTACGTTGAAAGAATTGAATCACAAGAGTGCATTATGAAACTCGCGATTGTTGCTCCAAGTCCAGTTCCTTATACAGTGGGTGGTGCTGAAAAACTGTGGTGGGGAATGCTTCAGCATTTCAATCAGCGCCCCGGTATTGAGGTGGAGCTGATTAAACTGCCGTCTCCCGAAAGGGACTTTTGGCAGCTGATGGAAAGTTATAAACGCTTCAGCGAGTTAGATCTTGGTCATTTTGATATGGTGATCAGCACTAAATATCCTGCCTGGATGATTCGCCACCATAACCATCACTGTTATCTTCAGCATAAGCTGAGAGGGCTTTACGATACCTATCACTTTTCGGGGCAGCCAGAGGATTTCTCGTCGGACGACGAGCGTCTTCAGCCTCTTTTAAACATACTGAATAGTCATCCTGAAAATTACGATATTCTCCCTGTTTTTTGGGACACCTTGGACCAGACAAGACTTCTCTGCGAAGAGGAAGTTTTTGCTTTTCCAGGGCCCCTGACCCGAAAAATAGTCCATTTTCTGGATGATCTGGCATTACGGCCGGGTCACATTAAACGTTACAGTGCCATCTCTCATAATGTGGTTGGTCGAGAGGGGTATTTCCCAGCTAACGTGCATGTGGATGTCAGCCATCACCCATCTGACCTTGAGGGGATAAGAGAGGGGTGCTATGACAATATATTTACCATCAGTCGCCTGGACAGTGCTAAGCGTATTAAATTGCTGCTCGAAGCCTTCATGCAGACGAGAGGGGATATTCAGTTCCGGATTGCTGGTACGGGGCCGGATGCAGAAGAGTTGAAGCTACTTGCGCAATCTGATCCAAGAATCCGTTTTCTCGGCAGGATTACGGATGCTGAAGTTATCGAAGAGTATGCTGCAGCCAGGTGCGTACCCTTTATCCCATATGATGAAGATTATGGCCTTATCACCATTGAGGCGATGCAAGCTGCAAAACCGGTTATTACTACTGAAGATGCAGGTGGCGTAAACGAATTCGTTATCTCTGGAGTTAACGGCTTTTCAGTGCCGGTAAATGCAGACTCGATAGCTGAAGCTATGCAGCGGTTTATAGATGATCCGGATCTGGCTCAGACTATGGGCATTGAAGCCAAAAAAACAGTTGCTCATATTAACTGGGGCACAACGCTTGATATGCTTCTCAAAACGCCTGAAGCAGTCGAGGTACCTGAGAGTGTAGCAACAGGTGAACGCAAAAAGATCGTGGTGGCACTTAATTTTTCTGTCTGGCCGCCACAGGGAGGGGGGCAAAGTCGGGTTTATAATCTTTATAAATCCATATCAGAAGTAGCTGATGTCGTGATTGTTTCCTTAGGGGAGGTGACCTCAGAACAGAAGAAATTACAGCTCAGTCAGGGATTTTATGAGCATGCAGTGCCATTAAGCGCTGAACAGCATGCCGCAGATAATCAAATGAATCAGGATTTGGGCGTCTCGGTAACGGATATATCAGCAATTTCCAATTACAAGCTGTCAGGCAATTACCTTAATGCACTACGGACAGAGTCTGATGATGCTGACCTGGTGATCGCATCTCATCCTTATCTTTATTATGCCATTCGGGATGTTTATCGTGGACCCATATGGTACGACGCTCATAATGTAGAACTTGATATGAAGGCCGCAGTGTTGAAAAGTGCTGGCCAACAGTCTGAAATCTACCTTAATCAGGTGCGACAAGTAGAGCAGCTTTGTTGTGAAGAATCTGAACAGGTGTTGGTGTGTAGTAATGAAGATGGTGAAAGATTAAAGCAGTTATACCAGCTGGATATCGATAAGGTATTACCCGTCGCCAATGGGGTGTCGCTAAACTCTACGCCTTTTACAGCATTAAGTGCACGGTTAAGTAATAAGAAGAGATTAGGTCTGGAAGGGCATTTCACCGCTTTGTTTATGGGCAGCTGGCATGGCCCTAATATTGAATCTGTGGAATATATAAAGTCTTTTGCGGAGCAAACGCCTGAAATCGACTACGTTATTTTTGGCAGTGTCTGTTCTCACCAGGTATGTGATCAACTACCCGCTAATGTACATAAGCTTGGGCTTTTAAGTGAGAGTGAAAAGCAGATCTGGATGAGTAGCGTTGATCTGGCCTTAAACCCAATGACCTCAGGGTCAGGAACGAATCTGAAAATGCTGGATTATGCAGCCGCAGGAATTCCAATCATCACCACTGCTTTTGGTAACCGTGGTCTGAATTTTGTAGCAGGTAAGCATGTAGTTGTAGCAGAAATTGGTAAATTCCCTGAGCAGATTATGAAAATCAAAAGCGATCAACAGTTGGGAAATCTTCTGGTTGCTAATGCTTATGACTTTACACGAACTCGCTTTAGTTGGGCGAAAATTGCAGAGCCTTTGAAGCAGCAACTGTGTCTTTAATGGATTGTTTGCGTTAAACCAGGAAATCGAATTCAGCGACAATGGTGAGCGTTAATTCGACGTATTCATTCGACTGAGTCATTTCAACCAGTGAGATAACTTGGTTTTTATCTTCGCTGTCCAACTGGTCCAGCCACCAGGCATAACCTTCGGCATCGGGTTCACGCTCAAAAACATTCAGATACATATGGCTTAAGAACTCTTCGTTGGTAATGTGGCCATCGTCATTTTCGTCAGCATAACCATGAAACTCCTCAGACCATATGAAGCCCGCAGCTACATCCAGTAACCCTTTATCCCCGGATTCAATTTGATTAAGCCACCAATCGTAGCCGTCTTCATCGGGTAGCCTGCCCATAGCCCCGTAATAAATGCGATAAAGCTGAGCCTCTGAGGCCGAAATGTAGGTGTCTTTATTTTGAATTCTGGCGTTCCAGAAAGAGTTATCATCATCAATGATAACCGGTTCAACCGGTGCTGGATCGTTATCGGTTATCCAGGATTGAATAGTATTGTAGGTTTCTTCGGTGAATGACGACGCAGTGTTTTGTGTATCATCAAAAGATCTTAGAGTGTTCAAGCCGACAATATTCAGATTGCCATCGTCATCTTCACTCCAGAGTGGAGACCCGCTCGATCCAGGTGTACCTTCCGGCCAGCTATAAGTGATTGTATTGTAGTAGTTATCGTAGTCGGCGAAGATATAGTCGCTGTAGAGTGTATCACCGCTATAGGGTGTTCCTGGGAAACCAGCAACATTGAGAAAATTTGTTTTAGAGCTGGAATTATACGCAATTTCAAACCAACCTAACTCGTCTCCAATATTATCGGCCAGAGTAATCAAACCCAGGTCATATTGTGCGTAATTTATTGTTAAAGTATCGCCATAAAATACATCCAGATCATAATACTGGACACTAGTACCATAAGTATCAAAACCTGAACCGATACCACCAAAATAGAGATTGATAGTAACCTCATCAAGCGAATATGAGCCGTCCAGTATCACATGTGCGTTGGTCAGGACATCATTTGGGCCCACTAGAGCACCCGTCCCCTCGATAATATAGTCAGGGGTAACGATCTCAATATCAACGATCCAGTTTTGCCAGTCATTCATATGAAAAATTAGTTCTCTTGAAGGCTTATCTAACAGGGTTCCAATATGCTTAAATTAGCTAAGGATTTTAATCGCTCTCTACCCTGAATATTAACAGAAACTGTTAGAGGTGGCGTAGCGTAATGAGTATTGTGTGGAAGATTGAATGGAACTGACTCCAAAGGCGCTAAATCAAATTCGTTTGCTTGCTGATCTGACTCCGCAGGAAAAAGAGCAGCTGAGTCGGTTATTGCATGTTGTTGAGTGCAAAAAAAATGAATTGGTTGTGCGCAAAGGGCAGCCATCCTCTGAACTTTATTTTTTAATTTCAGGGCGTTTAAAAGTGGTTGACTACTCCGCTGACGGGCGTGAAGTAGGGTTCATTTTTATCGAATCAGGTGCGCATTTTGGCGAACTTGCCCTGATAGATGGAAAGCCTAGGTCGGCATCCATTGTCGCCACAGAACGTTCAATAGTTGCGTATTTGAACAGTGTTGAAGCACAGCGGCTGATGTTTGCGGTTCCCAGTGTTTCCGAGAAATTACTGAAACAGCTGGCAAATATTATTCGTCAGAATAATGAGCATATTGTTATGCTGGGCAGTAATAGTGCTCAATCCCGAATAGCAATTTTGCTGCTGAAATATGCCCGGGAATGCCAAGATGGATTGGTCATCCAGAATCTGCCTAGCCAGAATGAAATTGCCATCATGACCAATACCACGAGAGAAACAGTCTCAAGAACGCTTAATTTATTGTCTGAACAAGCCATAATTCATAAGAAAGGGAAATGTATAACGATTCCTGACCCTGATCTTCTTGATGCTTTTGCCGAAAAACACTGAGCTTGTTGAAGTTAAGATACCCTTACCTCTGCTGTTAGGAACCAAGATATAAA
>JBOEGV010000051.1:0-24592 GCA_050633605.1 Neptuniibacter sp. | reverse complement strand
ACTCCTATGTCCGAGACTTTCCTGACTGGGGTTTCGTGGTTGGAGCGGGTGTTTACATAGAAGACATCCAGAAAGAGGTGGAAGCACAGAAACAGCAAGCCATTCTGGAAATTAATAAAGCACTTAAAAATATCAAAATCGCCAGCAATGGTTATCTGTTTGTATTTGATTCAGTCGGAAATATGTTGTTTCACCCTAATCCAAATATTCACGGAATTAACTTCAGGAAACAGTTAAATCCGGTGACTCAGAATCCTATCTATCTGGATCTGATGGCTGTGGCTGATACAGGTGAAGAGCTGTATTACAAATGGGACAGACCTGATGATCAGGGTAATTATGAATACGAAAAGTTATCACTGGTAAGACATCTTTCTGGCTTCGACTGGTACATTAGCTCCTCTGTTTATCTTGATGATTTAAAGGCAAGTTCTGTTCAATTAAGTCAGAGAATTATGGCCATGGGTTTCTTTGGTTTGCTGGCGGCAATCGTAGCAGCTTTCCTATTTGCCGAGTGGCTGACCTCTCCGATTAAAAAGCTTTCGTTGACTGCTTATAAGATCAGTCGCGGCAATCTTTCAGCAAAAACAGGCATCAATCGTGATGATGAATTAGGTCTTCTGGCGGAGTCTTTTGACTACATGGTTGATCGCCTCAGAGATAATATCGATACCCTCAACAGTCGGGTTAAATCGCGTACCAAAGAGCTCTCGGAATCCAATACACAACTGTTGCAGGCGGTCGATTCTCTTGAAGAAACACAATCTGAATTGCGTGCTCACGAAAGCCGTCAGCGTATGATTCTGGATGCGCTACCTGCTCAGATTGCCTATATCGATAACCAGCTTCGATTTGTATTTGCGAACCAGCAATACCGAGAGGTGTTTAACCAGACCAAAGAAGAGATTGAAGGTAAGTCTCTTGTTGAGGTGGTTGGTGAAGAGATGTTCGAAATGCTCGGACCTTATATTGAGCGAACGCTCGAAGGTGAACATCCGGTTTATGAGTATCGTTTGCAGCACAAAGGTGAAGAGATTATTACCCGCCGCACCATGATGCCGTTTTTGTCCGAACGCGGAGAAATCGATGGCTTCCTGACTTTATCCATCGATATAACTCATGAGCGAGAATCAGAACGGCGTATGGCCGAAGCCAGTAAAATGAAAGCGGTAGGTCAGATGTCCGGCGGACTGGCACATGACTTTAATAACCTGCTAACAATCATTCTGGGTAACCTTCTACAGTTACAGAGTTATCCGGATCTGGATGATGAGCAGAAGTCTAACCTTGTGCCGGCTATCCGTGCTACCCGCCGAGGCGCAGATATGACCAAGCGACTTTTGGCATTTTCCCGTCGTCAGTCTCTGTCTCCAGCACGTATCCGGCCGGAAACACTGATCCATGAGCTGGTTGATCTTTTAGCGGCTCCACTGCCTGAAAGCATTCAACTGCGCACGCAGGTGAAATCCAATGTGCCAGATGTTTACGTAGATGCTGCACAGATGGAAGATGCTCTGGTTAACCTCGCTTTGAATTCAGCAGATGCTATGCCCAAAGGTGGTGAGATTTGCCTCAGTGTTAAGGGTTTAAATTCTACTGAAACGGAAATCGCCCGAGGTGGTTTTGATGATGAAATCACCCCGGCTGACTATGTGATGATCAGTGTTTGTGACAGAGGTGAAGGTTTCTCGGAGGATGCTTTGAAAAAAGCCTGCGAACCTTTCTTTACCACTAAGTCTACCGGGGCAGGGTCAGGGCTAGGTTTGAGTATGGTGTACGGTTTTGTGAAGCAGTCTAAAGGCTATTTACGTATCGAAAACCGCGAAAAGGGCAACGGCGCTTGTATTGATCTTTTACTGCCTGTGGCAACTGAAGAGCAAATATCCGAACCTGAAAATGCAGTGAAACTGAATTCGATTCTTGCCGAACAATCTGAATCCGATCTGATTCTGCTGGTGGAAGATAATGATGATCTACGGACGTTAGTCCGTCAGCAGCTCATTGAGGTTGATTACAAGGTGATCGAAGCATCCAGTGGGGATGAAGCACTTAATCTTCTTGCAGGTATTGAACAGCTTGCAGGTGTGGTAAGTGATGTAGTGATGCCGGGTGAGAGTGATGGTTATGCAGTCGCAGAAGCTGTAAAAATCTGCCATCCAAAAGCATTTGTGGTGTTAATGACGGGTTATACAGAGCACAACCCAACAACTGATTTTGAAATGACACTGCTGCATAAACCCTTCGATCCAGCAAAATTAATAGAAGTACTTCCTGTACGTGCCGCAACTGACAGGAAAAATGGAGGTCTTGATGAGTGATGTTTTTAAACCTCTGATTTATGTGATTGAAGATGAGCAGGATCTTGGCGAATTAATTTGTTCCGCTTTGACCAGTTTTCGATATGAAGTTAAGTATTGCTCTACTGGTGAACAGGCTTTAGCTGAACTGAATAAACAGCAACCGGATATCTGCATCGTTGATCTCAATCTTCCGGATATTGATGGCATGGAGTTGGTTAAACAGATGGAGAGTCAGGACCTGGGGATCATCATAGTTTCAGGCCGGGATGGCTTAACTGACAGGGTGCTTGGCTTAGAGTTTGGTGCGGATGATTACATAACCAAACCCTTCGAACCCAGAGAGCTGGTAGCACGGGTGCAAAGCTTGTTGCGCAGGCTTAAAAAGAAAAAGCAGGAAGCGGTTACTCAATTCCAGACTGCGAGATTCGCCAATTGGGAATTTAAGCCTAATTCACTCAGCCTGAAGCACTCAGAACATGGTGATGAAGCACTGAGCCGGGCAGAGGGGGATATGTTGCTGGCGCTGCTCAAGCATCCTTTCCAGATTCTTTCTCGTGATCAGCTACTTGGCGATAATTGTGTTCCCTATGATCGCAGTATCGATGTTCGCATGTCTCGTCTGCGTAAAAAAATTGAGATAGATCCTCAACACCCGGAGCTGATCAAAACAGTGTATGGCGCAGGTTATATGTTTACGGCCGATGTGGACTGGGACTGATTAACGGATGGAAATCACCGGTCATTACGAAGCTCATCTGGAAAGTCATAAGATCATAGCTTCTTTACAGCAAGCCTATCCAAATGGTGCTGATAAATACCAACTAGCTCCAATCGATCAGCTTCATATTGGTGGGATTAAAGCCAGTGAAAAGCTATTAAAAAATCTCAATTCATCAGACAAGGTTCTGGAGATTGGTTCTGGTTGTGGTGGGTTAATGCGCCTGATTCAGGGGCAGGGTATCGATGTGACAGGACTGGACATAAGTCACGGTTTAAACTCGCTAAACAGCCAGTTAGCGAGCATATCGAGCGATTGCCAGAATTCAGGTCATTCAAAAGTAATAACCGGTGATGCGCATAACCTTCCTTTCCCAAATAACTGCTTTAATGCTGTTGTGATGCAGCATAGCTTGCTGAATATGCCGGATACCCTAAGAGTATTATCAGAGTGTAAGCGCGTTCTTAAGTCGACGGGAAAGCTTGTTCTTCATGAAATCATTCAGGAAGAGAGAGGTGTACCTCTTTTATTTCCCGTACCTTGGGCATTGAACCCTGAAGAGTCGTTTCTTCTCAACGAATCAGATCTGACAACCATATTAATTGAATCCGGATATGAAATACGATTTGTTACAGATTGGACTAAAGATGCGCTGAATTGGAGTGAGAGACAGCAGAATAAAGATAAAAAGGGTAGCCCTTATATACCTGCAGTTGAACCCTCGATGGTGTTTGGTTCTTCAGTTAATAAGATGGTCCAGAATGTAAATCTAAACCTTTTAAGAGGTTCTATTCGGGTAATTGAAGTCGTTTGTTTGTATGTAGGGAATGAAGCAAGTCTTAAAGATTGACCTTTCAAAATTACCCCATTAATTCAGCGTATCAGTTCTAATACCTGATCAATTTGTAATATAGATGAGTGTTTTTCGGGGAATATCTTACTGTATTTCTCATATACATATCTAAAACCCCCTATAAATTCTTGGTTGGATTTCTGTGTTATCTCCATTTGCTGCGTAAAATTCAAATCAGAAAAAATATGTACAAGTTGACGGAGTTTGTCATCATCGAGGGGGTAACGGGATATCGGATAGAATATTCCTTGTTTTAAAAAGTTACTGTTTTCAATTGCCAGTAATGCTTCATCAATAATATGTGAGATTGAGGCTTGAGGCATGCTTGTTTTGCTGCAAGAAGTTTGGAATTCACAAATTCTCAAGTATAGGGTGGACCAATGTGATCTTTTGGGTATCCATAAGGCTTTTTTCTGGTGAAATTGTGCCAGATCATCAGGCCAATGTTCATAGGCTACATGATTGGATTGAGAGCTTGAGGTTAAATAGCTACATTCCAAATTCAAAAGAGAGTTTTTATGGGTGAGTAGATCAAAAACATCTGAGATGTATTTGATGGTTATAAGGCTGAATATTGCGTGCCTGTAGAAATGTACATTAGGTTCATTTTTAATAAACCTCTGAATCAATATCAGCTGGCCTGATATCTCGCAACTACTTTGATCTATAAGGTTTTCCATATAAAGGGGATTCGCAATTACTTCGATAGATTTTATTTTTTATAAAAAAAGCGAACTAGACCGGGGCGAATGGAAAAGCTCGCTTTGAGTGAAACTACAAGAAGGTTATAAACGACCTCTAGCCTTTGCTTAAAAGAGAGTTAAAAGCCTTAGGTTCAGGCGTGCATCTTCTTTAAAACCATTGTCCACAGAAATATCATCGCCATAGGTAGCAAGGAGTTGGGTAGTAGGGGTAACAAACCACCCGGCACCGATTTGATATTTTGAAACATCTGCTTCATCGTCATTATCGATGCCGTTTACAGAGGTCTCTCCAATCCAGGATTTAGATAGTCCGGCCCTGATATCTAATGTTGGTGAAATGTTGTAGCGAATATAAGCCTGCAGTTGGTAACTTGGTTCTTGTTCCAGGTTGCCGCTCGTTGGGCCGAAGTCGTCGTTATCGCCATAGAGAGTGACATCGCCGATCAAATCAAGCGTTACTTTGTCAGAAAGCCCTTTGATGTATCCAGCTTGCATTGTTAGCTTGTATCTATTTTCTCCAAGATTTAATGCATCTTGATTATCATAGTCTCCTGTTGGGAGAAACAAGAATGGTGTTACGCCAAAATATTCTTTTTCTTGAGGGTTATTTACCAACCAAACAGTAGCGCCAAGTATCAAATCACCCAGACCATCAGTGTCACCCAAACCTGAGAGGTCGCCTTTAGCTTCTAATTTACCAAAAGGTAAAAGAAACTGAGGATCAACAATGTAATCACCGATTTTGGTGTAGTGTACGCCTCTTAAAATCCCAACTTGTGAATCCAGACTGTAGTCACCGGAAGCTTGAGTGTTATTACTATACAGTGCGTCTCGACCAGCGAACTGAGCATAAACTGCCAGAAGGTTAGTCCCTTCAGGAAGTGCAGTGTAATCTCCCGCATCGACGTCTAAAGCTTGTGCTAGCGGTGCGGTCGCAATAGCAGCTGATAAAGTAATAGCTTTAATACTTGACCAGAAAGGGTATGTGTTTGGCATATATGTCTCCTTATTTTTTTATTACGTTTGACGGTATTTGCAAGGAGTGCGCCAAGGTCTTTTTGGTTTTTAATTTATTGAAAAATAAGGATATTATTTTTTACAAATGTCCTTTGTTCTCATTTTAAGACGCTAGGGTCTCATCATGAGATTATTCATTGATGCGGAACTCATCCACGTTTATTTTTAAAGATTGGATTTTCCGATATAGAGTGGCTCGGCTTAACCTCAAGTCCAGTGCAGCAGAAGGAACATGACCATTGTGTTTAATAAGGGCATCAATGATAAGTCTGTGTTCTAAATCAGGTAGGGAGCCTTTAGAATGTCGCTTAATGTCATAACTGAACATCTCGCTTGGTAGATCATGAACATTGATGACTGGTTTATTACTAAAAACCTTCAAAACTTTTAAGCTGTTGATGAGCTCGCGGACATTTCCTGGCCAGTCATAACTACACAGTTTATTTAAGGCTTCGGGCGACAAAAAAGAATCATCAAGGGTCTGTTTCGCTAACTCAGTAATGAACCTTTTTAAATAGGGTCGCTTCCGTAAAGGGCTAAGATAAAGATTGAGCCCTTTTATGCGGTAATAAAGATCTTGGCGAAACGTACCTTGACCTACAGCTTCTAGCAAATCCCTATGGCTTGCTGATAAAAGCTGGAAATGACTGATTCGTTTTTTTTCACTTCCAAGCCTTGTTACTTCACCGGTATCAAGAACCCTTAATAATTGAGCTTGTTGCGCCAATGGCATGTCTCCTATTTCATCAAGAAATAGAATTCCTTCATTAGCTTGCTCAATTTTCCCTCTGGCACCTCCCTTACGGGCACCAGTAAATGCCCCTTCTTCATATCCGAATAATTCGCTTTCAATTAAATTCTCCGGTATAGCAGAGCAGTTTAATGCGATGATGGGGCCTTTTAGCAGGCATTGTTTAAATATCGTCTGTGCAAAGACCTCTTTACCGGTACCTGTTTCACCGCTAATCAAGATTGGCAGATTCGCTGCTACTGCAGACAGTCCTCGATTTAATTGTTTTTCAATCGCAGGGTCCCCAAAGTCAGGTAGAGGTGTCGGTGCTTTTTCTTCTTGTGCAACCATTTGAGAAACAGGTCGCTCGCAGAAAAAGTTTTTCACAAGAACATTTAAACCAGAACGTAAATTCAAAGAAACAGGAGGTTGTCTTGACTGTGTTGTTACAAGCTCATCAAAAGATTGGTAGAAAATATCTTCAAAGCTTATAGGGGAATTAATACGTTCAAGATCAAGTCTACTCCTGGTTCTGGCGCAGCTTGATAACAAAAATCCATCTGCATCAAAGCTGAGAAGCAATGCAGTATTGTTTTGTTTTACAGATATAAAATCATGAGCTAAATTCAGCTCCAGTTTTATAAATCCATCCTGTTGAAGAAAAAGTTTTTTTTCTATTTCCATAGAAATTGTAGAAGCGAGTAGCTTAGCTCCGCAATCCAGCTTATTGGAACTTCTTGAAAGATCAACTGTTCCAAGAACTGTACCGTTGTGATCAAGTATGGGGGCTGCAGAGCACTGAAAGCCCGATATGGATTCTATAAAATGTTCACCTCCAATAATACTTATTTCCTGACGGAAATTGATGGCGCACCCCATTGCATTGGTGCCAATTTGCTCTTCAGAAAAACATATACCCGGTCTGAAGGTATGTCGGGTTTCGTGGTCATGTTTCTTTAAGTCCCCCTGGATATTTAAAGCAATACCATTGCTGTTTGTGAGAACTACTAGGTAATCAGCTCGCTTAATTGTGTTACGGTTTATATGGATAACCTCGTTGAAACAGTCTATCAAGTGCTTTTCTTGATCTTGAAGCTGCTTAAGGGAAGCACGGGAAATCGGCGTAAATATTAGCTTTTCCTTATGCTTAAGCCCTTTTGTGAGGCAGTACTTCCATGAGTGTCTAATTAAATCATCAGGGTGGTAGTTATAATCTTGCTCTTCAAAGAAACGAATACGTGTTTGAGCTATTGATCTTTTGAAATCATACATAAATCAGACCACCATATTTTCATAGCTCATCTATTTTCGATTGTATTCGCCAATCACTAAACATCCCTGTTTTTTATGAGCTTTGTTACTAAGGTTGTTTGATCGATTAATTAGCAGAATCACACCAAGAGTTAAATAAAAAAAGTGATCTGCTTATCGTTTGTTACAATTCGTTAGAAAGCTTTAGTCGAAAGTTTCTGGTTATTGCTTCCAAAGTAGTAAGTGTGGTTTGTTTGTGAATATTATAAAGATATTGATTGTTATGGATAAAAAAGCCGGCTTATTAGGCCGGCAGAACTAGTAGGTATTGAAGGTGTTGCATTCATAGAAAATCTAAAAAAATTTAGAGTGATCTAAGAATTTTTTGAATTACCTATTTTTTCAAAAAAAATAGTAATATTTATATGGGATATGAAGATAAAACATAAATGCCGCTTTGTAGGAAACTGCCGGGTTATATAAACAACTCGGCAGCTTACTTTGGTTTAGAATATATATCTTGCTGATAAGTGGAGTGCATCAAAGTCTGATTCTGTGCCGTCCGAGTTCAGTTCCCATGATGCATATTCAATTCCGTAACGCAGTTTCGGAGACGGAGACCACATCAGGTTGATATGTATTGACTCTGCTTCATCCAGAAGGTTGGCGATATCTTTGTCATCAGCCTCTGTTTTGGAGTACAGAAAGGTTGAGCGGAGAGAATCACTCCAGAAATGTCTGTATGCAATTGAAGCGCCCCATACATCACGCGCCCCATCTACAGCACCTTCTAGGTATTGCCCAAGGCCCATGTAACGACCTAATGCACCATAGTTATACTGCAATCGGATGTCGTCTTTGCCAACGGTTGGTAATTTAGCACTAAGGCTGACAGCATTTTCCCAGTCTCGATCAGAATCACCCCCCATTTTTCGTGAAAGAACGCCTATAGATGCATGTCCCCAGTCACCGTCGAAGTTAGCTCTAGCGACTATATCTGGAGCACTGTCATCATCGCCGCCGTCTTCACCGTTCTCTAGTGCAAACATCAGATTGCCACCTTCATATGGGTGTGTATAACGAACTTGCCCTTGACGTACGAAAATTGGAGAGGCGTGCTGACCGAATGCGTTGATTTCACCTAGAGCTGCAACATCCATGAAAGTAGACCAGGTCTGACCAACCAGGACGTTACCCCAAACACCGTATGCGTGGCGTAGTCTTAGTCCATAAGAGTTACTTACATACTCATTGCCGCCGCTGCCATAGAAATCTGCCTCAAGGTGAGTTTTGAATGGCTTTCCTGCAACTTCAGTCGATGACTTAATCCAGAATCTTGATTCACGCGCAGAAAGGTCGGTCCTGTTATCTGCATTAGGATCAGATTTTTTGGTATCAGCTGGTGTGATCAGGGCGTTAAGCGAACCGTTAACACCATCTGTTGTGTGAACCAAATCACCTTTAATATATCCGCCAACACTGACTTTGGTGTCGCCAATGATGATGCCACCTTGAGTGCTTTTGACTGCGCTTTTCTGTTCTGACTTAATTTCTTGTATTGCAGCTTGTAGCGCTTTGATCTGCTTTTGTAAAGCATCAATATCAGTTGCTGCGTGTGCCGGAATAGCAGTTGCTACGCAAACTGCCAATGCAAGCTGTTTTGGAAATGGTTTGATCATCATCTAGTTTCCTGTCGTTGAGGAGTTATTTTTATGTAGAAGAAAGATTCCGTCGAAATTGAGAAGAAATACTTAAAATTGATTAGTTGGGTGATTTATAAGGAAGAGCAGTTTCACTTTTTTACCGTGAAGTAATCTTTGAAGCAGACGGTTATATTTATAAACCGTTAGATTTAGATTTAGAGAATCAATCGCCATTACTACTGCTCTCCACTTAATTATTTTTTTTGAACTGAAGGAGTGATTTATTGGATAAGGAAATCTAATTAAGGAAGTTTTCAGAAGTGTTTCCGAAATACACCGAAATGTAACAGTCTTCTAATGGTTTGTTAGAAGCAGCAAGGAGGGAAAGAGTACTGTATTAATGTGCTATGGAATGGGTAGTAAATTTAGTCTCTGTTGCATAGGTGAGTGTGATCAAGGAACTATTATTCACCCATACTCATTTTCAATAAAAGTGGATTTGAGTTCTATGTTTCTTTTAATCAATTTAAGTCGTTTTGATGCTCTTAAGCTTATAGGCTATCTGCCTTCGGGTAATACCCAACAATGCGGCAGCTTTAGTCATATTACCGTTTGTGGTTTCTAATGCTCTTTTAATCAGGTTTAGTTCGTATTCCTGCAAGCTGATATTTGAATCAAGTAGATGTTTATAAAAAAGGAATTTAGAGCTGGTTTAGGAATCAAGGTCTTTGCCCTGTCTTAGAATTGCCTATCCAAAATAATACCTCTGGCACGAAGTATGCTCTTTTTAGAAGCATAACAATTTTTGTCTTATCGTTCATTTATAACTATTTGAATTTTAAGTAAATAAAAGATTGTGTTTTTTTGTGCTTGCACTATTTATGCCCTTTACTGGTGCGTGCAGTGCTCTTTATTTGTGCTTTTAGGGTGGTAGATGACAGCTTCTCAGCGGATTTTTAAAGAGCGTCGGCACTATAATAAGTGGGTTGCTGATCAGACGCTTGAGGATTACGCCCTGCGTTTCACCGCAGTAAAAGGGCGACGTATGAGTATTGCCCGTGTGGGAATGACAGCGCTGGGCGCCAGTTCATTTCTCGCACTTGAAGGCTTAGCCGCAGCGGTTACATTGACCTACGGTTTTACCAATACATTCTGGGCGATGCTGTCTGTTTGTATTGTGTTGTTTATTACCGGTTTTCCCATTGCCTATTACTGTGCCAAACACGGTCTGGATATTGACTTGCTTACCCGTGGGGCTGGGTTCGGTTACCTGGGATCTACGATCACATCGCTGATCTATGCATCGTTTACGTTTATCTTTTTTGCTATTGAGGCAGCAATTCTGGCCTCAGCTATTCATGCGTTATTTGGCATCCCGTTGTTTATTGGTTACCTGCTTTGTGCGATTGCGGTTATACCCATTGTTACGCACGGGATAACCGCAATCAGTAAGTTTCAGGTAGGGACTCAGTTTATCTGGCTGGGGCTTCAGATTTCGGCGCTGATGGTTATAGTGTATTTCGAGTTTGAGCGTCTGGATGACTGGCAGAACTTCGCAGTACCGGGTCTTAAACACAGTGATCACTTTGACTGGGTATTGTTTGGCTCAGCGGCGTCGGTGCTCTTTGCATTGATGGCTCAGATTGGAGAACAAGCGGATTATCTGCGGTTTATGCCGCCGAAAACCAAGCAGAATAAAAAACAGTGGTGGTTCTGGTTAACGCTTTCTGGGCCAGGCTGGGTATGGATTGGTTTTATCAAAATGCTGCTGGGGTCGTTTCTTGCTTATCTGGCGTTTGTCAGTCTGGTGCCTTTTGATAAGGCAACTGATCCTACTTACATGTACCAGCATGTTTTTTTGCTTCTGACAGAATCGCCTGCTGTCTCTTTGATTCTTGCAGCGGTGATGGTGATTCTCTGTCAGATGAAAATCAATGTCACCAATGCATACGCAGGCTCTATAGCCTGGTCTAATTTTTTCTCCCGTTTAACTCACAGTCACCCCGGTCGTGTAGTGTGGTTAGTCTTTAATGTGACTATCGCTCTGATTTTAATGGAACTGGGTATTTATCAGGCATTGGAATCGATTCTGGGAAGCTTCGCCATACTTGCAGTGAGTTGGCTAGGTTCTCTTTCTGCTGATCTGCTGATCAATAAACCATTAGGTTTAAGCCCTTCCTATGTCGAGTTTAAAAGGGCCCATTTGTACGATATTAATCCGGTAGGAACCGGATCAATGCTGATTTCAACAGTGGTTGGTATAACGGCATATATGGGGGTATATGGAGAAGTTGCTAAGCACCTTTGTCATTTTATCGCTTTAGGAAGCACATTTTTCTGCGTGCCATTAATTGCACTTATCACCCGTGGACGATTTTATCTGGCACGTCAGTCACCAGAGCTTAAGATATACACCGATGTTGAGCCTCGGCACCCTGCCAGCAGGGTTGATATAAAGTGCGGAATTTGTGAGAACAGCTTTGAACATGAGGATATGAGTTACTGCCCAGCGTACCAGCTACCCATTTGTTCACTTTGTTGTTCCCTTGATGTCAGGTGTCTGGATAGTTGCAAACCTCGTATGGGGGTGTCTCACCGTATTCTCCGTTGGCTTTACGGAGTTTTACCTGTAAATACTGTGCGGGTGATTTATTCTCGTTTGGGGCGTTTTCTAGGCATGATTATGTGCATTAACTTACTGTTAGCGGGTTTGTTATTGTTGATTAACAGTCAAATGACCGTTACCACAGCATCGGAAATGATGTTACTGGATCGTACTTTTATAGCCATATTCATTTCACTTTCTATAGCTTCTTGGGTTGTGTGCTGGTTGTTTCTGCTCGCACATGAGAGCCGCTTGACTGCTCAGAAGGAGTCAAATCGTCAAAGCGCAAAACTGACGCGGGAAATCGATGCCCACGAGCAAACTGACCGTGAATTACAAGAAGCAAAAGAGTTTGCAGAACGTGCAAATGAAGCTAAAAGCCGCTACCTGACAGGGATCAGCCATGAATTACGTACACCATTACAATCTATCTTGGGGTACGCTCAACTACTCGGTGACAAGCAAGAAATTGCAGATGAGCATAAACGCGGACTAAAAATTATTCATCGTAGTGGACAGTACCTAACTGATTTGATTGAAGGTTTGCTGGATATTTCTAAGATAGAAGCGGGGCGTCTGGATCTTTATCGGAATCAGGTGAAACTGCCAGAGCTTATCGATCAGCTTTCACAGATGTTTTCGGTACAGGCAGAGAACAAAAAACTGAAATTGAATTGCCATATTCATGATCCATTGCCTGACCTGGTTATCACGGACGAAAAGCGTTTGCGTCAGATCCTCATTAACTTGTTATCAAACGCTGTGAAATATACACCAGAAGGTCAGGTCGATTTTGATATAAGTTACCGTAATCAGGTGGCAGAGTTCCGTATCAAAGATACAGGCCCTGGTATAGGTGATGAGCATTTAAAACGTATTTTTGATCCGTTTGAGCGGGTTAGAAATAACGAGACTGCCAGCCTGCCAGGTACTGGATTGGGTTTGACTATTGTAAAATTGCTGACCGAAATTATGGGCGGTGACATTCAGGTCGATAGCAATAAAGGACAAGGTACAGAGTTTAAGGTCAGTCTGATGTTGCCCTGGGTTGATAGCATTATCGCCGACGAAGGTAGAGAGCAGATAATCATTGGTTATTCTGGTCTGCAACGAACGCTGTGTATTGTCGATGATGACCCAGTGCTAAGAGGTCTGTTGTCTGATCTGTTAACGCCATTAGGGTTCAAAGTAGTAGAAGCGCATGATGGTAATAGTTGTCTATCATTAATTGAATCTATCCATCCAGATCTGTTTATTCTGGATATCTCCATGCCGGGTATGAGTGGTCTCGAACTTGCTGGCCTGCTGCGTGAAGACGGCATATCAAATCCTATTCTGATGCTCTCAGCAGATGCTCGAGAGTACAACCAGCAACTTGAATTTCAGGATGATTACGATGATTATCTGGTGAAGCCCGTGAGTAATCAGCTTTTGCTTGAGAAAATTGGTATCTATCTGGACCTTGATTGGATTACCCGTGCAGAAAAGTCCCCTCTGGAATCTACAGCAATGTTGAATCAAAACCTGAAGCAACTAACGGAGCCAGACAGCGCTTCACTGCCAAGTCACAGCTTAATTCTGGAACTAAAAGCTTATGCAGAGATGGGATATCAAAAGGGAGTTAACACCGTGCTTGCTCAGATAGAAACAGAGCAACTACTAAGTCATGAAAATTTCACTTACCTACAGCAGCTCAGTCAGGCTTTTCAGTTTGAAAAACTGGCGCAGCATATAGAGGTTAATTCCGCATGAACCCAGGCTTGGGAAAAGTGATTGTATTAGTTGTTGATGACTCTCCAGATGCACTCAGTTTAATTAATGATGCACTGGAAGGTGCCGGAATGGATGTCCTTGTTGCACTGGAAGGTCGGCAGGCGTTAACCATTGCTTCTCGTATACGTCCAGACATTATTTTAATGGATGCTATCATGCCGCATATGGATGGATTTGATACCTGTCGGGCGTTGAAAACTGATCCGTCATTAAAGCATATTCCGGTTATTTTTATGACCGGGCTGACGGATACTCAGGATATTGTTAAAGGCTTGGAAGCCGGAGGTGTAGACTACTTAACTAAGCCGATAAACCCCAGTGAACTTCTGGCCCGTATGAGAGTACATCTCGAAAATGCCCGACAAGCGGTCAGTGTTGAATCAGCATTAGATAGTAGTGGGCAGCACCTTTTAACGGTCGATGTTTCTGGTCAGCTCCGTTGGGCTACTCCTCAGGCTCATGCGCTTTTCGCAAGAGCTGAAGTCACTAAGGTTTGGCTGGAATCAGAACTAAAACTCCAGATTAACCAATGGATTGCGTTTAATACCCTGAATCAGGACAGTCATCTGCGATTGCAAAATTGTAAGTACCCCCTGGAGCTGAAGTATGTAGCGAAGCAGGATAATGGGGATTATTTACTAAAACTCGTTGATGGTGATCGGCCAACAGGGTCAGATCTGTTGAAGGCCAGATTAGAGATTACAGAAAGGGAATCAGAAGTTCTGTATTGGATAGCTAATGGCAAAACTAATCGGGAAATTGCTGAAATTTTGGATATGAGCCCTAGAACGGTGAATAAACACCTCGAGCAACTGTTCCCTAAATTGGGTGTAGAAAACCGCACCGCTGCAGCAGGTGTGGCGCTACGTTTGTTGGCAGTTGAGTGATAAATAACCGGGAATATTTCCTAAGTTTTTGTAAATGATTAGAATTTTCTTTTTTTTGTAATATATTAGTCATCTAATTGGAAGTATAGAAAATTACAGGATGTTCTTTGTGTTATGAGATTTACGCTCCTTCTGGCGCTACTGTTTTCTTCTTTGCCTCGGATGGGTTTTTCTGAAGTTGAAAAAACTTTGGAATTCTACGTGGTTCATTATCCTCCATACGAGATCATCGATGAATCTGGCTCTATTAGTGGTATCGACGTTGATGTCACAAAAGCTGCATTCGCGGCAGTAAATATTTCTATTGTTGTCAAAACAGCGCCATGGAAACGAATACTTAAAAATATTGAATATGGTCGAATTCCGGGAACGATTACTTGCTCAAAAAGGCCAGGACGCGATGTATTTATAGATTATAGTGATCCAATCAGTGAGGCCCAGCAGGTAGTTTTTTCAGCCGTAGGTACCTCGATTGATTCCCTGGAAGAGTTTTCTGATATGAATAACTTTAGCGTGACCGTTGTGGATGGTTGGGGAATTCAGAACGAATTGGAACTTGCAAATATATCCCATCAACCAACGGTTGATGTAGGAAGTGGAATTAACGCTATAGTTTATAGGGATGTTGAGTTGTTCTATAACGGTAATCTCACAACTTTATATCACGCAAAACAAATGGGGTTGGACGATCAAATTAAAGCGACCGTCCTTACAGGGAAAGGAAAGACTGACTTCCATCTTTGTTTAAGCAAAGTGTATCCAAATACTGCATTTTTAAAGCAGCGTTTCAATGAAGGTCTGGAAATTATCAAAGCTAATGGGGCATACAAGAATATCTATCAGCATTATATAAACAATGAACAGGCGCTAAGGTGAACTTATGAAAATGAGTTTTAAGCACAAAATTGCATATAAACAGGCACGCTCAGTCCTGTTGATTGCTATTGTGCTGGGCTCAATTTCGACGGCTATTCAGATTTACCTTGATCTTCTTCAGCAAAATAAAAGCTCTCTTGAAAGTGTTCAGCGTGTTGTTTCTCTGCATAAAGATGCTGCTTCATCGGCGGTGTATCGTCTGGATACCGCTTCAGCGCAAATTGTTACCGATGCCTTAATCAGTCACCCTGCAATTTATAGTGTGGAATTGAAAGATGATTTTGGTGATGTCATAGCTTCCAGCTATAGGACTCCAGCAAGCAAAAATAATCTATTGACCCGACTTGCGGCTGATAGGTTCGAAATTAATACCCACCTTGAAGAACAACTGTTAATCGAGAATAGCTCTAAAACAGGCATCTTGGAGGTAGATATCGATAACGTTTATATAGCCAGTGGTTTTACAGGTCGAGCAGTGGCTAGTATGTCTTTAGGAGCATTGCATGCTCTGGTACTGGCCATATTATTGCTGGTGTTTTTTTATCGATACTTATCACTTCCTATTCTGAATATTGTGAACTGGATTGGGCAATTACGTAAAGGTAATGAGAACCCTGATCTCCCTTATATTTCTAACGATGAACTTGGCACATTAGTTAAGGATTTTTCTGAACTTTGGCTCGACAGGCAAGAAAAGAACAACAAATTAAATGCCTCCATTGCAGAACTCTCCAGAAGTGAACATTTCTCTCGTTCAATAATGGATAATGCTGGCGATGCTATGTTCCTGTGTCTACCTGATTCCAAAATAGTTCGTTTAAATCATCAGGCTGAACTGGCATTGGGTGTGGAGCATAAAGAATTAATGGAGTCCCGGCTATGTGACTTCAGCGTGCAACATAACGGGGAATCACTGAAAAAAGTATTCAGTAAGATCAGTGCATCGGAAGTAACTACTTATGAAGATGCTTTGAATGTCCAGAAAACGCAGATGCCTATTGAAGCTCGAGCGATACGTATCAATCTGGACAATGTTGATTATATTCTGGTTACTGCACGTGATATTACCGCACGCAAACAGGCAGAAGATCAGATTCACGAGTTGGCCTATTATGATCCCCTTACTAAATTGCCTAACCGACGTTTATTTACAGACCGATTAACATCAACGATAGAACTGCATCGAGAAAATGGCAGTTTTGGTGTGGTTTTTTATCTGGATATGGACCGCTTTAAAACCATTAATGACTCTTTAGGTCATAGTATTGGTGATGAGATTCTCTGGCTTGTATCCCGCCGACTCAAAAAAGTTCTGCCGGCGAAAGCGACTTGCGCCCGTTTTGGTGGCGATGAATTTGTCCTGTTGCTGCCTGAAACGGCACAAACCGCTGCCATTTGTGCTGACCACGCTGCACACCTTTCCGAAAAAATACTGTCGATTTTATCTATGCCGTATGAAATTGAGGGGCAACAACTTTACAGTAGTACCAGTATCGGGTTAGCTATTTTCCCGGATGAAAGTAATCAAACGGAGGATATTCTACGCCAGGCTGATACAGCTCTTTATAGGGCTAAATCACTGGGCCGTAATGGATTCCAGTTTTTTGATCAGGAGATGCAATCATCTGCACAGGAGCTGTTGCAGATTGAAAAAGGATTGCACCAGGCGATTGATAATCAGGAATTCGAACTCTGGTTTCAACCTCAATACAGCAGTAATCTGGATATGCTGGGTGCTGAATGTCTATTGCGCTGGAATCACCCTGATAAGGGTGTGGTAGGGCCGGGAGAGTTTATCCAGGTAGCTGAAGAGAGTGGCCAGATTGTCGAGATTGGCAACTGGGTTCTTGAGGAGGCAATTAATAAGCTCTCAGGATGGATTGAGTTGGGCTTGCCAGACAGTTTTAGCCGGTTGGCTGTAAACATCAGTCCTATGCAGTTTATGCAGGTTAATTTTGTTGCTAATGTATTTGAAAAACTCGAAAAAACGAATGTACCAGGCACGATGCTTGAGTTGGAAATTACTGAGAATATGCTGCTTCACAACTTTGAAGTGGCATCGAGCAAAATGAGTATGCTCAAGCAACGAGGTATCACTTTTGCGATTGATGATTTTGGTACTGGGTATTCTTCACTGAAATATCTTCAGCATCTTCCCTTAGACATCTTAAAAATAGACCGTTCGTTTGTCACTGACATCAGGCCAGGATCTGAAGATGCGGCAATCGTGGAAGTTATTATTGCTACGGCTGAAAAATTAAACCTTTCCGTTATTGCTGAGGGGGTTGAAACACTTCAGGAAAGGGATGTTCTTGCGCAGTTAGGCTGCCATTGCTACCAAGGATACCTTTACGCTAAACCTCTTCGTGAAGCAGCGTTTATCGCCCAACTGACACAGCCAGTCACCGTCGAATAACCTTGGCAACCTTCACTTATACGTCAAATGACGTATGCCTGTGCGTTAATCACCCCATACCGCCCTTGGCCTGTCTCACATACTCTGTGATCAGTACTCCAGCTAATTACAAATTAAGTAAGTTAATGGCTCTCTAAGCCTAGAGATAAACGGAAGGGGCAAATAATGAAAATTAAAACGTTAGCAGCAGGTGTTGCGTTAACAATGGGTGCATCTCTGGTAAGTTTCACCGCAATGGCAGCAGAAACCATCAAGGTCGGTGTTCTACATTCACTGTCTGGCACAATGGCAATCTCAGAAACAACACTGAAAGATACTGTGTTGATGATGATTGAAGAGCAGAATAAAAAAGGTGGCCTGCTGGGTAAACAATTGGAACCTGTTGTAGTTGATCCGGCTTCCAACTGGCCATTGTTTGCAGAGAAAACCCGTGAGCTGCTGACGAAAGAGAAAGTTGATGTCATTTTCGGCTGCTGGACTTCCGTATCCCGTAAGTCGGTACTGCCGGTTATTGAAGAGCTGAACGGACTGATGTTCTATCCGGTCCAGTACGAAGGTGAAGAGTCATCTAAAAATGTATTCTACACAGGTGCAGCGCCAAACCAGCAGGCTGTTCCTGCCGTTGATTACCTGATGAATGAGATCGGAGTTGAACGCTGGGTTCTAGCGGGCACCGATTATGTTTACCCACGTACAACCAACAAAATTCTGGAAGCGTACCTGAAAGCTAAAGGTGTGGCTGCCGACGATATCATGATCAACTACACGCCATTCGGTCATTCGGACTGGCAGTCGATCGTTTCCGATATCAAGAAGTTCGGGGGTGAAGGTAAGAAGACTGCTGTAGTTTCTACCATCAATGGTGACGCGAACGTTCCATTCTATAAAGAACTGGGTAATCAGGGCGTATCTGCTGAAGATATCCCGGTTGTCGCGTTCTCTGTAGGTGAAGAGGAATTGTCAGGTATAGACACTAAGCCTCTGGTAGGTCACCTGGCTGCATGGAATTACTTCCAGAGCGTTGATAACGAAGCAAACGAAGCATTCATTAAACAGTGGAAATCTTTTACTAGCGAAGAACGTGTAACTAACGACCCTATGGAAGCGACGTATATCGGTTTTAATATGTGGGCGAACGCGGTTAAGCAGGCAGGTACTACTGAAGTAGACGCAGTTGAGCAGGCGATGATTGGTCAGGAAACATCTAACCTGACAGGTGGTATCGCAGTGATGAATAAAAATCACCACCTGAGTAAGCCTGTTCTGATTGGCGAGATTCAGGACGATGGTCAGCTGGAAGTTGTTTGGGAAACTGAAGGTGTTGTGCAGGGTGATGCATGGTCAGATTATCTGCCGGGTTCTAAAGACCTGATCGCTGATTGGACTAAGCCTATCAAGTGCGGTAACTACAACACTAAAACTAAAACGTGTTCTGGTCAGAACTACTAAGGGCTAACAGAGCAACGTTGAGAGTGCAGGAAGGTGCTAACGGTTTGGTCGTTCCACGCTAGCACACTCCTTCATACAGGCTCTGTCGGTGTTTACCGTACAGAGCCTTTTTATTTTCCTGAGCCGCTGGGCAATAAAATAAAGACGCTAATCGCCACAGTCTGGTTCGCACAGGAGAGATTAAGTGAGACAACTTTTAACAATTCTGGGCTGTTTGTTTGCATTGTATTCAGTCTCGGTACAGGCCGCCGAGCAGAACAAGATTGATCCAGAAACTCAGGTTCTGATGCAGCAATTGATTGCGGTCAAACTGTCTAAAACCCTCCCAGTACTTGAACAGCTAGTTGAAACGGGTGGAGCAGAAATGTTGCCCCTGTTCCAAACCATGTTGAAAGGTAATCTGTATTTTATTAAAAGCAGCAAAAAGATTGTTGCTGCAGAAAAATCGGATGGGAATTACAAGGTGTCGGACCTGTTCAGTGGCGAGTCACTGGGAATGCTGAGTAAAAAAGAGATTAAAAAAATACGCGTTAATAACAAACTGCGTGTATACCTGCGTCAGTCGATTGCAGGCTTACAAATTCAACACCCTGAGGCAGAAAAGCGTCTTTCTGCCGTTAAAGAACTGTATAGCAATTTAACGCCTGAAACGATTTCTACTCTTAAGTCAGCCAGAAACACTGAAACAGACCCGGATGTTCAAGATGCAATGGATCTTGCATTTGCTCTGTTTGATGTCAAAAGCACAGATGTAAAGACCCGTTTCGCTGCGGTTAAAGCGATGAGTGAGAGCCTGGAGAATGATGCACGTAATGCATTGGTGATCGTCACGGAAACAGAAACCGATGAAAGGATTAAGGCAACCGCAGAAAAAGCGCTGAAGAAGATCAACGAGAAAATTGAATTCTATGATTTTGTCGATCAGCTGTTCTTCGGGTTGAGTCTTGGTTCAGTACTTTTGTTAGCAGCTATAGGGCTGGCGATTACCTTCGGAGTGATGGGGGTAATTAACATGGCGCACGGTGAGATGATTATGTTGGGCGCCTACACCACTTATGTGGTTCAGTTGATGATGCCTAATGCGATTGAATACTCCCTGTTTGTCGCAATACCCGCTGCATTTGTCGTCTCAGGGTTGGTAGGAATCATGATTGAACGTGGTGTTATCCGGTTTCTACATGGTCGCCCACTGGAAACACTTTTAGCGACCTTTGGTATCAGTTTGATTCTGCAGCAGTTGGTTCGTACGGTATTTTCGCCACTTAATCGCCAGGTAGAATCACCCTCCTGGATGAGCGGTACCTTAGATATAAACCCTATTTTAAGCCTTACACTTAACCGCCTTTACATTCTTGCATTTGCACTACTGGTGTTTGGGTTATTGCTACTGATCCTGCGCAGAACCTCATTAGGACTTAATGTTCGTGCGGTTTCTCAAAACCGCAGTATGGCTAAAGCGATGGGTATCCGTACTGATTGGGTGGATGCCATGACCTTCGGGCTGGGCTCGGGTATTGCTGGTATTGCAGGTGTCGCATTAAGCCAGTTAACCAATGTCGGACCAAACCTGGGTCAGTCATACATTATCGATTCCTTTATGGTGGTTGTATTCGGAGGGGTCGGTAACCTTTGGGGTACTTTGGTTGCAGCCTTCTCGTTGGGCATCGCAAACAAATTTCTGGAGCCCGTCACTGGATCAGTTCTGGCCAGTATTCTGGTTCTGGTCTTTATCATCCTGTTTATTCAGAAAAAGCCTAAAGGGTTGTTCCCTCAGAAAGGGAGGGCTGCAGAATGAGCCAGTTAATGAAATTCACGCGTTTGCATGGTGACAGTAAGGTTGCCCCTTTTGTCGCTATTCTGGTCATCGTTACCTTCCTTGCCTCAATAGGTAACTTACTGATGCCGGAAGATTCAGTCTTCTACGTCAGTACCTACACCATTACATTGCTGGGCAAATATCTTTGTTACGCCATGCTTGCATTGGCCGTTGATGTGATCTGGGGTTACTGCGGTATTCTGAGCCTGGGACACGGTGCATTTTTTGCGCTGGGTGGTTACGGTATGGGTATGTACCTGATGCGCCAGATAGGAGATCGAGGCGTATACGGTAATCCTGATTTACCGGACTTTATGGTCTTCCTTAACTGGACCGAGCTACCTTGGTTCTGGTACGGCTTTGATCAGTTCTGGTTTGCTATGTTGATGGTTTTACTGGTACCGGGTGTGCTGGCCTTTATCTTCGGTTGGCTGGCATTTCGTTCACGCGTAACCGGTGTTTACCTGTCGATCATGACACAGGCTCTGACTTATGCATTGTTGCTGGCGTTCTTCCGAAACGAAATGGGCTTTGGCGGTAACAATGGCCTGACTGACTTTAAGGATATTCTGGGCTTTGACCTCCAATCTGACACGACACGCGTGATGTTGTTTGCAACTACGGCCTTTTTGCTTGGTGCGATCCTGATTATCAGTCAGAAGATACTTAAATCCCGAATGGGCAAAGTTATTGTGGCGATACGGGATGGTGAAAGTCGTTCCCGGTTCCTGGGCTATCGTACAGAACGTTACAAAGTCTGGTTGTTTGTTTACTCAGCGATGATTGCAGGCATTGCTGGTGCTTTATATGTACCTCAGGTTGGTATTATCAATCCTGGTGAGTTCTCGCCAATTAACTCCATTGAAATTGTGATCTGGGTTGCTGTGGGCGGACGTGGCACATTGATAGGAGCAATCATTGGCGCGTTACTGGTGAACTATGCCAAAACTAAGTTCACCGCGATTATGCCGGATGGTTGGTTGTTCGCATTAGGCGCCATGTTTGTACTGGTAACACTCTTCTTGCCTAAAGGTTTGATGGGACTGTTAAATAAAATTAAGCCGGAAAAAAATAAGCAAAACGCTGTTGCAGAAGAGGAGGCCAAAGCATGAGTACTTTAGACGATGTACGTGACGTCATGCGTCGGGATCGGGTCTGGTCTTTCCTTCAGGAAGAGCAGAAAAAGGTGGATGTCTCCCACGATGTGATTCTGTATGTGGAAGGGCTTAACCTGAGTTTTGATGGTTTTAAAGCCTTGAATGACCTTAACCTCTATGTAAATGATGGTGAATTGCGCTGTCTAATAGGCGCTAATGGTGCCGGTAAAACCACACTGATGGATGTCATTACCGGTAAAACATCGCCGGATAGCGGCACGGTTTATTTTGGTCAGACACTCAACCTGCTACAACATGATGAAGCGGAGATCGCCAATCTGGGGATTGGGCGTAAATTTCAGAAGCCGACGGTTTTTGAAGCACACACCGTGTTCGATAATCTGGAATTGTCACTGAAGCAACAGAAGGCTGTGCTCTCTACTTTGTTTGCTCGTCTTACACCAAGCGATATAGACCGTATTGATGAAGTTTTGAAGATTATAGGTCTCAGTGAACAACGCTTTATGCAAGCAGGGGCTCTTTCTCACGGTCAGAAACAGTGGCTGGAGATTGGTATGTTGCTGATGGCGGATCCACGCCTGTTATTGGTGGATGAGCCAGTCGCGGGTATGACCGCACAAGAAACAGAAAGAACGGCTGAACTTCTCACGTCACTGGCGGGGGAACACACGGTAATTGTTGTTGAGCATGATATGGAATTTGTACGCAGTATTGCCCGTACCGTTACTGTCTTGCATCAGGGCTCTGTGCTGGCAGAAGGCACAATGGATCAGATTCAGAACAACCCTGATGTGATTGAAGTTTATCTGGGGGAAGCGCCATGATCGAAATTAATAAAGTAAATCAGCGCTATGGCGGTACTCAGATTCTTTGGGATCTTGATCTGGACATTAAACAGGGCTCCTGTACCTGCATCATGGGGCGAAATGGCGTAGGGAAAACCACGCTTCTGAAGTGTTTAATGGGCTTGTTACCTGTCCAGGATGGGGAGATTCTGTTGGAGGGACAACCACTGCAAAACAAACCTGCTGAGTTTCGTGCCCCTGTAGGTATTGGCTATGTCCCACAGGGGCGGGATATATTCCCTATGCTGACGGTGGAGGAAAACCTGCGTATTGGCCTTCCGATTCGTAAAGATAAAGCTAAAGAAATACCAGAAAAAATCTTTGAACTGTTCCCCGTTCTGAAAGAGATGTTACACCGGCGTGGGGGGGATCTGTCTGGTGGCCAGCAACAACAATTGGCCATAGGGCGGGCGCTGGTAATTGAACCGAAAGTGTTGATTTTGGATGAACCCAATGAAGGGATACAGCCAAACATTGTGCAACAGATTGGAGATGTTATTCTCAAGCTTAATGAAGAGGAAGGTTTGACTGTAATCCTGGTTGAACAGAAGCTGGGTTTTGCTCGTCGAGTTGGTAAAGAGTTCCGCTTGATGGAAAAAGGCCGGGTCGTTGCCAGTGACCAGATGGCAAATCTGAGTGAAGATCTGATTAAACAGTATTTAGCGGTTTAATAGGGGCAGAGAATGAACCAGTTGGTAAATCCAACTATCAACACGGAATCCTGCTGGCAGGCAGAGTTACATCTGGGACTCAGTAAAACCTCCAGAGGTACGGTGCTTAAACAGTGCCAGCATCTGGGGCCTTTATATGTACAGAAGCCTTTTTACCCAGAAGGGCGTGAACTGGCACATATTTACCTTTTGCACCCACCCGGTGGTATGGTTTCTGGTGATGATCTTCAAATTTCGGTCACTACCCAACCAGAAGCGCAATGCCTGGTGACTACGCCAGGTGCCGGACGTGTGTATCGAGCACGCCCAGACCGAACGCTACAGAAGCAACAGATCAACCTGACCCTTAAGCCGAACAGTACATTGGAATGGTTGCCACTTGAAAACATCATCTATCCGGATGCATGTACCGATCTTTCTACCGATATTCATCTATCTGAGAACAGCTCGGTTATCGCTTGGGAAGTAACATGTTTTGGATTAACGGCCAGTGACGAACCTTTTGATACAGGGCAAGTCAGTCAACGGTTACAGGTGTTTAGAGAAGGGCGATTGAAACTTCGTGAACGTCTGGTATTGAATCCTGCAGAAGATGACTTTATGTCCGCGCGGGCTGGTTTAAACAGCTGTTCTGTAAATGGATTGCTCCTGGCTGGTCCGTTTGATCAGGATGAAGAGGTTGAGGAACTGTTGAGTGGCTTACGTGAATGTTGTAATGAAACAAATGCCTTAGCTGGGGTTACGCTGAACGATGAATTTGTACAAGTGCGCTACCTGGGCGATTGCTCAGAACAGGCACGAAAATTATTTACTCAATGCTGGAAACTGATCCGCCCCGAACTTCTTAATCGTGAAGGGTGTGAACCGCGCATCTGGGCTACATAACAAACATAAGAAACAGGAACGCTTATGGAACTGTT
>JBOEGV010000050.1:0-24025 GCA_050633605.1 Neptuniibacter sp. | reverse complement strand
CTGAGAAAAGGGCATAGGAATAGTATGAGGATGTGGCAAATACCAGAAATAGAAAAAAGAAGCCGAAGAAATAAATTTTAGACTTTGCATCCTGCATAACTGAATACTGCTCGATTTAAATTCAGATTGTAGTGCTTAATATTAGTCGGTTTTTTGAATTTATGGGGTGGCTACAATAAAAAATTCTTTTGTTGAAATCTTACTTAGAATCGCAAGTTTCGGGTGGAAGCTAATCCAAACAGAGCGTAAATTTAAGCTTTAAATGACTCGGGTTTGCAGGTTTTAAATGGGACGTTCAGAGCTACAGCATTATTTGTTGATGACCCGGGTCATCCAGCAGATCCAGTCAAATGCCGATCAGGTCTACACTCTTAATGAGCTTGCTGAACAGGTGGGTATGAGTGAACATCATTTTCAGCGTATTTTCAGTAGCTGGGCCGGTGTTTCGCCAAAGCGTTTTCAGCAGTTTCTGACTAAAGAGCGGGCAAAAAATATGCTGCACCAGAGTAAGTCAGTGCTCGAAACCTCGCTTGAATTAGGCCTCTCCGGCAGCGGTAGGCTGCATGACTTGATGATCCGGTGTGAAGCAATGACGCCAGGAGAGATCAAATCTCAGGGGGAGGGGATGCAGATCTGTTTTGGTACTGAGGTTACGCCCTTAGGTAAGAGTTTGATTGCCTGGACGAGCAGAGGTATTTGTTACCTTGCTTTCTACGACGAAACCCCTGAGGTGTATGTGAAGGAGCTGAAGGTTGAATGGCCAAACGCTGAATTTATTCGGAATGATCAAGACGCTTCATGCTGGGCTAATAAAATCTTTATAAATCCTGAGCTTAATCAGCCACTCTATCTGTTGCTTAAGGGTACTAATTTTCAGATTAAAGTCTGGGAAGCACTGCTTAGGGTCAGCTCAGGACAGCTTGTATCCTATTCTCAGTTGGCCCAGATCGCAGAGTCTCCCAAAGCGTCAAGGGCGGTGGGCAGTGCAATGGCGGCTAATAAAATTGGTTTTTTGATCCCCTGCCACAGGGTTATAAGAGAATCCGGCGAGCTCGGCCACTATCGGTGGGGTGCCGAAAGGAAATCTGCTCTGCAAGCTTGGGAAGCAGCCCGAGCGAATTAGCATCGGGCTGATTAATTTATTTAGCAGTTTCTAACCAGCCATCAAGCTCGTTAATATCCTTTGGACTCAGAGTGCCCAGCTGTTGTTTGAAGGTGATCAGATCCTGAACAAAGTTAAAACGGGCATTGGCATACTCAAGCTGAGATGCGTACAGCTGTTGCTCGGCTTGTAAAACATCTACGACGTTTCGGGTGCCCACTTTATAACCTTCTTCAGTTGCTTCCAAAGCCGTCTGGCTGGACTTAATGCTCTGTTTTAATGCCTGCACACTGAGTGAGCCTGTGCGCAGATTTCTTAACAGGCTGCGGGTTGATTGCGTGACCCCACGAAGACTGTTTTCACGATTTTGTTGGGCTTCAATTAAACGTTGTTCCAGCTCACGCGATTTTGAACTGGTGGCACCGCCAGAGTAGATTGGCAGTGACAGAGTAAGACCAATAGCATTGGTTTCATTACTATTATCACTGACCGCTGTTCCTTCGTCATAGTCGTGGCTGGCAGTAAGGCTTAAGGTCGGATAGTGACCCGCATGGGCTGCTTTAGCAGCACGACGTGCGGCTTCGGAATTCAGGTCAGAAATTTTTAATCCCAGGTTGTTTGCCCAGGCTTTATCCAGCCATTGTTGGGGATCGGAGGGGACAGGCGCATCAATTGGATAGCCGTTGGATAACTGACTGATGCTGGTATAGCTCTTGCCGGTCAATCTCTCCAGAGCTTCATAGCTATTATCCAGATCACCTTCGGCTGAAATTCGGGCAACACGTGCATTATCGAAAGATGCCTGAGCTTCCTGAACATCGGTATTGGCAATCAAGCCTACTTCAAACTGAGCATTAACCTGATCTAGGCGACGTTTGATCGCTCTTTCCTGTGCTTCAGACGTTGCCAGTGCGCTGTTAGCACGTAATACACCCAGATACGCCTCGACTGTCCGTAGAATCAGGTTCTGCTGTTCTAGTTCAAACTGAAGTGCGGCCTGATCAGAAAGCACTTGCCCTTGTTTAAAACTGAACCAGGCTGAAGCATTAAATACTGGTTGCGACAAGGAAAGTGTATAGCCATGGTTGTTATAGCTCGTTGTTTCAGCATCAATGGCGGTTGTGTTGGCGCTTAAGCTCAGATTTGGCAACAGTGCTGAACGACTTTGGACTTCGACCTCAGCACCCGCTTTATAGGATGCCTGAGCGGCTTTTAATTGAGGATCATTGGCCAGTGCCAGATTGTAAATATCTGCCAGTTCGCCAGCCTGTGCGGATGCACTTAAGGTAAGCCCAAGGAATGAGATAGAGAGTAGTTTTTTTGCTTTCATTGTCGTTGCATCCTTAAACCTGTTCAGGTTGTACTTCCTTAAATGTGCGCTTGCCAAGATAACTGTATACGGTCGGGATTACAAAAAGGGTCAGGAATGTACCAAATGTCATACCCCCGACAATCACCCAGCCGATCTGGTGACGAGATTCTGCTCCTGCCCCGAATGCCATTGCCAGTGGTACTGCCCCTAGGACAGTAGCGCCTGTGGTCATCAGTATAGGTCGTAATCTTAAGGCTGCTGCTTCTAATATCGAACTGCGTAAATCACGCCCCTGATCCTGAAGCTGATTGGCAAACTCAACAATTAAAATACCGTGTTTTGTAACCAGTCCCACTAACGTTATCAACCCTATCTGACTGTATACACTTAATGAGCCCCCACTGTAGTGAAGTGCGAGTAAGGCACCAAAGAGTGCAGGAGGAACAGATAGCATGATAATCAGAGGGTTTTTAAAACTTTCAAACTGTGCCGCCAGCACTAGAAAGACTACGACCAATGCCAGAGCAAAAGTGATCTGCATACTGCTGCTTGAACTCTTGAATTCACGAGATGGGCCGGTGTAATCAAATGTGGCTTGTGGAGCAATCTCCTCCAAATTGGTTTCAAGGAAGGTCAGTGCTTCACCTAAACTGTATTCCGGTGAAAGTTGGGTCTGGAATTTTACCGCTTTAACCTTGTCAAAATGGTTCAACTCACGAGGAGCAACTGTTTCCCTTACGGTTACAAGGTTGCTTAACTGGATCATCTCACCTGTTGCATTACGTATGTAGAGGTCAGTCAAATCACTAGGATCTCGACGCTGCTGGTCCGCAACCTTAACAATAACTTCGTATTGCTCACCCAGTCGCTTGAAGCGCGTGACTTCACGACCGGACATATAGGTTTCGATGGTGCGACCCAACTCTGTAACATTGACTTCCACATCGGAAAGCATGTCACGGTTAACATCGATCTGTAGTTCCGGTTTATTAAGCTTTAAATCTGAGTCTGGTTGTGCGAACCCCTTGTTTGCCAGAATCTTAGCCATCAGCTTATCGGCAATGATTTTTAAGTCGGCATAGGTACCGTTGTATTTGACGATAAACTCGACCGGACGTGATATAAAACTCTGTCCTAATGAGGGGCGGTTAAGAGAGAAACTCATAATTCCCGGAATACCACCGAACAGTTTTGGCGTCTGCTCCTGCGCGATATCCTGCTGTTTTCTGTCCCTATCTTCCCAGCTGTCTAAGCCCTGAAAAACCAGTGAGTTGGTTTCAGAAGGAAAACCGATAACCGCAAAATAACGATCTGTTTCCGGTGTCTGGCTGATAATGCTTTCTATTTGACGGGTATAGCGATCAATGTAATGCACTGATGAACCATCCGGTGCCAGAGCAAAATTGATAATGGTGCCTCGGTCCTCTGTAGGCGCTAATTCCTGCGGTAACTGGTTGTAATAGAAAAACGCACCGGCAAAACTGGACACCATAATAACCACGGCCAACAGTCGTGAGCTTAATAGTTTATTTAGAAGCCTTTGATAACCGCTGGTCAGGCCGTGAAGAAAAGCCTCTATCAGGTTAAAAATCGCAGAATGTCGGGTCTCATGTTTTAGTAATCTGGAGCTCATCATCGGCGACAGAGTCAGAGCTACAAATGTAGAAACGACAACGGCACCTGCGAGCGTCAGGGCAAACTCAGTAAAGAGCTTACCTGTTCGTCCCTCGGCATAAGAAACTGGAATAAACACTGCAACCAGCACAACGGTTGTTGCGATGACCGCAAAACCGATCTCTTTTGAACCTTTAAATGCAGCCTGAACTGGATCCAGGCCTGCTTCAACATGCCTGTAGATGTTTTCCAACATCACTATGGCATCGTCAACGACGAGTCCGATGGCGAGTACCAGTGCCAGAAGTGTCAGAGTATTGATGCTGAAATCCATCCAATACATCATCGCAAATGCGCCAATCAGTGAGAGAGGAATGGTAACGACTGGAATCAATGTGGCTCTGACGTTACGCAGGAAGAAAAAAAGTACCAGCACAACCAGCACGCCGGCCTGAATCAAAGTGCGATATACCGATTTAATTGATTCATCAATAAAGATTGAAGAGTCGTATGCAACCTCGACCAGCATACCTTCCGGCAGAGTAGGGCGAACTTTTTCTAAGGCGGCATAAACACCTTCTGATACATCCAGTGGATTTGCAGTGGATTGTTTTACCACACCCAGAGCTACAGCACTTTCTCCCTTATAGCGAGTGATTCGGCGAATACTTTCGGGAGCAATTTCTACCCGGGCAACATCCTGAATGCGTACTGGGTAGCCATTTTCATTACGAATGATCAGGCGTTTGAAGGCTTCAATGTCATTTACATCGGTTTTAGTTAGCAGTGAAAATTCACGCTCTTTACTCTCAATACGACCCGCAGGAATCTCAACATTCTGATTTCTGAGGGTGGTTTCGATATCCTGCGGAATTACTTTATAGGCTGCCATACGTATAGGATCGAGCCAGATTCGCATGGAATATTTACGCTCTCCAAAAATCCTGACATTAGCAACACCGCTGACAGTCTGGAGCTGGTCTTTAACCTGCTGGTCAGCGACCTCCGATACTTCCATGATGTTATGGCGATCAGAGTTAAATGCGAGCCAGATAATCGGTTGTGCATCCGCCTCAGTTTTAGCTACCACAGGGGCGTCAATATCATCCGGTAAGTTGCCAATTATTCTGCTGACACGGTCGCGAACATCCGCTGCAGCATTATCAGGATCACGGTTGATATTAAAAGTAATGGTGATCTGGGAACTCTCTGAACGGCTGATGGAATTCATAAAATCGATTCCCTCTATACCTGAGAGAGAATCTTCAATAATCTGGGTGACCTGCGTCTCTATGATAGAAGCGCTGGCACCAGGGTATTTGGTTTCAACTGTTACGACAGGAAGGTCGATTTTCGGGTATTCACGAACACTCAGGCGTTCATAAGCCAGCAGGCCAATGAGCAATACCAGAAAACTCATGACCATTGCTAGTACAGGGCGTTTGATGCTCAGATCAGAAAGGACCATCTCCGTTACCCCTGCTGATCTGATTGTTGCTGACTACCATCAATAAAGATTGGTGTGACAGGCATGCCAGGGTGAAGTTTGATCTGGCCGGAAACGACAATGATGTCACCTTCATTTAACCCCTCAGTAATCTGAACTACGCCGGGTCGACGTTGGCCCAGTTGAACAGGGACAATTTCTACTTTGTGCTCTTCACCAATTTTCATCACCATAAAACTACCATCCTGGGGGATGATTGCTTGTTCTGGAATTACAACGGTTTGTTTCTGTTCAACCAGTAATGCCACTTGGGCAAAAAGCCCCGGTCTCAACAGACCGTTAGGGTTCGGCAGGGTAGCCAGCACTTCAATATTGTGGGCATTCTGATCAGAACCGGGTGCAACCGCATACACTTTGCCTTTCACTGACTCTCCAGGCAAAGCGTCAATATGTACAGACAGTTCACGACCCGGCTGAAGGATAGAAAGATAGAGCTCTGGCACACGGAAGTTGAGTTTCATGGAACTGAGGTCGGTCAACTCGACCAGATTCTGGCCCTCTTCGACATAGTCACCCGGGCTGACCAGGCGTAAGCCGGTATAGCCAGTAAAGGGGGCTTTAAGAATCATTTTATCCAGACGGGTTTTGGCCAGAGCTTCCTGAGCCTGGTCAACTCGCAGTTGGGCAAGTGTGCTATCACGTTCCTGAGCAGAGCCAACCCGTTTTTTTAGCAGACTTTGTGCCCGCTCGTAGTCAGTCTTGCTAAGTTGCACTCGTGCTTGAGCTGCCCGAAACTCGGCGAGATAAATTGAGTTATCCAGTTTAAAAAGAGGGCTGCCCTTTGTGGCTTGTTCCCCTTCAGAAAAAAGAATCTCTTCAATACGGCCACTCTGTTCCGGGCGAAGCATGATAGATTCATTAGCGCGAAGAGTGCCTACGGCTGAAACAGTTTTATCCAAAAGCTTTGTTGTGACAGTAATTACTTCAGCAGGTAATCCCTGAGCTGCAACAGATGTCGGCATCCATGTTAAACCAGTCATAAGTGATATGAAGATAACTTGCTTCATCAAGTGCATGGTTTGATTCTCTTTATCCAGTAAGTGCAGCTATTGTAAAGCTCCTGTAATTCTGAACAACGCAGAATTATGTAAAGATTTGCAACAAACTGTTTGATTCTTGCCTAATTGTCCTGATTATCAGGTATTTCCTGTTGCATCTCATCCAGAATCCAGTCTCGGAAAAACTGCATGCTGGTGGAAAGCGGACGGTCTGTTTCATAGGCCAGGTAAAATGATTTGTTGGTTTCCAGAGAAACATCGTAGGGTAGTATGAGTTGTCCATACTTTAGTTCTCGCTCGGCCAGATGTTTATCACCGAGTACAATTCCTAAGCCTTCCATTGCAGCACCTAATGCTAAAGACGTACTGGAAAATGTCATGCTTTTTTTAGGGGTTGTGTCTTTTACACCAGCAACCCGAAGTAGTTCCGGCCATTCATGGTCACGTTTTGATACGTTAATCAGGGTGTGCTGCAAAAGATCTTCAGGTGCTGAAATTTTACCGCTCTTTGCTATCAAGGCAGGGCTACATAAGGGGACAATGGTAACCTCTCGTAACAGATGAGATGTCACTCCTTCCCATGTTCCTTCACCAAAGAAAATAGCCATGTCCATATCACTGTAACGAAGGTCAATTTGCTTTAATGATGCCGTTAACCGCAGTTCAACATCAGGGTGCTGAACCTGAAATCTGGTCATGTGGGGTACCAGCCAACGGGTTAAGAAAGCAGGTGCGACGCTTAGGTTTACTGCCCCTGTATTTGGGACCGATTGCAACTTCCTGGTAGCGTCATCAATATCATCCAGTGCCGACTGAATTGATATGAGATAGCGTTCACCGGGAGGCGTCAGCTTTACCCGGCGCTTAACGCGTTGGAACAGCTCAAGACCGAGAAAGTCTTCAAGAGCTTTTACCTGATGACTGATGGCTGAAGGGGTAACAAACAACTCTTCAGCTGCTTTATTGAAGCTTCCCAATCGGGCAGCTGCTTCAAAGCTTCTTAAAGCATTGAGTGGCGGTAATCGACGGATATGAATCTCCAAAAAAAATAGATGAATAAAATTCATCATTCGGGTGAAAAACAGTCGTTTGTTCTTTATTGGTTTCGACTTTAGTATAGCTTCCAACGTTAATCAACAAACGTTCCGAATTTGCGAAACCCAATGAGATTATTGAGTTTTTATCAGCTTTCTGAAAGCCGGACTATTTTGATTGAGAGGCGGGGCTTATTTTTGTTTTGTTATTTTGTTGAATTTAATTGGTGAAAGTCATGAATGTAGAACAGGATCTTTCCTTTCGTACAACAGCTACAGGTGAAGTTGATACAGCTTATTATGTTGAGCAGGCTGCAATTATGCGTGCTGACTATGTTAAGTCTATGATGACCTCACTCAAGAATGTTGTGGTGGAAATTCTCTGCTTTTCATTCCGTGAGCGCTTTGGGAAAGCGTTTAGCCATTAAGTTTAAACAGTTTTAGTAATATCCTGTTTTTGGCCCGCTTTTTAGCGGGCTTTTTTATGTCTGAATTTTACGTCAGGTATTCTTATTTTTACCTACGGAAGCTCGCGATAAAAAGGACTAAAGCTGAAACGGTAAGTGCTGCGGACAGCAGAATTAAGCCTTCCGCCATAGTGATGCCGAATAAAAGTTCAGGGGTATAACCGCAAGGTTCCCAGGGTTCGAACATATGTGGGAACCACTGATCTAATGCAAACCAGGACGGCAACCCTGAATCCATTGAGCATTCTTCAATTATCCAGCCTCGCTCAACACCGAGAGTTTTCCAGGACCTTTCAAACAGACCTATTGCGGAAATTAAAACGCCAAAGTGAGTAATGTTCCTGATTACTGGAGAGTGGCGGCATAAAAAACCGACTATAGCGATCATTATCATTGCCATCACCCAGATTCTTACATGGATGCATAGCACGCAAGGGCCGTAGTCCAGCTGGTACTGATAAAAAAGTGCGACAGATTCCATAGTGATGCCTAAAAGGATCAGTGCTAACCAGTAGCAACGGCATCGACTCAGATCAGTTATTCTATTCAGCATGTTTTCCTTCCTTTTAAAATACTTTGAAGTGCTGAAAATTTATAAGTTCCAAAAAAAACCGAGCACATAGGCTCGGTTTTATTATATATCTATCTATTAGCCTTCCAGCGCAGTGCGGATGCGGTTTAGAGCATCTTCCAGAATGTCGAGACTGGTCGCAAAAGAAAGACGCATATTGCCTGGCGCACCAAATGCAGATCCAGGTACTAAGGCAACGCCTGCTTCGTTGAGTAGGAATTCCGCTAATTCAATATCGTCATTGAAACGATCATCGTTATTGATGGCTTCCTGAAAGCTAGGGAAAGCATAGAAAGTGCCGTCAGCAGGAATGCAGCTAACGCCTTTGATGCTGTTCAGCGTTTCAATCACATACTGATGACGTTCTTTAAAGGCTGTTACCATTTCGGCTACACAGTCCTGAGAACTTTCCAGTGCTGCTTGAGCGGCTACCTGAGCAATCGAAGTGGGATTCGAGGTGCTCTGTGACTGAATTTTTTTCATTGCGCCGATCAGTTTAGCAGGCCCCGCCGCATAACCAATTCGCCATCCTGTCATTGAGTAAGCTTTGGAAACCCCATTCAAAACGATGGTACGTTCGTAAAGTTCTGGGCAAGCATTCAGGATGTTCACAAAAGGCGCATCGTTAAAGCGGATATGTTCATACATATCGTCAGTTGCGACCATCACCTGTGGATGTTTCAGGAGTACTTCAGTCAGAGCTTTCAGTTCATCAAGAGTGTATGCCACACCGGTTGGGTTGGAAGGGCTGTTGAGCACCACTAAACGGGTTTTCTCAGTAATTGCGGCTTCCAGCTGCTCTGCTGTCATTTTAAAACGCTGTTCCTGTGATGTAGAAACAATCACAGGGGTTGCATCGGCCATTTTGACCATATCTGGATAAGAAACCCAGTAAGGCGCCGGAATAACGACTTCGTCGCCTTCATTGAGCAGAGCCAGAGACAGATTAAAGAAGCTCTGCTTACCGCCACAGGACACGAGAATCTGATTCGGCGCGTATTCCAGAGCATTATCGTTTTTGAATTTATTAATAATGGCTGTTTTTAATGCCGGTGTTCCATCGACAGCAGTGTATTTGGTGAAACCTTCGTTAAGCGCCTGGATGGCAGCCTGCTTGATGTGGTCTGGAGTATCAAAATCGGGCTCGCCAGCACCCAGGCCAATAATGTTCTTACCTGCCGCGCGCAGTTCAGCCGCGCGGTTTGTAACCGCCAGCGTTGGAGAAGGTTTGATGTTGTTGACGCGGTCTGAAAGTTGAACGTTCAAGCCTAAGTTCCTCAATAAAAATATCTAATAGAAAGATACCGACATTTAGTAAATTCAGTCTCTGGTATTTTTTTGTAGTCCAGCTACATAGAAAACCAGCTAATAATACAGCAAAGAATTCGTCTCATGAATCCTGAAACGGACAAAAACACCGCTTTTGATCAATATATTGCTCAAAAATTTCTTTTAGTAAACTCGGTGCCTGTAAAATTAACAGGAATCTGGTTTGGCTAAATAAAAAATGCCAGCCGGGATATAATCCCTTGTTTACTTATTGGGTAGTCAAAGTTTAGGTCATGAAAGAACGTTTTAAAGTTCACTCCAGTTTTGAACCTGCCGGGGATCAGCCCACAGCAATTACTCAACTTGTTGATGGAATTGATTCCGGATTAGCCTCACAAACGCTGCTCGGCGTGACTGGTTCGGGTAAAACATTCACCGTGGCTAATGTCATTGCACAAGTGCAGCGGCCCACAATTATCATGGCTCACAACAAAACGTTGGCTGCACAGTTGTACGGGGAGTTTAAAGAGTTTTTCCCGGATAACTCAGTTGAGTATTTTGTCTCTTATTATGATTACTATCAGCCCGAAGCCTATGTGCCTTCATCGGATACATTCATTGAGAAAGATGCGTCAATAAACGACCACATAGAGCAGATGCGTCTGTCTGCTACCAAAGCTTTACTTGAGCGAGAAGACGCAATTATTGTTGCAACGGTATCCGCTATTTATGGTTTGGGTGATCCCAAATCCTATTTGGGTATGATGCTGCATATGGATCGTGGAGATCTGATTGACCAGAGAGCTATCTTACGACGCCTGGCGGAGCTGCAATATACTCGAAATGATGTTGAGCTGCATCGAGGTACTTACAGGGTACGCGGCGATGTGATTGACATTTTTCCAGCTGAATCAGAAAAGGATGCGATTCGGATTGAACTCTTTGATGAAGAAATTGAAGAGATCAGTTATTTCGACCCTTTGACTGGTGAGGTACTTCGTCGAGTACCCAGAGCGACGATCTACCCGAAAACACACTATGTAACTCCCAGAGAGACTCTTCTGGCAGCCGTGGATAAAATCAAGGATGAGCTCAGGGAGCGGCTTAAACAGTTACGTGACAATAATAAGCTTGTAGAGGCTCAGCGGCTGGAACAAAGGACTCTGTATGACATGGAAATGATCATGGAGTTAGGTTATTGCTCAGGTATAGAAAACTACTCAAGATATCTTTCTGGTCGCAATCCGGGTGCTGCGCCCCCTACCTTATTTGATTACCTTCCAGATAATGCATTGTTAGTGATAGATGAATCCCATGTAACCGTTCCTCAAATCGGTGCCATGTATAAGGGGGACCGGTCCCGAAAAGAAACGTTGGTGGAATATGGTTTTCGTTTGCCTTCCGCGCTTGATAACCGGCCTATGAAATTTGAAGAGTGGGAACACGAATCCCCTCAAATGATTTTTGTTTCAGCGACACCGAGTAAATATGAGGCTGCCAATCAACAGCAGGTCGTTGAACAGGTGGTTCGTCCAACTGGATTGATTGATCCGATAGTTGAGGTGCGTCCAGCAACAACTCAGGTAGATGATTTACTATCAGAGATTAATAAGACCGCTGCCAAGCAGGAACGGGTCGTTGTTACGGTACTTACCAAGCGAATGGCTGAAGATTTGACTGATTATCTGGATGAGCACGGTGTCCGTGTGCGCTATCTGCATTCAGATATAGATACCGTGGAACGGGTAGAGATTATCCGGGATCTGCGTATTGGCGAATTTGACGTGTTAGTGGGTATTAACCTGCTTCGCGAAGGTATTGATATGCCAGAAGTCTCACTTGTGGCTATCCTTGATGCAGATAAAGAAGGATTTCTGCGGTCAGAGACCTCTATGATTCAAACAATAGGTCGAGCTGCTCGTAACGTTAATGGTAAAGCTATTCTCTATGCTGACCGTATTACAGGCTCGATGCAGAGAGCGATGGATGAAACGGAGCGACGTAGAAATAAACAGATAGCCTTTAATGAAGAGCATGGTATTCAACCTAAAGGTATTACTAAGTCCGTGGCCGATATTATGGAGGGGGCAACTACTATACCTGGGAGAAAAGCCAGTCGCACAGCCAAGAAAGTGGCTGAGCAGGCTGGAGAGTACCAGGTGGAACCCGCTACTATGTCTCCTAAGGAGCTGTCGAAAGCTATGACTAAAATTGAAGATAAAATGTATGAAGCCGCTAAAAATCTGGAATTTGAACTGGCTGCTAGATACAGGGATGAGCTGCAAAACCTGAAACAGCATTCCTTTATAAATTGATTTTTTATTCAGAGTGATACGCATCACATCTTATTTCATCAGTTTTTGTCAGTATTAAAAATAACGAAGATGATATTTTAGGATGGATGAATCGCAGCTAGACTGCTAGTTTGAAGTTTTCAACCGGAATTATGAGCAGGATTCTCAATGTTGTTAAAAAAGTTATCACAAATCGTTGCGTTATTACTGTTTATTACTTTGCCGGTTAAAGCAGAAGTAAAGCAGCTTAACGAACTGGTACAGCAACAAAAATTTGCAGATGCGTATGCTCTTGCCAATCAAATGATCGATGAATATGAAGGCATACCTGAGTTTGATCTACATTATGCGGTAGCAGCGATCGAGACGGGTAATTACAGTGAAGGGATGTTCGCGCTTGAACGCATTTTGCTGGTTGATCCAAATAATTACCAAGCGCAACTAGAATTAGCGCGTGGCTACTATCTGATGGGGCAGCATGAAAGATCTAAATTGCTCTTTCAGAGTGTCTTAGCAACAAATCCTCCAGCCAAAGTGCAGCAGCGTATTAATTATTTTCTGGCGCTAATAGACGAAAAGACAACAGTTGCACAAACTATTTATAAAAGTTTTATTGAATTGAATGTTGGGCATGACAGTAACATTAACAGTGCTCCTGATGATCAGCTTACCGTGGTGACATTAAGTCAAGATGCTCTTGAACAAAGTGACAACTATTCTCAATTTCGCTATTACGGCAAAGTTCGTCACCGTTATCAGAAAGACCGTGAGTTGTTTGTAGACTTGAATGCAAACAGTCGTTTTTATGCTTCTGAAGACCAGCAAAACTTTGACAATTTTGCTCTTTCAGCTGGGCATTTATGGTTGACTGGAAAAGGTTATTTTTCAGTTTCTGCAAATGCTCAGAAATACCGTATAGATAATGATCAGTATAGGAACCTTGCTGGTGTTCGTGCTGCGTGGAGCAGGCAATTAAGCAAGCAGTCTGTTGTAAAAGCTTATGCAGCGCTTAATAAACTGACATATGAAACCAATACATGGAAAGATTCAAAGCTTAGCAGCTTGGGCATAACATATTTGTATGGTGCCTCTGGCAACTGGCAGCCACTATATTTCTTGAGTGTTTTTGTTGGCTCTGAGAGCCCGGATGAACATGGTGTGCTTTCGAATGCCGAAGTGGATAGAGATATTTACGGTGGCAATTTAGGGGTACAGGTTAAACCATTAAGCAGTCTACTTATGACAGGATCTTTGACCTATCAGGCCAGCGATTTCGAAGGCAATGACTGGATATATGGGATTGCCAGGAAGGATGATTATTTATCGGCGTCCTTAAGTGCTGAGTGGCAATTTGCGCAATCGTGGACACTTCTCGGAAGTTATCGCTATGCCGATGTGGACTCAAATATAGAACTTTATGAATACAACCGTCAGCAGGTGCAGTTAGGTCTGCGTTATAGCTTTCAGTAAGGAGTAAACTGATGAAATCGATACTAGCCGGTTGTTTACTACTGTTAATCTCTTTATCAGTAAATGCGACAACAGAACCTGTAGGAAAAGTTATTCTCAGTCTGGGGAAAAATGTGGCCGTTTCTACAGGAGATACCGAACGTACTCTGAAGCGGAACTCGGAAGTTTTTGCAGATGACCTATTGAAAACGGGTGAGAAAGGGCGGTTACAAATTCGTTTTACTGATGGTTCCCGATTGGCCTTGAAGCCAGGTACTGATTTTAAAATTGCTGAGTATCAATTTTCTGAGGATAAACCTAAGGATGGCAAAGCGCTTTATAAGCTATTGAAAGGTGGGATGCGAACCATTTCTGGCAATATTGGTAAGGTAGACAGGGAAGACTACAAGCTGGAAGCTGTAGTAGCCACTATTGGTATCCGAGGCACTGATTTTGAGGTGAATGTTAGTAATGATCAGGTTACCGGGCAGGTAAATGATGGCGCGATCAATGTAAAAAGTGATCAGGATGATAAGGATATTCTTGCGGGTCGTTCGTTTGCATTGAGTCGCGCTGGAGGGCCTATACAGGTCTTCAGAACGCCGGCTTCTTCGGGATCAGGTGAAGGCTCTTCTGGAGGAGGATCTGAATCAGGTGAAGAAGATGATACTTCCAGTGATGAAGGAACTGATAGTGGAGATGCTCCACAGGATGTGACGCCGAACGATGGCAATACTGGCCCGGTAACAAATCCAAATCAGCAGCAGCGTTTCAATTCTACGGATGTTGTTGACGGTGGACCTGATAATTCAGATCCAACCACTGATCCGGGTACAGACCCAACCACTGATCCGGGTACAGATCCAACCACTGATCCGGGTACAGATCCAACCACTGATCCGGGTACAGATCCAACCACTGATCCGGGTACAGACCCAACCACTGATCCCGGCACAGACCCGACCACTGATCCGGGTACAGATCCAACCACTGATCCAGGAACAGACCCGGCCACTGATCCGGGTACTGATGGAGGTGCACCTGTTAATTCACCCAATCCAACCGGTGATGGTACGGCTGCTCCAGTGGGAGCGGCTGCGGCGGTGAGCTACACATCAGTAGGAATCGATGCGCTGTTTGAGGCTAGTGGTGGTTCACTATATGGAAATGGCACCACTGAGTTTACAGTGGATTCTACTGCAGGTGCCGGTGACGAGTTGACTGGAATCTATTACGTGGACCCTAACCCAACCGATACAGATGACTGTGACCCTTGTACCTTTTCGAGTGAAAATTCAAACCCAGTCCAACTTGAGAATACAACTCTGGGGGGAGCCAATATCACTTGGGGGCGGTGGAACGGTGATTTTATAGTGATTGATAATGGCGCTGAGCAAAATGAGAAAGGCACATTTCACTATATCTACAGTGATTCGTTGACAGACAGTGATGTTTTAGCGAATAAATCCGGTAGTTTTTTGTATGGCTTATCCAGTAATCAATATACCGCACCTGAGATAGAAACAGGTCAAACGGGTACGCTCACACAGTTTTCCTCTAGAATCGAAGACGATGATGCATACCCAATCCCTAACAGAACAATTGTTCGTGAAGGAACCTATTTTATTGTTGACTGGGACTCTCAAACTATCAGAGAAGCGATGATTGAAGCCAGCGTAAAAGATGCAACTGCTAACAACCGTTCTTATACACTGAAAGAGCTAACGTCGGGCGTAAGTCTTTCCAATATTCTCAATGGTGGTGAACTCAAAATAACAGGAAGTTGTTCCGGTGGGGAATGTTTAAATGGTACTCAGATGGAAGGGCAAATGACAATTGATTTTGTTGGTGGTACTGCTCAAGGGGCGATGACTTCTTTCAATGCTGAAGGCAATATTCTGGGTGAGGATAGTATGTCTGGGGAAACTACTGTGATTACCACTGTGACGGTTGGTGGGACAGCTCTGCTTGAAAATGAAGGGACGGTCACTGACTAGAGTTCTGGTTTTAATTAGATTGTTATCAAATCATCATGATGTAACCTGTCTATCTGCCAGTCAGGTAACAGATTGCGACACTGTTGCATAATCGTATCTTCAAAACCCGGTTTTAAGTGGGTAATGAGTACTCTTGCGGGGTGTGAAAATTTTTTCAACTGAGCTGATAAGTGAGAGGGTGTAAGGTGTCCACTCAGTTTGGCAAGCTCATCCACTTCATCAGTAAATGAAACATCGATAATTAATGTGTCAGGCTTACGCTGGTTCAGAATAGGCCATAACTGATCATTAATGCCGGTGTCGCCTGTGAAAGCAAATGAACTCTTACCTTTAGATATGAAGTAACCAATTGTTGGGGTTGGATGCTCAGCAGGAAGTGCCTCAATAGATTTTCCCTGTAAGGTTAACTTTTCTCCGACATTGATTTTATGTAATGAAACGATAGGTTTGTTTTCAGGTAACTTTGTGTAGTCTGGCCAGATCGTCCAGTTGAAAATATGAGACTCTAAAGCTTCAATAACATCGGGAAGTGCATAGACATTAATCGTTTCTTCGTGTTGATCATAAATCGTCGCTAGCATCAATGGTAAGCCGATGATATGGTCGATATGTGCGTGTGTAATGACAACGTCACGGATGGCCAGCATCTGGTCCATTTTCAGGAGTTCGATACCTGTGCCTGCATCGAGAAGCAGAGAATCGTCAACAAGGAAAGTGGTTGTTTTAAGTCCGTGGCCGATACCACCACTGCAACCAAGAATTTCTATTTTCACTTCCCACCTCTGGTGTGGCTAACTAGAATCAAAAAAAACAATTATAAGTATATTATGGTAGTGGGGCATGACAAAAGCGATTGAGAAGGATAATCAGCAGTTTTATTCACGCTTAACCAAGGTCCTAAGCAGGATTCATCAGGCCAAAAGTTTTGAAGAAGCTTATCCTCTGGTCGAGAAAACACTTCTTACTTTATTTAATGCACAGCGGATCACGGTATATCAACGTAATCGCTTGAGCAAGGACATTGTTTCCAGATTTAAAACTGGGGATGATTTGACAGAAATCAGGGTCCCTATTACGGCTTCTTCGATTGCAGGTTACGTTGCGTTGAGTAAAGAAGCTATCATCATTAGTGATGTGGATGATGAAGAGGAACTCCAGAGAATAAACCCTGCACTGCGCTTTAATAATAGTTTTGAGAAGCAAATAGACTTTACCAGCAAGTCTATGTTGGTGTTGCCGATCTTGTATAAAGATGTACTCCTCGGGGTTATACAGATCATTAATCGCGACGATGGTAAAGAGTTTTCAGCGGTAGACCTTAAGAGAGGAAAACAGTTTGCTGAACTTCTTGGACAAAAGTTTCGTTATGATTTCGGATGTACCGAAGGCCCTTATGATTACTTGATTGAGCAGGGTCTGATCGATAAAAAAGAGTTTAAAAAGTTAGCTGATAAAGCCGATACAAGAACCCCTCTGACACGTTTATTGAAAGATCACGCCAGACTGTCAAGTTCTCAGATTGGCCAGTCTTTAGAGACTTTTTACCAAGTCCCTTTTATTGGCTACAATCCAGAAAAATACTTCCTCCATCCCCTCTGTGAAAATGTTAACAAAGCTTATCTGAGTAATAATAATTTAGTACTGCTATCAGAACATAACAGTGAATCAGTATTAATAGTTCTTAATGATCCGAACGATACAAAGAAATTAATAGAAATAAAGAGTGTGGTAGGGCATCGAGAATCACAGATATGCGTTGGTTTACTGGATGATATTCACCAGTATCTTGGATTTTCTTCAGGGGTTAAGTCCGATGGTGCGAATCTAGATTCTTTGCTGGATGAACTTGAAGGTGGGGAGGCAATGGAGCTCGATGAGGGTGCTTCTGAATTTGAAGAAGTATCAGATGAAGACTCCACTGTTGTGAAGCTTGTTAACCGGGTTTTACTTGATGCTAAGCGCTTACGAGCATCTGATATCCATATTGAACAAGGCAAAGGTAAGACGCCAGCAAGTGTCAGAATGCGTATTGATGGCGTGTGCCAGGAAATCATCCAGATCCCTGCCAGTCATGCGAAAGCAACGGTATCCCGGATAAAGATCATGTCCCGCCTTGATATCGCGGAAAAAAGGTTACCGCAGGACGGTAAATTCGCGGTTAGGTTGCAGGGTAATCCTCTGGAAGTACGTGTAGCTACAATCCCCACAGTAAATGGTGAGGGTGTAGTGATGAGGTTGCTGCAAAGTGGTGAGCCGGTACCATTCGATCAGCTCAATTTCTCCGCTCTTAACCAGAAAGGTTTAGAAGAGCTGCTCGGGCATCCTCACGGTATATTATTGGTAGTGGGGCCTACAGGTTCAGGCAAAACGACAACGCTGCATGCACTCTTAGCTACCCTGAATACCCCGGAACGAAAAATTTGGACCGCTGAAGATCCGGTTGAAATTACTCAGCCCGGCTTACAGCAAGTTCAGATACATCCAAAAACAGGTTTTACATTCGCGGCTGCTCTTAGGGCTTTTCTTCGAGCTGACCCGGACATTATTTTAATCGGAGAAATGAGGGATCAGGAAACGGCGCATGCAGCTGTCGAAGCCTCTCTGACCGGGCATTTGGTGCTATCAACGTTGCATACAAATTCTGCCCCTGAAACCGTAACTCGCTTGCTTGATTTGGGTATCGACCCTATCAGCTTTTCAGATGCATTGCTGGGTGTTCTGGCACAGAGACTGGTACGAACACTGTGTCCGAGTTGCAGAAAGTCATATCAGGCTTCTGGAGATGAGATCACTTATCTCAAGCGCCGTTATGGAGAGAGAGCGGAGGAACTTGAACTGGGTGAAAAAGTGAAACTTTATAAGTCGGAAGGGTGTGAAGAGTGCAACCATACCGGTTACAGAGGACGTACAGGTATACATGAATTACTTGTTTCCACGCCTGAAATGAGAGAGAAAATCTATCAGGGGGCAACCGTTGGCGACATTCGTGAACAGGCTGAAAAGGATGGTATGCGGTCTTTATTACAGGATGGTATCTATAAAGTTTTAAAAGGAGATATCGATTTTGAACAGCTTCGTAGGGTAACGGCAGAATAGAATGAATCAGCGTTCAATCCGATCTGTTTTAGGTCTGTTACTAACAATGATCATGATTGTGCCTGTGCTGCAAGGGGACAGGCCTGATTTACTCCAGCGCTTTGAATATGACTTATATGATCTGCGCCTGCGCCAGTTTTTAACACAAGATAAAGATCCCAGAATTGTCATTATTGATGTTGATGAAAAGAGTCTAGCAGCTGAAGGGCGATGGCCCTGGAATAGAGCCAAACTGGCTCTGATGCTGGATCAGCTTTTTGATACCTACGGGGTTGCTATTGTTGGCTTTGATATGGTTTTTTCAGAATCTGATCAAAGTATTGATTTGGAAACTTTGCAAGAATTACTAACCCATTACACTGAAACGCATGAGTTAAGTAAAGTACTGCAAAAATTAGATTCCGATCAAATCTTTTCAAAAGCGCTTGCTGACCGGCCGGTCGTATTAGGTTATCTGTTTGATAGAAGCTCAAAGCAGTTGAAAATTGGCGATCCAGGTAATCCGGTGATTGGACGTGACCCAGTACTGGATGGCTTGCCATTACCTGAAGCGACTGGATTTATTTCGAGCTTGAATCAACTTCAAAGCTCCACTGTCTGGAATGGTTTTTTTGATAACCCAATGGTTGATTCTGATGGCGTTTACCGTCGGGTGCCTGTTATTCAGCGTTATGACGAACGTTATTATCCTTCTTTGGCACTTTCTATGTTGTTGGCCTTATTTGGTGAGGAATCGGTCACCCCTATTATTGAGGAAGATACCACCGGGGATAAAAAAGCTTTGGTTGCGCTGGATGCAGCAGGGGTAAAAATACCAGTTGATGAGTATGGTGCGGTTCTTGTCCCTTACCGAGGGCCTCAGGGCAGCTTTCCGTATATCTCAGCAACCGATGTTATCCGTGGTAAGGCTGATATCAGTCAACTTGAAGGAACTATAGTCTTAGTAGGAACCAGTGCAGCAGGATTACTTGATCTTCGAGTCACCCCTATGAGTAATCGTTATTCAGGGGTTGAGGTTCATGCCAATATTCTTTCTGGCTTGTTAGATGAAAAAATCCACCATCAACCTGATTACACACTGGGTGTTGAACTTGTTCAGCTTATAATAAGTGGAATATTACTTTCGATAATAATGCCCAGGGTCTCTGCAATAACTTCAACATTAATTACTCTTGGCTGGATCGTTACTCTGGTTGTACTTAATTTGTATGCCTGGAAGGAAATGTTATGGGTTATCCCTCTAGGCTATACCTTGTTTCTGGTCGTATTTCTGTATCTGTTTCAGCAAAGTACGGGTTACTTTTTTGAAACTCGTAATCGTAACCTGCTTGCCAGTCAGTTTGGTCAGTATATTCCCCCAGAAGTAGTTGATGAACTTAACAGGCAGGGGGCTTCAGTTCAGTTGACCGGTGAAAACCGGTATATGAGTGTATTCTTCTCAGATATCAGGGGGTTTACGAATTTATCTGAACAATTAAGCCCCCAACAACTTACACGACTAATGAATATATATCTGACGGGTATGACCCGAGTGATTCATGATCATCGTGGCACAGTTGATAAGTATATTGGCGATGCTGTGATGGCATTTTGGGGCGCCCCCCTGAAGGATGACAATCACGCTCGTCACTCATTGCAAGCCGCTCTAAAAATGCTTCAGGAATTGCCAGTGCTTAATCAGCAACTTACGGGGGAGGGTTTACCAGAAGTTGCGGTAGGTATGGGCATAAATGCCGGACCAATGAATGTCGGTAACATGGGGTCTAGTTTCCGCATGGCTTATACGGTATTGGGGGACTCGGTTAACCTCGCCTCTCGTCTTGAGGGCTTGACCAAATTTTACGGCTGTCCGTTGTTGGTGAGCGGAGAGATAGCTTCTGAGGTGCCTGAGTACCAATACAGGTTACTTGATAAAGTGCAAGTAAAGGGCCGGACTGAGCCTGTGTTAATCATGCAGCCATTGGGTCTGAAACAGGAATGCACTGACGCTGCAAAGGCTGCGGTTGAGACTTTCACAGACGGCGTGGAGTTTTATCAACATCGTGATTGGGACAAGGCTGAAGAATGTTTTAATGCCTACCTGGATTGGGATCCTGAAGATAGTATGGCTTCAACATATCTGGCTAGGATAGAGGCATTTCGCATCTATCCTCCAGCAGATGACTGGGAGGGTGTTTTCAGTCACGCCAACAAATAATTACGCTATTTGTTTCAAACCAGGCAGTACCGAGGCATCAAAATCGTCTATCTGGCGCTCTGCCATATGTGATTTGGCATACTTAAGGTATGTTCCACTTTCTACAAAGAGTTGGAAAAGATCGGCATCAAGGTGATTGTCTTCTACCATGCGGCCAAGAATAGTCATGGCCTGAGAGAGCAGCATACCTTTTTTGTATGGTCGGTCCGGCGATGTTAACGCCTCAAAAATATCTGCAATACACATGATACGAGCACGAGATGATAACTCTTCGGCAGTCAATCCGCGTGGGTAACCCGTTCCATCCATATGCTCATGATGATTACAGGCAATCTCTGGCACTCGCTGCAGTTGTTTTGGATAAGTCAGAGACTCGAGCATGTCGATGGAAACCTTGATATGGTCTCGCATTATCTGACGCTCATCATTTGTCAGGGTTCCTTTGCTGATGCAAAGGTTATCGACTTCGTCTTTTGTAAGCAGTGTTCGTTCAACGCCTTCAGAGTCAGTCCAGCTGATTTCGGCAATACGATGTATACGTTGTTTGTTTTCTTCAGCCATAAACTCTGAGCCAGTGTTCGCTTGCCGGACAAAATTTAAATTATCGTCTAACTCTTCAATGAGAGCCTCTAACTTGTCCTTTTCATTAGCGAAGCAATCTGCTGATATTTCTGTTTGCTTATTCAGGAAATTCAATTGTAGGTTCAGTTTGTATTCCCTGAAGCGGGATTCAATCAGCTCAATACGGTCGAACATCGTATGTAATTTTGTTGCCTTGTCGATGATGTACTCGGGCGTAGTGATCTTGCCACAATCATGTAGCCATGCCGCGATTCTTAGCTCATACATTTCAAGTTCGGAATAAGAGGTCGTAGCAAATTTTCCAGACCCTGCGTCATTCACGGCTTCAGCGATCAGCATCGCTATTTCAGGTACTTGCTCACAATGTTTACCTGTCACTGGTGACTTATGGTCAATTGCGCGGCCAATCAATTTAATAAATGACTCGAATAACTGACGCTGTGCATCGATTAATCTTCTTTTGGTAAGTACAGTGGCGGCGAGAGAGGCGAGTGATTCAACTAGATGTTGCTGAGGAGCTGGAAAAGAAATAGTTTCTCCCTCTTCATTCTTAGCATTGATAAGTTGAAGTACGCCAATGACTTCACCTTCATGATCTTTTAAAGGTACGCAAAGAAAGGATTTAGAGCGGTAACTTAATTGCTTGTCAAAATTACGGGTGCCAGAAAAATCGTAAATTTCACACTCATATGCATCGGGTATGTTTATAGGTTCTTCCTGAACGAAGGTCTGTACAACCACAAGTTTAGATGCCTGGTTTTGCGCATTGTATATTTGAACAGGCGGTAGATCTCGAGGTTTACGGTGAATCCCCAGAGAGCGATTATGCAGAACTGTAAATTTCAGTTCGTTCTCATTGTCCTCATTTAGCGTATATAAAGTACCGCCATCTGCATTGGTCAGATACATACAGCCAAGGATAATTCTATCAAGTAGTTTGATGTGATCCTTCTCAGAGGTAAGCGCACCCGTTAAATCTGCTAGCTGCTTAACCACTTCCTGAGTATCAATGTGGCTCATAATCTTCCCAGTTACTATGTTATTCATGTAAGTCTAAATGTGGCTATGATGCGGTGCAGTGTCAAGGGATGCTGATTAAATTTACGTTCTTTTTAAACCGAATACGTGAATCGTTGTCCGTAAAAACACGTAGTTGTATCGATTTATATCTAAGTAGTCTTTCGTACATTCTTGCGCACTATCCCTCATTGGGAATCTTAAAATCTTGTGCCACACTAACAAAGTCACAATCTGGCATCGTTGCATGCTGGAGGATATTGCTAAAGGTTGTTATGGAGATAATGGCCTACTTGTATGATGGTTTCTCCCGATGGGGATACATAGACAGAGGATGATAATAAAAATGATGAAATTGAAATTTGCTAAGACCCTTCTTGCAGCTGCGGCATGTGCGGCGGTTATAGCTGGTCCGGCAATGGCTGCAGAGAAAGTTTACAAACTGAAATTAGCAGAAACATGGGGAGCTAACTTCCCAATTTTTGGTGATGCGACCAAGAATATGGCTGCCTATGCCGATAAAATGTCTAACGGGCGTCTCAAAATCTCTATCGATTCTTCCAACAAACACAAGGCACCCTTTGGTGTATTCGATATGGTGCGTGCTGGCCAGTATGACATGGGTCACTCTGCTTCCTACTACTGGAAGGGTAAGGTGCCTAACACACTGTATTTCACTACCATGCCATTTGGTATGACCGCACCCGAACAGTACAGCTGGTTCTATCATGGCGGTGGTCAGGAGCTGATGGATGAGGTCTATGGCAAGTATAATCTGATGTCTTTCCCGGGCGGCAACACCGGTAATCAGATGGGCGGTTGGTTTCAGAAAGAGATTAACTCCCTGGATGACCTTCAGGGCCTGAAAATGCGTATTCCAGGCTTTGCTGGTGAAGTTCTGGCCAAACTGGGCGCTAAACCTACCAATATCCCACCCGGTGAACTCTATACGTCACTGGAGCGACGCACGATCGATGCATTGGAGTGGGTAGGCCCCTCTCTCGACCTGCGCATGGGTTTCCACAAAATAGCACCATACTATTACACCGGTTGGCATGAACCAGCGACGGAACTTCAGTTCCTGGTTAACAAGAAAAAGTTTGAGCGCTTACCTGCTGATCTTCAGGCGATCCTGAAGACGGCTATGAAAACCGCAGCTTATGATATGTATATTCATTCTTATCATGCCTCAGCTGAAAACTGGGATAGCATGAAGAAGGAGTATCCAAATATTCAGGTTAAAACGTTCCCTGCTGAAGTCACTGCGGCTATGCGTAAAGCCAATGATGAACTGCTGGCCGAAAAAGCCGCTTCAGATCCCCTCGCTAAGAAAATCCTCGACTCTCAGGCTGAGTACATGCGTAAGTCACGTGCCTGGACTGATATTTCTGATAAAGCCTATCTGAACAGCCTTTCTAAGTAATCGGCTGTCGCACCGCTGGCACCCTTGAAGAGAAAAGGGGGGCAGCTGTCATTTTTCAGGAGCTTACATGTTTTTATTGCGGCTGGAGCAGGTGAT
>JBOEGV010000049.1:0-61333 GCA_050633605.1 Neptuniibacter sp. | reverse complement strand
AAAGTGCCGGGAGCACTTTTGAGCAGCCTTTAGGCTGGCCCCCAAAGGGGCGAGGGCAGGGTAGCCCGAGTACTGTAGGTCATCGCTCATACCCAAAGGGCACAAGAGCATCTAATAGTGAAACAGCCCTCGGCACTCAGTGTCGGGGGCTTTTTCGTTTTGGGCAGAATCGTTTTTGGTAATAAAGGCTCGAAGCGACAACCAATGCACCGAAGGCGCAGGTTGAAGCGCAACAGAGGTGTCGCGCTGAGAGTGAAAGCATAGCTTAGGTGATTGCTAAGCATCCAATTATGAGAAACCCCAGTCGCTAACCAGGTTGGGGTTTTTCGTTATAGGCGAAAATAATCATTTAATCCCTATTCCTGCTAAAAATAAGACTTAAGTCAAAATACAGACCGAATTCCCTGATTTGTAATAATGGTTTATTGTGCATGTGCGTAAAATGGTAATTAGTGGTTTTTTATAGTTGAGGATATCTAGATGTCTGGTCAGTTAATGGAAGGAAAGAAGGTACTGATAGTTGGTATCGCAAACGATAAAAGTATTGCTTATGGCTGTGCTCTAAAGCTAAAAGAGCAAGGTGCTAGGCTAGCCATTACTTATTTAAACGATAAAGCAGAACGTTTTGTTCGACCTTTAGCAGAAGAGCTTGAAGCTGAAATATTTATGCCTCTCGACGTTACCGCCCCGGGGCAGATGTCAGATGTTTTTAACGAGATTCAATCTCACTGGGGGGAACTGGATGGTATTATTCATTCACTGGCTTTCTGCCCATTAGAAGATCTTCATGCCCCAATTTCTGATTGCTCTCGTGAAGGCTTTTTAAGTGCAATGGATGTCTCCTGTTATTCGTTTATCAGAATGGGACGATATGCACGCGACCTTATGCCCAACGGTGGCTCAATGATTAATTTCTCGTATCTGGGAAGTGCTATGGCAACAGGGGATTATAATGTAATGGGCTGCGCAAAGGCGGCCTTGGAAGCGGCCACACGCTATCTTGCTCGTGACTTAGGACCTAAGCACATAAGGGTTAATTCCATATCTCCAGGAACCATTCCAACTCGTGCCGCAGGAGGTATTAAAGACTTTGAAACAATGCTTGAATACAACAAAGCGAAATCAGTTGATCATGAACTTCCGACTATTGATGAAGTGGGTGGTGCTGCGCTCTATTATATGAGTGACCTTTCAAAGGGGGTCAGTGGCACAATTCACTATGTTGATCATGGTGTTTGTATTGTTGGTTAGTCCATAAGTAGTCGTTACATATTAAATTTAACAGCCTGGCTCATGAAATATGACCAGGCTGTTTTTTTTATCTTTTAAATCAATCAGATGTATTTTATTTTTATGCCTTAGTATCTAAAGTTTTAGTCATAAATGCCGATTGTTTTCATACGAGGGCAAAATGACTAAAAATCTATCCCTTAATACATTGAAACAAGAGTTTAAGAACTGTAGATTTGTAGAAGCATATTTAGGTGGGGTAGTTTAGTTGCTGTCTTTTTTCAAGAAAAAAGCTACAAAGGGTGGTTTAACCTCAGTGGTTTTCACTGCCGAGGGCGTTTCAATTGCTCATATGCAGAGTACACCCACGGGAAGTAAGCTCAAGTTTTGTGAGCATTATCAGACTTCTAGCCCACTTACTGAAATTAGCCGCTTTTCAGAAACTGTTGCTATTAATAATATGGCAGGCAGTAATACAGTGGTTGTCCTTCCTGATGATGCGTACCAAATATTGCTCATAGAAAAACCAGATCTACCTGATGAAGAAGTGCATGACGCTCTGCGTTGGCGCGTTAAAGATCTGGTTAGTTTTGATATAGAGCAGGCGTTTATTGATTATATTGAGTTACCTGAAGACGCATACCGCAATCGTTCTCAGATGATTTATGTGGTTGTTGCTCAAAATAAACCGGTAGAGAAGTATATATCCTGGTGTCAGGAAATTGGACTGCACCCATCTGTAGTCGACGTACCAGAACTAGCTTTGTTGAACCTGACGGAAGAGCTTGCAGATTCCGAAGCCGGGCTAGCAGTATTTGCTGTTGGAGAGAAGAGTAGTTCAATAAACCTGCTTTCAGATGAATCCTTATATTTTACCCGTCAGCTCTCTTTTAGTCAGGAATCTTCACCAGAACAGGCCAGCTCGGCAGTGTTAGAGTTGCAGCGTTCAATGGATTACTATGAAAGCCAGATTGGAAAACCTCCTTGCGTTCGGCTCATGGTCATCCCATTAATGATGGAAGATGAACCTCTGATCTCTGAACTGCGTTATAACCTGCCTTTAGATATTCATTCACTGAATTTAGAAAATCTGGTCTCAACCGATATTGCGTTATCTGCCGAGTTGCAGAAGAAAGCAACGGTGGCAGTGGCTTCAGCACTCCGATCCATCGGTGAACTAGGAGAGAGTTCAGCGTGAAAAAACGTATAAACCTCTTCCGTGGTTCGGATTCTAAAAGTGGTTTTGATAAAAACAGCTTAACAGGCAGTACATTAATTGTGTTGGCTGTAATAGGTATTGTTCTGTCAGCGGGTTTAGGTCTGAAATTATTGGTTAACAGTGAGAAAGAGCAGCTTGCGAGTTTGCGTGCTGAACAAAAAGAGATTGAATTAAAGGTTCAGGACTTACAGTCGAAATTTACAAACCTTAAGGTCAGTACCGATCTAAAAGCAGAGCAAGACCGAATTCGAAATCAAATTCTTTCCCGTCGGACCCTTATGAGTTTATTGGATCAGATTGATGCCAAACAGACGGTTAGTTTTTCTTCTTATATGCAGGCGCTGGCTGATGCGTCTTTAGCTAACAGCTGGTTAACTAATTTTTCACTGGATATTGAAAAACAAGCATTTAATCTCGCCGGTGAAGCAACAGCAGGCCCTAATGTTTCAGAAATGCTGGTAGAAATCGGAAAAACTAAGCCGTTTTCAGGCATTGCGATTAGTTCCTTAGATGTGAAATCCACAGACAGGGGCGTTCAATTCCAGGCTTTAGCAGAGTTGAGAGACAATGAGTAAACAGTGGGCTGATTGGTCTAATCGTTGGGATACGCTGTCTAAAAGAGAAAGGGGACTTTTGCTTCTGACAGCAATCGTGGTACCGATAGTGTTGATATATGTGCTTCTCATCGAGAGCTCATTGGTATCCCTTAATAAGTTACCTAAGCAAATAGACGCTATTGAAAGTGAGTTATCTCACCAGAAGCGACTCTTAACAATGCTGCAGCAACAGGAGATAAAAGATCCCGATATAGCGGCAAGAAAAGAGCTTAAATCGCTTAGGCAGCAACTGAAGACAGAAAATGACAACGTCCGAAAGGCAGCTAGGAATCTGGTATCACCACAACAAATGTTATTGCTGCTTAGGTCTGTACTTGAAAACGACTCTGGTGCAGATCTGCATGCAGCACGAAGTTTGCCAGTGCAACTTATACAATTAGGTAATGCAACTGATGAGCAGGGAACAGGCAGTGATGAGAACGCTAACAAAACGGGCACTGCTGTAATTTACCAACATCCTTTTGAGGTTGAATTGAAAGGCAATTACCAGGGAATTTATCGCTACTTACAGAAACTTGAGCAGCTTGAAGCCGTGTTTTTCTGGGATGTATTGGAATATAACGTGGATGGCCACCCATCAGCCACAGTGAAAATTAAAGTTCATACATTAAGTTATGAAGCGGGGTGGTTAGGTGCTTAGGATACTGCTAATCAGTTTAGGTCTAGGTCTGCTTTCCCCTGCTTTAGCAGCAGAAGAGCTGCCTGCAGACCCCACTCAGCCCTCTGTGAAAGTACCAAAATCATTGGAAACAGATGAAACCGTTGATCAATACAAAGTAAATTCACTGAAGACCGGAACAAAAAAAAATCTGGCTATCGTGAATGGAAAACGTGTCAACGTGGGTGATTGGGTTGATGGTGCTGAAGTCATTGCTATCAGTCGAAAGGGTGTAAGCCTAAAAGTAAGTGGCGAACATAAGTTTATCTCATTTGCTGAACGCAAAGGGTTCAGCAAAGTAAAGAGCATGAAATAGGTTTGATAGGATATGTCTAAATTGTTCAACATATTGTTAGTAGCGTTCGTGCTCCTGTTGGCGGGCTGTCAGGCGATGATGCCTGTTGCAGGCACTTCAACTCAGCAGGAAGGGATAGAAGCGATTGAGGAAGCGATCAGTACTAATGAAGCTGAAAAGGCCGAGTTGCCTCCTCCGCCCGCACCTCCCTTGTTGCCACCACTGAGTTTACAGAGTGCGGGGGGGATAGAAGAGCGTTTTGATATTACTGCAGATGCTTTGCCCGCCAGTGAGTTTTTTATGGGGCTTGTGCAAGGGACTCAATACAACATGATCGTACACGAGCAAGTAGGTGGTCATGTCACCGTTGACCTGAAAAGTGTCACTGTCGATGAAGTCATGCAAGCCGCACACAATGTATACGGTTATGAATACCAGCGAAATGGGAACCTTTACCAGGTTTTGCCCGCATCCTTGCAGACTGAAATCTTTCAGATCAACTACCTGGATATCCAAAGGGCAGGTACCTCTGATACCCAGGTCAGTGCTGGTTCGGTAAGCACGTCAGGGGAAAATTCAGACAGTGATGCCGTCATAGGCACCCGGATTAGCACAAAAACCTCAACAGATTTCTGGGGCAGCCTTCAGAATACATTATCAACGATTGTAAGTGGAGAAGGTCGACGTGTTGTCGTCACTCCTCAAACCGGTGTGATCGTTGTAAGAGCATTACCGAGTGAACTGGACACAGTCAAAAAATACCTTGCTGAAGCTGAGCTAATTCTTCATCGACAAGTTGTGATCGAAGCAAAAATTCTTGAGGTTACACTCAATAGTGGTTTTCAGGCGGGTGTTAATTGGGCGGCTCTAGGGAAACCCGGTGAAGGCAAAACAGCTCTTTTCAGTCAGTCATCCGAAAGCCTGGTGAACGCCGATAGTATTGCCGGAATCTTCAAAGCAGATCTTAGCCTGAATGACTTTACTGCAGTTATTGAGCTGTTGGGAAATCAGGGGGATGTACAGGTCCTTTCCAGCCCAAGGGTTTCAACAGTCAATAACCAAAAAGCGGTTATAAAGGTGGGTACTGATGAATTCTTTGTGACTGAGGTTGAAACAACGACCACGACAGGTACCAGTACCACGACTTCACCTAGTATTGAATTGACTGCCTTTTTCTCGGGCATCGCATTGGATGTAACGCCTCAGATTAGTGGCAAAGGTGATATTGTTCTGCATATTCATCCAAGTGTGTCTGAAGTTGTGGATCAACAAAAGCAGATCAGTATTGGCTCTGAAAATTATAATATCCCTCTGGCTTTAAGTTCGATTCGTGAATCGGACAGTATTGTCAGAGCGGAAAGTGGTCAGGTGATCGTGATTGGCGGTTTAATGAAATCATCAGATAGCGACTCTCTGGCAAAAGCTCCGGGTTTAGCTGATCTTCCAGGCGTTGGTAATCTGTTCAAGCAGAAGCGTCAGTCGGGTAGTAAGACTGAACTGGTGATCCTGCTCCGTCCGGTTTTAGCCAACCACGATAACTTACAGAATGAGCTGAAGCGCAGTTTACGTGCTTTCCAGAACCTTAAATCCAGCTCAGTTCAATAATTGGGGTGCTTTGATGTATACGGAGCATTTTGGTCTTAGTGAATTGCCTTTTACACTAACGCCAAATACCCATTTTTTTCTGAATCTGCCTACTCACCATGAGGCACTTAACCTAATTCTGGTCGCGTTGGCTAGTGGCGATAGCTTTGTGAAAATCGTGGGTGAAGTGGGTACAGGAAAAACATTACTCTGCCGTAAGCTTTTAAATGCTCTGGAAAGCGATGAGTACGTCACTGCATATATCCCTAACCCGGCTCTCAGTCCTGATGAACTTCGCAGAAGCTTTGCTCAGGAGATTGGTGTTGAACTGGGTGGTTTAGAAAGCATCGAAATACTGAACGCGATCAATTTGAAATTGATTGAGTTGGCCAAACAGCAGAAGAAAGTTGTTCTGATGGTTGATGAAGCCCAGGCTATACCAGAAGAAACGATTGAGGCCCTGCGATTGCTGACAAATCTTGAAACGGAGTCAACCAAACTCTTTCAAGTGGTGTTGTTTGGGCAGCCAGAGTTGGACGAATTACTGCGTAGAAATTCATTACGCCAGCTACTTCAGCGCATAACCTTCAGTTATAAACTGACGCATCTGGATGCTGAAGCAGTACAACATTATATTGACCAGCGTATACAACGTGCAGGCTTTGGAGGCATAAGTCTGTTTAGTCGGGATGCCGCCAATAAAATTGCTCAGGCTTCCAGAGGCATACCACGCTTGATTAATATCTTGAGTCATAAGTCCCTGATGGCTGCTTATGGTAAAGGGGATATTAAAGTCAACGGAAAGCACGTTTCTCTTGCTGTGGAAGATACGGAAGGTGTTGAACTGGTGCACAATAACTGGACTTTAACAGCCTTGATTGCCATGTTCGTGTCGGTGACTGCAGCTATGATTTATCTGGGAGTTATCCGGTGAGCCTCGTTAACAACATGCTCAGGGATTTGGAGCAAAGAAATAAAAAGGCGGACGATCTTTCGGGCGCTACTGTATCCGTTAAGGCAGCTCAAACCGTTGATGCTCAGAAAAAGAGTTCAAATGGAGCGATTCGCTATTTGCTATGGGTCGTAGGACTTACTGCAATCATTGCGACGTTCTGGATGCTTTGGCAAGACTACACCAAAGGGCAAAAGGCCAGTACAACGGTTTCCCAAGTGGAGGCCGAAGCCGAAACTAATATCATGCCGTTGAAAGCACCGGATCAAACGGCATCTATACCTGCTGTTGATTCTGTCGAAACGGAAGCCGAGCCCCAAATCTCGAAAATTGAGACAATCCGATGGTCTGGCACTGAGCAAGGTGGAGATCTTGTTGTTCGGTTGGATCGAGAAACAGATATACAGCTCTTAGGACAAGGTCCCACATCGGTTACGGTGGCCTTAGAAGGCACAACCTTTACTGGCGAGGTGCCTCGTATCGATAGTGCTTTGGTTAAACGACTTGATGTTTATCGTGAAGAAAACAGGACAGCATTAACACTGCAGGTAGCCTATGCCAGTCAGTTTTCTTTCAGAGTCCAGCATGACCCTGAAACTCTGATTCTGGGGGTTCTGCCAAACTTGCCGGTACAAAAAGAGGTAAGAGACGCGCCAGTAGACCCTGAACCGGTTGAGCCGGCAATAATAACCCCGCAGAAAAAGCCCGTTGTAAGTGTTGTTCAGCGTGAATCTAAACCGGTTAAAAAAACAGTCCGGACACTTTCAAACAAACAATCAGTAAGTCAGGCTCTTAAACTGATAGGTCAAGGTAAGGCAGATGAAGCGATCAACCTACTTGAAAAGAGAATCGCTTCTGCACCGAAAGAATCAGCCGAAACACGAGCTTACCTGGCAACCGTATTACTCTCGTTAGGTGATCAGGTAAGTGCTACGTCAGTGTTGCAGGATGCTTTGTCGTTGCATCCTGCTGATTCCGCCTTAATAAAGCTTCAGGTTAGGGTTTGGTTGGCAGAAGGGGAGATCAATAAAGCAGCCGAACTGTTAAAGAACAGCGCCCCTAAGGTGAATAATGATCCCGAATTCTATGAGCTGCTAGCAACAGTTTATCAGCAACAAAGAAAGTATGATCAAGCTGCACAAGTCTATTATTCGCTTTTACAATTCAGAAATAACACACCACGTTGGTGGGTTGGCTTAGGCTATTCACTTGAGCTTGCAAAACGTCATGATGAAGCACTTAATGCTTACCAAAGTGCTGTTCAGATTCCTGGTATCACCGCGAGTCTAAAAACATACACCGAGCAGCGTATAAATGCGCTGCTCGGTCGTTAGGAGGAAGAGGCTGCATGGCTGCCCCGAAGATGAAAATTCGAATTGGTGACTTGCTTGTTCAGAATAATGTAATTTCTGAAGAGCAGCTAATGGAAGCGCTTGGCCGGCAGAAACAGACTCGACAGAAACTGGGTAAAACCCTGGTTACTATGGGTTATGTAGAGGAGCAAAAGTTTTTAGATTTCCTCTCTCAGCAGTTAAATATCCCATTGGTTGATCTGGCACACTACTCTTTTAACCAGCAGGATATACAGGCATTACCTGAAACACAGGCGCGCCGTTTCCGGGCATTGGTACTTAAAGAGGAGCCAACTCACTTCCTCGTGGGCATGTCAGATCCGATGGATATTTTTGCCTATGACGAAATGCAGAGATTGCTTCCCAAGCCAATTGAACTGGCAGTGGTATCTGAAAACCAGCTACTGCAATCCATGGATCTGCTGTATCGCAAGACCAGTGATATAGAAGACCTGGCGGATCAATTAAACGAAGAAATTGCAGACGACGCCTTCGACCTCGCGTCCTTGACGGCAACTGATGAAGTTGACGTGCCTGTTGTTAAACTTTTGAAGAGTTTGTTTGAAGACGCGGTTCAAGTTGGTGCATCTGATATACATATTGAACCCGATGAAAGTGTCTTACGTATAAGACAGCGTGTGGATGGAATTCTGCATGAACATGTCATGAAGGAAAAGCGTATAGCGTCCGCACTGGTCTTACGTTTGAAGCTTATGGCGGCGCTGAACATATCTGAAAAACGTTTACCTCAGGATGGGCGATTCAATATCAGTGTATCCGGGCACAGTATCGATGTCCGTATATCAACCTTGCCGATCCAGTACGGTGAGTCAGTGGTAATGCGACTACTGGATCAGTCTGCGGGCATCATCGGTTTGGAGAAAGCGGGCTTGCCTGCAGACATGTTGCCTCGTATACGTAAGTTGATTCATGAGCCCCACGGTATTCTGTTGGTGACAGGCCCAACAGGTAGCGGTAAAACAACCACTCTGTACGGTGCTCTAAACGAGCTAAACAGTAGTCAGAAGAAAATTATCACGGTTGAAGATCCCGTAGAGTATCGTTTGCCTCGTATTAACCAGGTACAGGTGCAGCCAAATATTGGATTGAACTTTTCAACGGTACTGCGTGCGACTTTGCGACAGGACCCGGATATTTTGCTTGTTGGTGAGATCCGAGACCTCGAAACAGCCGAAATAGCGTTGCGAGCGGCAATGACCGGTCACTTTGTACTCTCCACTCTGCATACCAATGATGCGGTTTCCAGTGCCATGCGTTTGACCGATATTGGTATCGAAGGTTATCTGGCCGCGTCTGCTCTTAATGGTATTCTGGCTCAGCGGCTGGTGCGAAAAATTTGTAACAATTGCAGTGATCAATACCACCCGACTACCCAAGAAAGATTGTGGCTGGATGCACGTGAGGAAGAACTTGGGCTGGATGAAATTACACTGAAAAAAGGTCGGGGTTGCACTTACTGCAATAACACCGGTTACAAGGGAAGAACCGGTATTTTTGAACTTTTAGAACTGAATGATGCGATGGCAGATGCTCTCAGGAGAGATGATAGTGCTGCTTTTACAATAGCTGCTAAGACAGATCCACATTATAAACCTCTGGTTTATAGCGCCTTGGATCTGGCTATTCAGGGAGGCACTACGCTGGATGAGGTCTTCAGAGTGACCGAACAGTTGGATGAGTCGCAATATATTGATGCTCCAAATAAACAAGATGCTGAAACAGCACCGATTGAATCCAGTGGCCTGGAGTTGGAATAAGTAGATGCCTACGTTTAGTTATCGAGGAAGAAATAAAGACGGAGCAGAGGTCACGGGCCAGGTTGAAGCGGCCAGTGCTTCTATCGCTGCTTCGCAGCTTTCTGGCGATGGCATCATACCGATAAAAATTGACGAGAAAGTTCAAACAGACGATAGCAAAAATAATCGCGAGCTTAATTTTCAATTAAAATTTTTACAGAAAATAACGATTGATGAGCTGATTATGTTCAGCCGTCAAATGTACAGTTTAACCAAAGCGGGTGTACCCATAACGCGCGCAATGCGGGGATTGGCTAATACTGTTACAAACCCATTGCTCTCAGACACCTTAAACGCTTTGTCGTCAGATCTTGAAAAAGGTCATGCCCTGTCTTCGGCGTTGGCTAAACACCCAAAGGTGTTTAACGAACTGTATTTAAGCATCATCCATGTCGGAGAGAATACCGGGCAACTGGATAATTCGTTTTTGCAGATGGCAAATTATCTAGAGTTGGAAAGGCAGACAACTAAAAATGTTAAACAGGCAACGCGTTATCCGATGTTTGTAATGATCGCGATTAGTGCCGCCCTTGCTGTCATCAATGTGTTTGTTATCCCGGCCTTTAAATCCGTCTTTGCAAGTTTTGGTGGCGAGCTGCCCTGGCAGACAAAAGCTCTGATTGCAGTCTCAGATTTTACCGTAGATTGGTGGTACCTTCTGATTGGCGGTTTGATTCTTGCGGTGATTGCTTTCCGGCGTTGGATAAAAACTGAAACAGGGCATAAAGCCTGGGATAGAAGAAAGCTTAAGTTCCCCATCATTGGGTCGATATTGTATAGAGCTGTATTAGGTCGGTTTGCGCGTACTTTCAGTATTGTTCTAAAAGCGGGTGTGCCTATTGAGCAAGGCCTTGCTGTTGTGGCCAACGCAGTGGGTAATCGGTACATCGGTAATAAGGTCGCCCAGATGCGATTGGGTATTGAGCGAGGAGAGTCGTTTACCCAAACGGCCCATCAGGCAAATATGTTTAGCCCGCTGGTAATGCAGATGCTTGCCGTCGGTGAAGAAACGGGTCGGGTTGATCAGATGCTTGAGGAAGCCGCTGGCTTTTATGAGCAGGAGGTTGAATACGATCTGAAAAACCTGACCAGTGCTATAGAACCGATCTTGATTGTGGCGATTGGTCTCATGGTGCTGGTACTGGCTCTGGGCGTATTCTTACCATTGTGGGAACTGAGTACGACGATAAATGGCTAAAGGTCAGAGATGGAGATTGCACCGAGAGCAAGGTTCCTCGATGTATGAATTCATATTTGCCTTTCTGATTATTATGATTCTGTATTCCGTGGCTTATAAGTATCTGGCGGATATGACGGAGACGGTAGAAAGGACTGACTTTACCCGTACTCTTAATCGGATGCAGGCTCAACTGACACTAAACGTGGCTAGCTGGTACTCAACAGGAAAACGGGTATCTAAACAACAGACTGTGAGTCAGAACCCAACCAGTTTTCTGAAGAGCGTGCCAGAAAATTATCAGGGTGAGCTCCATAGTGATAAACAGTCTGAATGCAGGGTATCCAGGTGGTGCTATCTAACAGATAAGCACTGGATGATTTACAGAGCTAAGTACACAGAAGAACTAGAGACTAGCAATACGGATAAGGATATATTGGTTTATGAGTTGGTGATCAGCTTCACTGATCAGAACACTGAAGTTGGGTTAGCCACCGCGATGACCTTAAAACCCGTATACGAATTTACCTGGCAGGATGTAGGGTTTAATTAGACTATACATCGGCTTAAAACTTTGAAAAAATCAAACAATTGTATAAAAAAATATAGGTGGAGAATTCCATGAGAAAGCAGTCTGGTTTTACGATTATCGAGTTGGTAGTTGTAATCGCTCTGTTAGGTATCTTGGCAGCAGTAGCGTTACCACGTTTTATTGATGTCACTGATGATGCCCATAATGCCGCAGTTGAAGGTGCAGCAGGTGGTTTTGCTGCGGGTGTTGCTCTGGCAAAAGCCAAAGCTGTGGTTGAGAATGCTGACACGGGCGATAGTATTCTGCTTGAAGGTTCAGCATCAGTAGCCGTGAACAGTGCGGGTTACCCCGTCGGTGCATCAGGCGCTGGTGCCACAATTACCTCTGATGGTGAATGTGTTGATGTATGGGATAACGTGTTACAAGGTTCTCGTCCTGTTGCTTCAACGGCACAACCAGATGATGGTTCGGTTGATTATCTTGCAGATGCTGCAAATACAACCACTTGTACCTTTACCTATTATCAAGACAATACCTCCAATAACCTCACCACTGCTCGAGTGATCACGTACGCAGCCGACACCGGCGACGTTACTACAGCCGGCACTGTTGATAACTAAGCACTTCTTATGAACAGCTATGTCTTACCTGGCACAAGATGTAGCTGTTCTGCAGATCACCAACAGGGCTTTACCCTTGTTGAGATGATTGTTGTGATAATATTGCTGGGAATCCTCTCAGCAGTTGCAATCCCCCGCTTGCAGGGTACTTCTGAATATCAGTCGTATTCATTACGCAGTACCTTTCTCAGTTCTTTAAAACTGGCTCAAAAAACGGCATTGGCGCAACATAACGCTGCTGTTTATCTTGTCTTTGAGCGGTCTTCTGCAGATCAATGGCAAATCCAACTGTTAATTGATCAGGATACCTCGGATGCAGCGGTTCCAGATGATGTGACTCCCGCCCAACTCTCCGATCCATTTAATGCCAATGCATCTGTCGGTTACAGTGTTTCGTTGGAATCAGGATCGACACTCAGTTTGGCTTCGATGGCAGTGGGGCATAATCTGGTGATTCTCTATACTCAACTGGGCGATATGCTGGAGGTGAAGTCTAATATCAATCTGGCGCAGGCTTCAGATTACCCAGACCCAGATGATGTTACAGACCGTGTTGATAGCAGCCTGGGCTTTACCGACAGTCGAGGTGACTTCTGCCTTTCTCTTACCGGATACAGTTATGAAGAAACCTGCCGCTGAAAAGGGCTTCTCATTGGTGGAAGTGATCATCACCATAGTAATCATTGGTATTGCGTTGGTTGCCGCTATTGCGAGTTGGGGAAATATTGCAAGGCACAGTGCTGATGTGATGTGGCAGACCAAGGTGGCTTATCTTGGGCAAGCTTATCTGGAAGAGATTTTATCTAGACGCTTTGACGAGAATACCCCGATAGGTGGAGGCAGTTGTTCGCCTTTCTGCTCCGATGAAGGCTCTGAATTTGGTGTTACGGGAGGCGCCCCTTTCACCAGTAAAGACGGTGAGAGTCGTGAAAACTTCGATGATGTCGATGATTATGACGGTATCAGTGAAAATGCAGTGGGGTTGTTTGTCGGGCTCATTGGTCAGGTGGAAGCCTATGATAATTATTCCGTAGCGGTTGAGGTCAGTTATGTGGGAACAACCTATCTCAGCGGAACCAATGACCTTTTGAAAGAAGTGAAAGTCACGGTAACTCCTCCAGCCAATACAGGGCAGGGACCGGTTGTGTTCAGTGCAATTAAAGGGAGTTATTGATGCAGCAACGTGGCTTCACTTTAATAGAACTGATCATCGTCATTACAATGCTTGGTATTATATCGATGGTGACGGTAGGGTTTATTAGTTCCAGCATGCAGGGTTATGCAGATTTAAAGCGCCGGGCTCAACTGTCTGCTTCGGTTCGGGTTGCGGTTGAACGTATGGCCCGTGAAGTCAGAAATGCGTTACCTAACAGTATCAGGCTGACAGGAAGTGGTACCTGTATGGAATTTATTCCCTCTGTTGCCGCTTCCCGCTACCTGTCTGTACCTACGGCGAGTGCCGCAAGTAGTTTTGAATCCGTCGCTTATGCCATTGAGCCGAGCTTTGTCAGCGGGCGAGTCGCGGTATACCCGATTGATTCCAATGTCTCGGATGAGGTTCACACTGAGAACCCCGTTTATAAACTGGATAGCCACTCAATTATCTCCCCACAGATTGCAGCGGGAACCACATTGGCTCCCGTACCGACACCTGCTTCTGGAGCTGTAACCGTTTCTTTCACGGGAGGCTCAACACACCGCTTTCCCACTGATTCGCCCTCCAGTCGTTACTTCATAGTGGATGAGCCTGTTAGCTTCTGTCTGGATGGTACCGACCTGTACCGTTTTCAGGGAGAGAATGGCAGCGCATATTCATTTGCAATTACACAACCTTCAGTTGCTGCTTTAAATACGCTGACAGAGCCAAATAAAGCACTACTGGCCTCTGATATAGTCTCACCAACGGGAAGTCAGCCATTCAGATACTCGGAAGCAAGCCTGCAGAGGAATTCCATCGTTTTGTTTGATCTGTTTGTTCAGGATCAGAACTTATCGGTTTCTGATACAACCCAGGAGGATATCCGGGTTCAGTTTGAGGTTCAGGTGCGTAATGTCCCCTAGCAATAGCCGTCAGTGCAGTTACCACAGCCGTCGTAATCAGATTCAAACTGCGAAATATCAAGCAGGACTGGGTTTGGTCTCGGCTATATTCGTGATCACCATTCTGGCGGTGATTATCGCGGGTATGTCACGATTTTTTGTTGCCAGCCAGAGCAGTATTGTTCAGGAGTTTCTGGGTGCCAGGGCTATTACAGCCGCGCAGTCAGGGATTGAGCTGGAGCTTACCTGTCTGGAAAATAGTTTAAGCGGTTGTACCGCTTCTGCGGCGGTTGGCAGTACCCCTTCAACCTATGATTACTGGCCGGGGCCGTCATCTACAGCGACTTTCAGTATCGATGGCTTAAAGAGCTGCCGTGCAGAGGTGTTTTATCGGTCCGTTAGTTCAGCTATTGGTAACTTCTGGACTATTGAAAGTACGGGTATTTGCGGAGGGTCAGGTTTGGACGGTGCAAGCCGTAAGGTAGTTATCAGGGCAGTGCAGTAACTGCCCTGAAATTTTTCAACGATCAGATACCGTAAGAATCGCGGTATTGACGAATGGCTTCAAGCTCCTCAGCCATATCACCTTTCTCCGCAAGATATTCGATCAAATCAGACAGGCTGACAATGCTGATGACCGGCATGCCATAATCGCGCTCTACTTCCTGAATTGCAGAAAGTTCACCTTTACCTTTTTCCTGACGGTTCAAGGCAATCACAACACCTGCGGGTTTTGCTCCTGCCTGATCAATGATTTCCATCACCTCACGGATGGCAGTACCCGCAGTGATGACATCATCAATAATCATCACACCACCTTCAAGTGGTGCGCCTACCAATGTGCCGCCTTCACCGTGGGCTTTTGCCTCTTTACGGTTAAAGACGTAAGGCACATCTTCATCATGATGGTCTGAAAGAGCGACAGCTGTAGTTGCCGCCAGCGGAATACCTTTGTAAGCCGGGCCGAGCAAGACATCAAACTCAACACCAGAATCTTTAATCGCCTGAGCGTAATAACGGCCGAGTTTTGCCAGCGCTTTACCTGAATTAAAAAGCCCGGCATTAAAAAAATAGGGGCTTGTGCGGCCAGATTTCAGAGTGAACTGACCGAACCGCAGTACTTTTTGTTCAATAGCAAACTCAATAAATTTTCGTTGATAGTCCTGCATTGAAATCTCCGCTGGAAGATGGATAAAAAACGCCGCTATTCTAACAGTGACGGGCGCAGGCCTCCATTTTTGTTATGCATCAGTAAAAAATTTCATTTTGCGTCACTTCGCTATACAATTTGGATTCAATGGAATTCACTTTAAGTGGCGAATGTTTTCGATCAGGAAGTAACCTATGCGCGTCATCACATTCAATACACAAGGTATTGAACAGGCTACAGATAATGGCTTTTTTGACTGGATGGTCCAACAGAATGCGGATGTTGTCTGCCTGCAGGATCTAAAAGCCAAAGAGTATCAGCTTGATGATGATCGTTATCATCCAGAAGGATACCATCCTTATTTCTTTGATGCCTGGGAAGATGGTTACAGCGGAGTCGCTATTTATACCCGAGAAATTCCTAAGGCAATTATGACTGGCTTAGGTTTTGAGCTCTGTGATCAGCATGGACGTTTTATCCAGGCTGATTTTGAAAACGTCAGCGTGTCGTCTTTCTGCTTTCCTTCGGGGCTGAAAAGTGCGGAAGCTCAGCAAGAGAAAGAAGGCTTTATGGAAGGCTTTCTTGCTCACTTGAATAAAACCTTGCGTAAACGTCGAGAGTTTATCTTCTGTGGCACAACTAATGTTGCTCACAAACCGGCTGATTTGAGCAACTGGTACGCAAACCAATCCGTTTCAGGCTTTCTGCCACAAGAAAGGGAATGGATGGCCGAAGTATTTGATGAGATGGGTTTTGTGGATGCATTCCGTCAGATCAACCATGCGGAACGTCAATTTACCTGGTGGCCGGGTTACAACCGCGCCCGTAAGTTGAATGAGGGTGCGCGTTTGGATTATCAAATCGCAACTTCAAACCTGCGTCGCTCAATTACAAATGCTCAGATTTTCAGAGATGTACAATTCAGCGAACACGCGCCTGTGATCATCGATTACGATATTGATTAAAATTCATATGAATTAAAAAAAGGAGCCAAATGGCTCCTTTTTACGTTTTATCGGCCAGGTATTAAGAAGAAAGTGCCTGACGCTGAAGTTCAAACAGCTCAGTTGTGCCTTTACGTGCCAGATCCAGCATCGCGTTCAGCTCATCCTGGCTGTATGGTGCGCCTTCAGCCGTACCTTGTACCTCAATGAAACCGCCTTTATCAGTAATGATCACATTCATATCAGTCTCGGCTTTACTGTCTTCGGCGTAATCCAGATCTAATACCGCTTCACCTTCATAAATACCTACAGAGATAGCCGCAATCGCCTGAACAACCGGATCGCCTTTCAGAGCGCCGTGTTTATCCTTTTTCAGGAAGTTGATTGCATCCTGAAGGGCAACAAATGCACCGGTGATGGATGCAGTTCGAGTACCGCCATCTGCTTGCAGAACATCACAGTCCAATGTGATCGTGTTTTCACCCAGTTTATTCAGGTTCAGAGCCGCACGCAGAGAACGTCCGATCAGGCGCTGGATCTCAACAGTACGGCCACCTTGCTTGCCCTTCGCTGCTTCACGGGCATTTCGGGTAGTTGTAGAGCGGGGTAGCATACCGTATTCAGCTGTTACCCAGCCTTGCCCGGAGCCACGTAAGAAACGAGGAACACCGCGCTCAACCGTAGCCGTACACAGAACTTTAGTATCCCCAAACTCTACCAAAACCGAACCTTCCGCGTGTTTGGTGTAGTTACGGGTAATTTTAACCTCACGCATCTGGTCGTTCTCACGACCGCTGGGACGATGCTTCTTAATACCAAGGTTTTCCAACTGTTCAGAGATAGAAGAGCTCATGCCTGTCCTTATAAACTAAAATTTCAGTCTGGCATGATACTACTGTGCCAGACTGGTACAATTTGAATTGCAGAGTATTTTAATCGAGATCGGATCATATGACACGTAGCATGACAGCTTTTGCTCGCCAGGAAGTCGAGCATGAATGGGGATCCCTGAGTTGGGAAATAAGATCAGTAAATCACCGCTATCTGGAACCTCACCTACGCTTGCCGGAAAACCTTAAAGAGTTAGAGGGTGGCTTGCGTGAAAAGCTGCGAAAAGCACTAAGCCGAGGCAAGGTAGAATGTACATTGCGTTTTAACCCGGAAGCCAAGGTCCAGCAGCTGGTTGTGAATGAGAACTATGCCAAAGAGGTCATTCAGGCTGCGGAATCGTTGCAAGGGATGTTACAGGAGTCTCAGCCCCTGGCCCCTCTGGAATTGCTCAACTGGCCGGGCGTATTGCAAGATGTAAAACTGGATATGGATCTGGTGAAAAACTCTGCACGAGCACTGTTTGAAAAAGCGCTCGACGATATGATCGAAGGCCGCAGCCGCGAAGGCGTAGAGTTAGCCGCCCTGATTAATCAGCGTCTGGATTCCATCAGCGAAATCGTGGCTGAAGTGCGCAATATGATGCCGAAAATTTTGCAGAACCAGAGAGATAATCTGAAACAACGTTTAGAAGAATTAAAAGTCGATCTGGACGAAACCCGTCTGGAGCAGGAGATCGCATTACTTGCGCAGAAAGCAGATGTGGATGAAGAGATGGACCGTCTGGATACCCATGTACAGGAAGTCCGCCGTATCCTGAAACAGAAAGGCCCCATCGGCCGCCGCCTGGATTTCCTGATGCAGGAGCTGAACCGCGAAGCCAACACCCTGTCATCGAAATCGATCGTTGCTAACACCACCCAGTGTGCGGTTGAGCTTAAAGTTCTGATCGAACAGATGCGTGAGCAGATCCAGAACATAGAATAGCCTGTCTCAATTATTTAATGACAAGGCCATAAGAGCCAGGCCATTTTATCTGTTTGTCTTTAAAAGGGATTTCCAACAGAACAAGGCAAGGAGTTGTTATTTCTTCCGAACAAATAGCCTGTGAATGTTGTGATCTTACAGTCGAGGTATCCACACTAACATCTGGCTGTAAGGCTCATTGCCCCCGTTGTGGGCATTTGCTGTCATCGCAAACGCGAAATGCTTTTGAGAAAGCGACCGCGTTTGCTGCCAGTGCTCTGCTGTTTCTGCTCCTTTCATTACCGTATCCATTTCTGGCGTTTCAATCTCAGGGGCGTGAGCAACAGGTATCTCTGTTGGAGAGTGGCTATGATCTCTTAGTGATGGGTTTTCCTCTTCTCGCCTTACTGCTGTTTGTTTTTATCCTGCTGATCCCGGCGTTTGTACTTATTGCACATCTCTTTATTTTACTCCCTTTGCTTCGTGGTAAGGCTTATCCATGGAGTTACGCCTTGACCCGTATGCTTCTAACTTTACACCCCTGGGCGATGGCAGAGGTGTTTTTGATTGGCGTGTTGGTTAGCCTGGTAAAAATAGCAGGCATGGCCGATTTAGTGATTGGAATGTCTTTTTGGGCTTACCTGTTGTTCTCTCTTTGTTTGATCATCACGCTGTCATGTGTAGATCGATTACAGTTATGGCATGCTCTGGATAAAGCCTCTTCAGTCAAAAGAGAGAGACAGGAATATCACTATGGGGGCGCTAAAGAGCAAGGGCTACTAAGTTGTAGCTGTTGTGGGCTTATTCATGGGATCAATGAAAAAGGTTGCCAGCGCTGTTCTAGCCCGCTCCACTCAAGGCTTCCCCATAGCTTACAAAGAACCTGGGCTTTTCTGATTACTGGGGCATTGTTCTATATACCAGCTAACTTGTATCCGATCATGCATACTCGATTACTGGGGGCTGATGAACCCAGTACAATATTGGGTGGTGTGGTTACCTTGTGGCAACATGCTTCATACCCGATAGCTATGGTGATCTTTGTTGCCAGTGTTTTGATTCCGGTAGCAAAAATGCTGGTGCTTTTCTGGCTGGCTTACAGTATTCAGGCGGGCCATCAGAAGCGTGTGAATGAGCGCACATGGATGTATCGGATGACGGAGTTAATCGGACGTTGGTCGATGATTGATGTGTTTGTCGTGGCCGTGCTGGTATCGCTTGTTCAGCTTGGTGAACTGGTGAGTATTGCGCCAGGAGTAGCGGCGAATGCGTTTGCAGGTGTAGTGATTCTGACGATGTTGTCTGCCTTAAGTTTTGACCCGCGTTTAATCTGGGATAATCTGAATGGGGATGACGTAGGCAAAGATAGTGAGCAATCCAATGAAGTCCCGGTGGGTTGAGTCGCTAAACTTTAATTTTAATTGATAGCCAATAATGAAACAGACGGATAAACAGCCTCCGGCAAAGCCGGTTCTAAGCGCCAAACGCTCCATTTCCAGTATTTGGGTTTTGCCAATTATTGCGTTGTGTATCGGGGGTTGGATGGTGTACAGCGATTGGAGCCAGCGTGGAAAGTTGGTTTCTATCAGTTTTATTACGGCGGACGGTATTGAAGCGGGTAAAACTAAAATTAAAGTGCGTAATGTTGAGGTGGGTAAAGTTGAGTCCGTTAAGCTGAACTACCCGGATAACAATGTCCTTGTTTATGCCCGAATAGGGACGGATGCAGAAGACCTTTTATTAAAAAATACAAAATTCTGGGTAGTCAGACCACGTGTAGAAGCCGGTGGTGTAAGTGGCTTAGGGACATTACTCTCTGGTGCTTATATTGAGATGGCGCCAGGTGATAAAGGCAAACAGCCTGATCAGTATATTGGTCTGGAAGAGCCGCCCGTTACATCGGCTACCGAGCCAGGGTTGCGTTTAGAGCTGGTCAGTGACAGTGGGAACTCGCTCAGTGTTGGTGATGCCGTTCTGTTTCGTGGTTTTTCAGTGGGGCGTATAGAGCGGGTTAGCTTTGATACGGAGGCCAAAAATGCCCTATATGGGGTATTCATTCAGGCACCTTATGATCAATTAGTCAGTACGGATAGCCGCTTCTGGAATATGAGCGGTATCAACCTGAACCTCTCCGCCAATGGTGTGAACGTACAGACCGGAACTCTGGATACCTTACTGAGCGGGGGCATTACCTTTGATGTACTGGATGGGGAGCGTCAGGGAAACCGGGCAGAGGATGGCGATCGTTTCCGGCTCTATCCCGATTTTAATAGTGTGAAAGAACGTCCTTATGCGTATTTCAATGAGTACCTGCTTCTGTTCGATCAGTCTGTCCGTGGGCTGGTGGTTGGCGCACCGGTTGAGTTTCGTGGTGTACGTGTGGGTACTGTTGAGCACATATCGTTCCGGATCGGAGCGTCTTCAGTAATCTCTGATCCACGCATCCCTGTTGTTATTCGCCTTGAGCCGGGCCGATTTGGTTATCAAGACGAGGAGAGCATCCTTGTAGGTGCCCATAATCAACTCAGTAACTGGGTGGTGCGTGGATTGAGAGCGAGCCTTAAGTCTGGGAATCTGGTGACAGGCAGTCTGTATGTGGACCTTGATATTTACCCGGATGCTATTGAAGAAAGCGTTACCCATATGGATGGCTATTCTGTTATTCCAACTGCGGCTGGTGGATTTGTTCAATTGGAAAATAAACTCATCAGTGTTTTGGGTAAAATTGAGCAGCTTAAGGTCGAGCCGCTTATCGGCAAGCTGGACGGTATGGTGGAATCGAGTGAAACTGCGATTGTACAGCTGAACCGGACTTTACGGCAGATAGAAACGCTGACGAAAAACGATAAAACCGTTGCCCTACCAGCAGAATTGCATAACACACTTAAAGAAATACGCTTGGCTGCTCAGGGTGTAACACCGGATAGCAGGCTGTATGTAGAAATGAATCGTTCATTACAGACACTTCAGCAAACCTTAAACCGCTTGCAGCCAATACTGAAAACCTTAGATGAAAAACCAAATGCGTTGATATTCAATGCAGATAAGGGACCAGATATTATTCCAGGAGGGCAGCATGACCATTAGAAAGTGTTTGCTACTGGCGTTACTGCCGTTCTTCCTGAGTGCCTGTGCTGTTCAGAACCCGAGTGTTGAGAGTCAGTTTTATCTACTCAGTAGTGATAGTGAGGTGTTTCAAAAGCCTGCTGATGCTCCGGTGATTGGGTTAAAGCCAGTTACAGTCGCTGATTATCTGGAGAATAAGGGAATCGCAGTACTGACCGATACTAACCGTCTGCGCATAGCTAACTATCATTATTGGGCTGAATCACCGGATACTGCGATTACTCGGGTGATGCACAGCGAATTGAACCGGTATATGCCTAACTACGCTGTAGATAACGGGCAGTTGGGGCGTAATTCAGATTGGAAGTTAAATCTGGAGATCCATATCGATCAGTTTCACGGCACGGAAGATGGTCGCGCAGTATTCAGTGGTTATTGGCGCTTGAGCGATACGGACAATGCTTTGATCAGAAAGCGTTTCAATTTCTCTGCACCTCTCGAAGAACCAGGCTATGCGCCTTTGGTTTCAAAACTGAGGCAACTATTGTCTGAGCTTGCACAAAAACAAGCCAACGAGGTTGCAGCTCTGCTGGAGGAAGCACCCTCACCACAAAATTGATGACTGCATAACCGCTTTAGGATAAACACCTAATAAACTAGAGCGTTCTGTCAGACTGACTTGGCTGCGACTTATTCAAAGCCAGTTGTTTTTCAGCGGGTTGTTCAAGTTGTGCGATGTATTTTTTCAGCTGGGCCTGGAAGGCTTTTTTCTTCTTCCCCGTCAGAGAAACGGCAATAGGGATTTTTGCGGTCATTGGATTCACCGGGCGACCGTTTACGTGCAGTTCAAAGTGCAGATGTGCGCCTGTGGAACGGCCGGAATTTCCAGATAGGGCTACCTTCTGACCGCGCTTAACTCGCTGGCCTTTCCTGACGTAGGATTTACTCAGGTGCAGGTAGCGGGTTTTGTAGCTCTGGCCGTGTTGTATTTCGACATAGAGCCCGGCGTATTTATGCTTCACCACACGTTTAACGATGCCATCACCGGTAGAACGTACGGGTGTACCCGTTCTCATTGCGAAGTCAGTGCCATTGTGAGGGCGTATTAAACCGGTAACCGGGTGCTTTCTGCGAGGGTTGAAGTTGGAAGACTTGCGGTAGTTGCCATTAAATGGATAACGCTGGAAGGCTTTTTCCAGATTGCGGCCCTTTTCATCAAAATAGTTATCTTCAAAAAGGTAAGCGTGGTAGTTATGGCGGCGGTTATTGATGCGCACCGCTTCTACGCGGTTGTTTCCGGTGGCTTCGCCGTCAACATACTGTCGGGATACCAGTACTTCAAATTTATCCCCTTTTTGTATGTCGCGTCGGAAGTCTACTCGTTGTTTCAGGATTTCGGTGATGGTCTGTGCTTCCCAGGAGGATAAGCCCGCTTTTTTACCGGAACCGGTGAATGTGTTGATAATTTCACCCTGTACCAGCTCATCGCGCCAGTCACCTTCCAGTTGCACCTCTTCAAACTCAAAGCCGCCCGTATCTTTGCGGGTATAAGTCACTTTGTGAGCGAGGCTGAAATGCAGCTCAAAACGTTGCAGTTCCTGATCTCTTTTTTCAAATGTCAGGGTATGCCCAGGCATAAGGTTATCCAATGCAAGGACGTTTACATCCGCTTCCAGCAATTGATACATGGTTTTTTGAGGCAATTGCAGGTTCTCAAAAATCCTGCTGAGTGTGTCGCCTTTTCGAACAATGTACTGGTAGGCACCGCCAGTCGCCGGGACCAGGAGGGTTTCATGCTCAGGCACATGGTCAAATGCCCAGGGGGCGCGTAACTGTTTTAAACTGAATTTAGGCGATTCCAGCGCCGCCAGCTCGGGGTCTACCAGGTGATCTAATGCCAGCGGATGGCTGGTGGTTGAGTTGGTGGCAGGGATTAGCAGGGCCAGACTCAGGAGAAGACAGGCACCCATCAGTGTGAACTGATGAGGCTTGGGTAGAGCGATAACAAAGCTTTTAGATGCTGAAATCCAGCGCATTCTTCTGAGACCGTACGTTAAGTCCTATGGGTTATGATTATGATAATAAACCAAAATGGAGTGAAACGCCTATTTTTAATATGCATAGGAGGTTTCGCCATAAAGAGTTTAAGGCTCTATAATAACCCGCCTAGAATATTCCTGAATATGAGAGTGGAAGAGTATGACTAAGGGAACCTTATATGTTGTTTCGGCCCCTTCCGGAGCAGGTAAGACCAGCCTGGTGAAAGCAATGTTGGAAAGGGACAGCGGAATATTGGTTTCTGTATCGCACACGACCCGTGATAAACGCCCGGGGGAAGAAGATGGTGTGGATTATAATTTCGTTTCCATGGATCAGTTTAACGATATGATCGAGCAATCGGCCTTTCTGGAGTTTGCTGAGGTGTTTACCAACAAGTACGGCACCTCTCAGCTATGGGTGCAGGAACAGCTGGATAACGGCAAGGATGTGATTCTGGAGATTGATTGGCAGGGAGCGCAACAGGTGCGCCGTTTAATGCCAGAATGTCTGTCTGTTTTTATCGCCCCTCCATCAAAAGAGGCTTTGAGAGAGCGTTTAACCAATCGTGGTCAGGACAGTGAGGACGTGATTGCACATCGTATGTCAGAAGCTGTGAGTGAGATGAGCCATTATGGCGAGTATGACTACCTTGTGGTAAATGATCAGTTTGATACGGCGCTATTAGAATTACATAGTATTTTTGTTAGCCAGAGATTAAAGCTAGACAGTCAGCAGAAACGCCAGAGAGGCTTGCTGACTTCGCTCTTGTCATAAGTGTAACTTGTAGGTACACTGCGCGGTCTCTCAAAAGATCAAATTTCCGAGGTTAAAATGGCACGAGTTACAGTAGAAGACTGCCTGGAAAATGTAGATAACCGTTTTCAGTTGGTTATGGTTGCTGCGAAACGCGCGCGTCAGTTGGCTACTGGTGGCAAAGAGCCAAAAGTAGATTGGGAAAATGACAAACCAACTGTTGTTGCTCTGCGTGAAATTGCTGAAGGCCATACAGGTCGAAGCATATTGGATGAGTTCGAACAAGAGTAAAATTTGTCCAAAGGTTATATCCTCTGAGCGCCCTGAATTTTCAGGGCGTTTTTGTTTCGTAAATAAGTAAGAATTGCGCTTTTACTCCCTCTGTTAATACGGCATTATCCTAAACTATAAGTATCCAAGAAGTACCGGTCATCGCACCGGAGGTAGTACCGGAGAGTTAATGCCGACAATTGATGCCCTTTCAGAGCGTTTGAATGATTACCTAGATCCCCAGCAGATCCAGCAGGTTCGTCGTTCCTATTTTTATGCTGAACAGGCACATGATGGCCAAAAAAGGAAAAGTGGTGAGCCGTATGTAACCCACCCTTTAGCGGCCGCAAATATCCTTGCTGAATTACGCCTTGATCCTCAAAGCCTGATGGCTGCAATGTTGCATGATGTGATCGAGGATACTGAAATTACGTATGCCGGAATTGAAACTCAGTTCGGCACATCAGTCGCGGATATTGTCGATGGTGTCTCAAAGCTAACCCACCTGGAGTTTGAAACTAAAGCGGAAGCTCAGGCCAGTAATTTCCAGAAAATGGTGCTGGCCATGGCAGAAGATATTCGTGTCATTCTGGTTAAGCTTGCCGACCGGCTACACAATATGCGTACTCTGGGTGCCATGCCTCCACACAAGCAGCGCCGTATTTCCCGCGAAACATTGGATATTTATTCACCTATCGCTGCAAGATTGGGTATGCGAGATGTCCAGATGGAGCTTGAGGATCTGGCGTTCCAGGCATATTTCCCTATGCGATCCAAGCATATCCGTCGAGCCGTGGTTCAGGCACGGGGGCAGCGTAAAGATATTATCAGCTCTATTCAGGAAACCATTGAAAAACGGTTGCAGAAAGAAGGCTTGAAAGGTCAGGTTACTGGCAGGGAGAAACACCTGTATAGCATCTACTCCAAAATGAAAGCGCAGCGAAAGTCGTTTGCTGAAATTATGGATGTATTTGCCTTCCGCATTGTGACTGAATCAGTAGATGATTGTTACCGGGCTTTGGGTACTGTCCATAATCTTTATAAGCCCGTGCATGGACGTTTCAAAGACTATATCGCGATTCCTAAAGCTAACGGTTATCAGTCTCTGCACACGGACCTGTTTGGTGCACAGGATATCACCATTGAAGTCCAGATTCGTACTAAAGAGATGGATGCCGTTGCGAGTCAGGGTATTGCTGAGCATGGTCATTATAAGAATGATGATGGTTCCGATGCCTATGAAAGTGCAGTGGGTTCCTACAAGCGTGCTCGGAAATGGGTGAAAGGACTACTAGAGATGCACCAGAGTGCTGGTAATTCTATGGAGTTCATCGATAGCGTTAAGACCGATCTGTTCCCGGATGAAGTTTATGTGTTCACTCCGCTTGGCAAGATACTGGAACTGCCCAGTGGGGCAACACCTGTAGACTTTGCTTATGCAGTGCATACCGATGTGGGTAACTCGTGTGTCTCCTGTCGTATTAACCGGCGCCTGGCTCCCTTATCTCAGCCTCTTGAGAATGGCCAGACGGTGGAAATCATTACTACACCAAGTGCGCAACCCAATATGGCCTGGCTTAACTTTGTTGTGACTGGCAAAGCGCGTTCGGCTATCCGCCACTTCCTCAAAAATCAGCAGCGTCATGAGTCTGTCGAGCTTGGGCACAGGCTATTGAATCAGTTTCTGGCCAACTATGGCTCCACAATTAATGAAATAGACCAACATAAACTGAGGCATTTGTTGCTGGAAGCTGAGATGGAATCTCTGGATGATCTGCTAGAGGACATCGGTCTCGGAAATCGTATGGCTTATGTGGTCGCACGGAGGCTACGCCCAGAGGAAAACGAGGACGTCAGCTCTGATGAGTCTGAAAAGAATCGTCGCCAAAAGCCGCTGTCCATTAAAGGTACAGAGGGTATGGTGCTGCAATATGCTAAATGCTGTTTGCCGATACCTGGGGATAAAATTATTGGACATATCAGTACCGGTAGGGGATTGGTGATCCACCAGACTGATTGTCGCAATATCGGTTACCTCCGAGATGACCCCGAAAAATGCATCTATCTTGAGTGGTCAGATCACTTTGAAGAAGAGTTCAGTGTCAACCTTAATATTGAAGTTGAGTCCCACCGGGGCATCATTGCTGAGCTGGCGACAACTGCGGCATCCGCAAAAGCGGACGTGGTTGCAATTGATATTAAAGAGCATGAAGGGCAGCTTGCCCATGTGCATATGGAAATTACGGTTGAAGACAGGATTCATTTGGCGACGGTTATGAAAAAGCTGCGTCTGCTCAAGAGTGTGAACCGTATCAACAGGGCTTAAGAACTCAAGAGGTCAGTTGCCGAGTGCTAAGCCTTCACGGCGGTTATCAACACCGCTCTCCCATCCGCCATCAGGCAGACGCCGGAATCCGTGTAACCCGCTGTTCAGATCCCGGACTTTTACTGTGTGACCTTTGGCTTCTAATGCGGTTTTTAAGCCGGAGGCCGGGGTGCCTTCTTCAAGTTCAGTCAGGCCGTTACGGTTGCTGATGTGAGGTAGGTTGACCGCCTTTTGCAAACTCATATCGGTGTTCAGCATCACTAATAAGCTTTGGGCAACGTAATTAATAATGCGGCTGCCACCCGGAGAGCCAACAGCGGCATATAGCTGTCCCTCTTGATCAAAAATCATAAACGGTGACATGGAGCTGCGAGGCCTTTTACCGGGTTGAACGCGGTTGGCAATTATCCGGCCATTATTGACGGCTTTAAAAGAGAAATCGGTGAGTTGATTATTCAACAGAAAGCCTCCAGACATCAGGGTGGAACCAAAAGCCATTTCGATACTGCTGGTCATGGACACTGCATTGCCCCATTGATCCACAATAACAAAGTGGCTGGTGGAGGGCAGTTCTGGTGATTGATCATCCGCCAGAGACGCCGCAATATTGAGAGGGTCTCCCGGTTTAGCCTTGCCAATGTCCAGATTTTGATTGATCAGTTTGGCCCGGTTGCTCAGGTATTCAGTGTTTAATAAGGCTTGGGTTGGAACAGATACAAAGTCACTATCCGCCAGATAACGATTACGATCAGCAAAAGCTAATCGGGAGGCCTGTGTAAATAGGTGATTAAAGTCGGCGCTGGATGGGTCAAATTGTTCTATGGACTGATGTTCTAACAGTTTAAGTATTTGTAATACCGTCACACCCCCGGACGTCGGAGGTGGAAACCCACAAACCTTATACTTCTGGTAGGGTTGGCATATAGGTTTGCGTTCGATGCTGCTGTAGCTCTTCAGGTCTTCTGTTGAAAGCAGACCGGGGTTGTCAGTGGCTGACCTTACCGTATCAACTATGGCTTGCCCGATACTGCCTGAATAGAATACATCGGCACCCTGCTCCGATATAAGTGTCAGACTCTCTGCCAGAGCAGGATTTTTTCTCAGAAAACCGATCGGTAGGGGAGAGCCATCCTGCAAATAGAAATAGGCGCTTGCTTCGGGATATAGGTTCAATCCGGGGTTAATACCACTGGCAATGAGCTTATGCAGGCGTGGGGAAACAACGAACCCTTTGTTTGATTGTTCAATCGCATCTGAAAACAGCACGTTCCAGGGCAAATGACCGTTTTTCTTATGCGCTTTTTCAAGCATCTTCAGGACACCGGGTGAGCCGACTGATCGGCCACCGACCAGAGCTTCTATCCAAGGCATAGGTTTGCCATTTTTATAGAAAAGCTGGTGGTCTGCTTTTAAAGGAGCGGTTTCCCGGCCATCGAAGGCTTGCAACTTTTGCTGTTTCTGGTTCCAGTACAGCATAAATGCGCCGCCACCAATACCCGATGATTGGGGCTCGACCAGAGTCAGCATTGCTTGTACAGCGATAGCTGCATCTGCAGCGGTTCCACCTTGTTGTAAAATGTTATATCCGGCCTGAGTAGCAAGGGGGTGAGCTGTTACAACTATGGCTTGTTTGAAATGTGAGCGTTGAGCCTGCTGGAAGCCAGTTGATATTTCCGGTGCCAGATCTTCTTCAACAGCATGAGCAATACTGTTCCCTATCTGTGTAAATACTATCAATAGGGCTAATAAGGTTATGAAAAGGTGATGTACCTTACTAAAATCGGTTAAAATTACTATATTTGATCTCAAGAGCTTTGTTTTCCCTTAGTGTTGCTCATAATCTACCTCCATGTGTGGATTAAGACTAGTAAATGGAGATACTAAATTGTCTGTAGGTGTTCGAGTCCCAGAGAGAGATGGTTCTTTACCTGGCTATCGTATTGTTTTAATGCACGATGCTAAAGGTAAAGTACTTGCTTTGCACCCTGTTGAGAGCCTTTTGAATTTGGTTGCTGTTTTAAAACAGACCGACCGTCAACTACAGCCTATTCGTGGAGAAGATGCCGCACGTTTTTTCGGGCAGGACGCTTTGAAACAACAATCGGGGCAGTTTAAATTGCTGTCGATGGAAATATTGCATACCCCTGAATTGTTAGAACACAATATTATTGAGCTTGTGGAGCCTCATTCAGGGCTGGTTTTTTCAGCTCCTGTAGACAAAATCACCAACGGCACTAAGAGTATGCTTGCGGTAACTTTTGACGAAATCGAGGCGATGAAGCCAGAGGGGAGTGATGTTGAAGCCATCACTAAAGCGGTTGAGAAATTTACTGCTCTCAGGGTTAAGCAACGTCTGGAAGATACTTTGGGTCTGCCTTCTTTGTCTCCAACCGTAAAGAAAATTATCGAGTTGAGGTCTGATCCTGAAGCCGGAGTACAGGAACTGGTTCCTGTTGTTCGTGTAGATCCAAGTTTGTCCGCCCAGGTTATGAGTTGGGCTGCATCTCCCTATTATGCGGCACCAGGTGAGGTGAGCTCGATCGATGATGCGGTTATTCGGGTATTGGGTTTTGATCTGGTTATCAACATGGCGTTAGGAACGGCCATGGGGCAATTACTCAATGTACCTACGACTGGCCCACGAGGTGGAACTCCGTACTGGCTTCAAGCGGTTAATAATGCATCTCTCGCCGAAGCTCTGTGTAAAAGTATGCCGCCAGATATTCGCCCTCAACCGGGGCTGGTTTATTTGGCTGCCCTATTACACAATTTTGGTTATCTGGTGTTGGCTCATCTGTTCCCGCCGCATTTTAGTATGCTCTCACGCTATTTCGAAGCTAATCCGCATTTCCCTATTTATGCCATCGAGCAGCAGATTCTGGGTATTACGCGTGAACAGATCGGCAGTTGGTTAATGTCCAGCTGGGATCTGCCAGAAGAGGTATGTACAGCGATTCGTTATCAGAATAATAAGGATTATTCAGGTGACTATTGTCATAGCGTGAAGTTGCTGTATCTCACCAACCGGATGCTCCGAGAGAAAGGTTTGAGTGATGGTCCGGTAGAGGATATTCCTGAATCAGTATTTATTGAGTTGGGAATTGATCGATCCGGTGCGATGAAAAAATTAGCTCAGCTTATAGAAAATGATGAGGATATAAGAGAGCTGACAGCCGTTCTGGAAGATCACTGCTGATCTTCCAGTTCCTCCTCCAGTGCTTCCAGTTCTTCAAGCCTGATCATCCAATCCTCTTCGGCTTCTGAGGATTGCTGCTTGATTTTAGCTTGTGTCGATAGCAGCTCTTTCAATTGATTTTTATTTTCATCTGAGTAGATCGCACTGCTTGATAGAGCTGTTTCAATCTCTTCCAGTTCAAGCTGTTGCTTTTCGATCAAAGCTTCCAGTTGTTCAATTCTCTTTTTAATGGGGCGGAGTTTATTGCGCTTTTCGGCGGCTAAGCGTTTCTGCTCTTTGCGCTCTGCTGCAGAAAGAGAGCGTTTTTCTTCTGGTTTGCTTTCACTGTAGGCATCAGCCTCAGCTTTTTGCTCAAGACGTTTTTGTTCAAGCAGCCATTTCTGGTAGTCGTCCAGATCGCCTTTGAAAGAATCAACCTTACCATTGGCGACCAAATAAAATTCATCTACGGTATTACGCAGTAAGTGACGATCATGCGAGACCAGAATCAGAACCCCTTCAAAGGTTTGCAACGCGAGCGTCAGAGCATGACGTACTTCCAGATCAAGATGGTTAGTAGGTTCGTCCATCAAAAGGAGATTTGGCTTTTGCCAAGCGATCATTGCAAGCGCAACGCGAGCTTTCTCTCCACCTGAGAAATTTTTGACCGCTTCCATAGAACGATCCCCAACAAAACCAAAGGAACCAAGGAAGTCTCTTATCTCCTGCTCAGAAGCTTTTGGACTGATGCGTTTAATGTGCAACAGAGGAGAGGCGTTTAAATCCAGTGCTTCCAGTTGGTGTTGGGCAAAATAACCAATACGTAGATTTTCGCTTTCTTGGCGTTCTCCCTTACAAAGAGTCAGGTCGCCGACCAGAGATTTCACCAGGGTAGATTTACCGGCGCCATTTGGGCCGAGTAAACCTATTCTCTGACCGGGCGTTAAGCTTAAGGAGGTGCTCTTAAGTATCGTTTTATCGTTATAGCCGCAATCGCCTTTATAGATGGTTAATAACGGCGAAGACATTTTGTCCGCTGCATTAAAGCGAAAGCTGAAGGGGCTATCTACATGAGCGGGAGCAATTTTCTCCATTCGTTCCAGCTCTTTGATACGGCTTTGTGCTTGTTTAGCCTTAGTGGCTTTAGCTTTGAAGCGATTAACAAAGCCCTCAATTTCGCTGATGCGTTGCTGCTGCTTTTCAAAGGCGGACTGTTGTTGCGCTAAGCGTTCCGCCCGTTGAAGTTCAAATGCTGAATATCCACCTTTGTATAAATTGAGCTTATTTCGTTCTATATGGGTGATATGACTGACAACATTATCCAGAAAATCGCGGTCATGGGAGATCAGAATCATCATGCCGGGATAAAGCCTTAACCACTGCTCAAGCCAGATAGTTGCATCCAGATCCAGATGGTTGGTTGGCTCATCAAGAAGCAACAGGTCGGAAGGGCACATGAGCGCCTGAGCCAGATTAAGGCGAATTCTCCAACCGCCTGAGAACTCTTTTACAGGGCGCTCAATATCTGTGTGGCAAAAACCCAGTCCTGCCAGTAACTGTGCTGCCCGGGACTTTGCATTGTAACCATTATGGTTATCCAGCTCAGCGTGCAGTTCTCCCAGACGAGCCATATTATGGGCGGCTTCTGCTTGGCCTATTTCCTGTTCTATCTTACGTAACTGCTTATCGCCATCGAGGACATATTCTAAAGCAGTGCGTTCCGAGGTTGGAACTTCCTGGGCCATATGCGACATACGCAGGCCTCCTGGAATTTCCATATCTCCATTATCGCAGTGCAGTTCCCCGAGCAGGAGTTTAAACAGAGAGGATTTACCCGCACCGTTGGCCCCAACCAAGCCTACTTTCCATCCGGAATGCAAAGTCAGGTCGGCTTGCTCTAGTAAAATATTGTGTCCGCGTTGTAAGCTGACTTTTTGAAATTGAATCATGGCGGCGGATTTTAACACAGCGATGCAGATGGAAAATGAACTTTGGGACTTTGCTCTGGATTTTTATCAGAAACCGGGGGTGGAGGAAGCGTGCCTGTACCTGCAAGATCATTATGGTTTGAGTATTAATCGTATGATTTTTTCCTGTTGGTGTGGTTTGCAAGGCATCGAGACCTATGATGAGTTATATACGGGCAGTGCAGAAAAGTGGCAAAGGGAGGTTACTCACCCACTTAGAGTGTTGCGCTATAAAGTTCGTGATAACAAAAATGAATATTCTTCCTGCTATAAAAAACTGCGTGAGGCGGAGTTGGCCTGTGAACAGGTAGAACTGGCTCTCCTTAATGAGTCGCTCTCTTCTTTTCCGAAAAATTCAACTAAAAATAGTGGTTTGATCGAGAAAAATCTTCGGACGTATTTGAAATTACAGAATTTGCCTATAGATAAAGAGTTAACACATTACCTTTCTAAGCTTATAGGTGTTCTGGAACATCATTATGTGGCTAAATGAGGTAGTTCAACAGTGTGGGTTTGAACTTTGCTGTTTGATCTCGGACTAAATAGCTTATTGGTAGTAATGTCGCATCATCAGGTGTGAGTTCTCTGAAGAAGATATAAGGATAAATAGAATGAAAAAAACATTTCTGGCGGTTGCTTTAAGTACCGCAATGGTTGCCCCAGCCATCTCAGCGGTTGAACTTAAAACCGATGAACAGAAAGTGAGCTACAGTGTTGGTCTGATGGTGGGAGAGCAGTTGAAGACAATCCCAGATCTTGATTTTGATGCTTTCTATGAAGCGGTTCAAACTACTTATAAGGGTAATGAAGCACAGTTAAACCCTGAGCAAGTACGAGAAGTAATGGAAGCGTTCCAGAAAAAACAGATGGAAGCTCAAAAGCAGAAGTTTGATAAGCTGAGTGCGGATAATCTGGAAAAAGGTAAAAAGTATCTGGCTGACAATGGCAAAAAATCTGGTGTGAAAACAACAGAAAGTGGTCTCCAGTATGAGGAGCTGACTGCGGGTAAAGGTGAAATGCCAACAGTACAGGACACGGTTAAGGTTCACTACCGTGGAACATTGATCAACGGTACTGAGTTTGATAGTTCATACTCACGTAATGAACCTGTTTCTTTCCCTCTGAACGGTGTGATCCCTGGTTGGACTGAAGGCCTGCAGTTGATTAAAGAAGGCGGCAAAGCGCGTTTAGTGATTCCTTCTGACCTGGCTTATGGTCCAGGTGGAATGGGTAATGCGATTGGTCCGAATGAAACATTGATCTTTGAAGTAGAGCTGTTGGAAATTAATCCAGGTGAGAGCCAGGAAGCGGCAAAAGCTGAAGCGAAGTAAGTCGCAGTAGGTTTAGATCATTAAAAAGGCCTCATTAGAGGCCTTTTTAAGTTTTATTCAAAACTTAATTTAGTTCGTTCATCATGCCGTTAGAGCTTAAGGCGTAATATTTACCCTGACCAAAACCCACTGCGTAAACGCCAGCGTGTACTGGGCCGTATGGATCACGTTTGTGTACCCTCCAGCGTTTTAATTCATCACCGCTGTTAACGTCCCAGAGCTGAACCAATCCAGCGGCTGATCCAGTCAGGAGCTGATTATTATCGGCTGAAAATCGGGCGCTGAGATAACTGACACGTTTCTGAAAAAAGTCTGCGATATTGCTCAGGGTATGTAACTCCTGACCTGTATCTACATCCCAGATGATCGCTTTATCCAGACTGCCTGCACTGAAGGCGAAACGTTTGTTGGGTGAAATCGCAACGGTGTCTACGACGTTGCTGAATGCTACTTCACGGATAAGCTCTCCGGTTTCGATACTCCATAATTTGACGTTATATGCATCTGAGCCAGTCATCGCTAGGGTTGCATCATCGCTAAGGGCGACGCTGCGTACCCGGGCATTGTGTCTGAAGGTGCGTTTCACACCGCCATTTTTTACATCGAAGTATACTGCAGTGTGATCAGCCAGCCCCAGAAGTGCAAAGTTACCGTCAGGAGAGAGATCCATCTGCATAATTTCGGCAGGAGAACTCCAGAAACCTTCGGGTTGCCCTGTGCTGGTGTTCCAGAGCACCAGGTCTTGTTGGTTGGCCGTAGCAGCATAGCGTTCATCTGGAGAGAAAGCAGTTGCGGCGATAATCGAATAATCTTTCGCTTTGTGGTTCCAGTTGTATAGGCGTTCATGCCCCTCTAAGCGCCACAGGCTTCCGCCGTGGTTGAAAGAGCCTAATGAGCTGTATGTACCCCGATCCGAAATTGCAGCCGAGTATGCACCGCTCAGGGCATACTCTTTCCATACACTAGGGGCCTCTCCACTTTCACAACCTGCCAAAGACAGAACGCCGCAAGCGATCAGCAGTTTTTTCAGCCCTTTTTGCATAGCTTTGGTCCTTATTCCGCAACCAGTTCCTTGTGGGATGTATGAAGCACCGCGATCATCTGGTCTTCCAGCTCAAAACGGTCTTCAAGTGATTCTCCCAGGTGGGATAAGCGTTCCGAAAAATCTCGGATCTGTTGCACGGTGGGATTGATCAGATTGGAGAAGTCATCATTAAAATCCAGCGCAATATCAGTAGTGATCTGAATTTCGGGTAGTAGCTTCTGGGCTTCTTCAAGGCTGCCATCATCAAAGTCACTGCCTTCCGTCAGTAACTGCTCATACACTTCGAAATGCCCGGATGAAAGGTAATCCATCAATACCTGACAGAATAACTGCACTCGGTTATTTAACTCTTCGTTGACATGCTGTTCTGGAATGTGGACAAACTGACTGATGAGTACCTGTCTTTCTTCGAGCCAGTTATCGATGATTTCGCTTACACCACCCCAGCGTTCTTTAGCGCTTTTACATTTTTCTAACATCTTGCGCTCCTTAGGCCTTTTACTTACCTCCAGTCGGAATGAGGAGGTTCGTGAAACGTCTTATCGTTCTACTGTCATAATATTCCTAAGCTGTTTCAGGGTGCAACCAACATCGGTTGAAAAAACACGCTTTTCTACTTTTTATGGATTAAGCACAGTATTTGATTAAGAAATCTCTATATCGCTATTGGCATAGTTAAGAGGGGGGTTATACTTGGCGAATTGATGGTGTTGTGGCAGAGGAAAAAATGTTTAATAAACTGGTTCTAGTATTACTGATGGTATTTTCAGTACAGGCTGTTTGGGCAGAGGATGAGGCTGAAAAGGACGCTGAAGAATACGTTAATTACATTGAGTTAAAGCCATTTGTCACTAACTTTGGCGGCGTGGGTAAATCCAGGTTCCTTAAGTGTGAGGTAACCATTCAGGTGTCCAGTGAAAACGCACACCATGCGGTTAACCACCACATGGCCCATATTCGTAATGACATTGTATTTCTGTTGAGTGCACAAACGGATGATACCGTTGGTACGGTGGAAGCTCAGCAGGAATTGGCTAAAAAAGCCCTGAATAAAGTTCAGAATATACTGGTAGAAGAAGAGGGTGAAGGTTTTGTCTCTGATTTGTTCTTCACTAGTTTTGTGGTTCAGTAAGCATTCTATAGGTAATAAAAAAGCAGGCTTTGCCTGCTTTTTTATTACCTTAATTAACTTGCGAAGTAATCTGACAGGAATGTATCAAAGTCTAACGTGTCGGATGCTTCAATTGTTCGTTGCTTCTCCAAAGAATTATCTCGTATAGCATTTAACTTGCTCTCAACAAGGCCCGAAAGAGGTTCGTCCATCAGGATCTTTTTATGCTGCTCTGCTTGTTGCATTACAAATTCGCCATAACCCAACTTCTGTTCGGTCATCTGTTGCAGGACTCTAGCTGATGGCGTTAGCGAGGAATCATTTAACTTATCACGCTGAACCGTAACCGTATTACTGTAGCGTTCAGTTTTGGAAATACGGTCAAGCAATCTGGCTGTTATTTGTACTTGATCTAATAACTCATGGCCCCAGTCCGTTAAAGGCTTTTCCTGTTCGTTACAGATCAATGTCAGGCCGGGTTCCCGACCCCGAGTAACTATACGTTGATGGTTTTCGCCTATGTGATCACACTCTTCAGTGCTGATCTCCCTCTCTTCCATTAGCAAACAACTGATCAGGAACAGATCCATGAAATCAGCTTGTTCCTGATCAATACCTAAGAGTAGGAATGGGTTTATATCCGTATTCCTGACTTCAATATATTCCACACCACGGGATATGAGGGCTTGAACAGGCTTTTCACCCGACTGAGTTACGCGCTTAGGTCGAATGTCACTGTAATATTCATTTTCAATTTGTAAAATGTTACTGCTGAGTTGGCGATATTCACCATCGACTCTCACACCAATCTCTTCGTAGGGTGGATAAGGTGTCTGTATCGCCCGATTCAATGAGTTTGCATAGGTATGCAAATGGTTGAAACAGATATTTAAAGAGGCTTGAGCTTTGTTGGAATAGCCCAGATCGCTCATGCGTAATGATGTTGCATATGGAAGGTATAGAGTGCCTTCACTTAGTGTATCTAGGTTCGGGGCTTCACCTTTGAAAAACGAACGGCATAAAGCCGGTGATGCTCCAAACAGGTACATCAGCAACCAGGAATAACGTCTGAAATTGCGTATCAGACTGAAATAAGCTGCAGAACGGAAATCTTTTAAGGACTTGGAGCCTGGGTTGTATTCCTGATAGATCGGCCAAAAGGCTTCCGGCATTGAAAAGTTGTAATGAATCCCGGCAATGGTCTGCATAATTTTGCCATATCGGTGTTCCAGACCCACACGATAGACGTATTTCATCTTGCCGATATTAGAGCTGCCGTAACGGGCAATAGGAATATCTTTTTCTTCTGGCAATTCACAAGGCATGCTGGCTGGCCAGATTTGTTCACCATCCAGATGTTTGTATGTATAACGGTGCAGATCAGACAGGAAGTCGAGGGCCTCATTTGAACTATCAAATACAGGCGTGATGAATTCCAGCAGAGCCTCGGAGTAATCCGTAGTGATGTAGTCATGGGTGAGAGCGGAACCCAGAGCATCGGGGTGTGGATTAGTTGATAGTCTGCGGTGACCATCCACCCGAAGGCCTTCCTTCTCAATTCCGTGCTGAATTTGTGTTAAAAGCCCAGCATGGCCTTCTTGCTCAAGCCAGTTCAGTTTTTGTTCTAATGCGGAAGACAAAAAGATAGTCCTTTAATCGCTCATTCGAAGGTGGCACATTATAGATTAGGTGCAATAAAAATTCTGCACTGAAACAGACAGTTTCTGCTTTGATAGGTGACGGTGGTTAAAGCACAAGCTGAAGAACAGGCTCCAGCTTGTATTTATTGAGCAAATAATTACTCGACCGAAAGTATCTGCATGGAATTAGTGCCACCTGGTGTTCCAAGGGATGCACCGCGAGTCAGGATCACTACATCATCCGTTTCAAGCAGTTTTCTGGCTTTTAGCCCCGCCAGAACTTCCTGATTAAGTTTGTCTTTGTCAATCTGAGTTGCGTCAAAAAAGATGGGCTCAACGCCTCTATAAAGTGCTGTGCGCCTCATCGTGCGTTCATTTCGAGTCATTGCAAAGATGGGTAAGCCGGAACGGATTCGTGACATCCAAAGCGGAGTAGAACCCGATTCAGTCAGACAGATAATGGCCTTTACACCAATTAGGTGGTTGGCTGTATACATGGCTGAACGCGCAATTGTTTCATCAAAGCGTTCCAGGTCTTGAGATATTGTCGTGGGAACCGGTTTGGAGACTTGATGCTTTTCTGCACCCTGACAGATATCTGTCATTGCTTTGACCACTTCAATCGGATTTTTACCCGCTGCTGTTTCTGCGGAGAGCATAACTGCATCCGTACCATCCAGAATGGCATTGGCAACGTCAAAAACCTCTGCGCGGGTTGGCATTGGGTTTTCAATCATTGTTTCCATCATCTGTGTTGCGGTGATAACAAACCGGTTAAGTTCTCGGGCACGCGTGATGATTTTTTTCTGTACACCGATCAGCTCGGCATCACCAATTTCTACCCCCAGGTCTCCACGTGCCACCATCACCCCATCGGAGGCTAGAATGATTTCGTCCAGCGCTTCATCAGTTGCTACGGTTTCTGCACGTTCGATCTTGGCTACGATTTCAGCCCGGCAGTTTTCTGCGAGCAATAATTCTCGTGCTTCATGCAGGTCATTCGCACAGCGAGGAAAAGATACAGCTACGAAATCCATATCAATTTCGCCTGCAACTTTTATGTCCCGGCGGTCTTTGTCGGTAAGTGCCGCAGCAGACAGTCCACCGCCCTGGCGGTTAATTCCTTTATTGTTCGATAACGGACCGCCAATAATAACTTCTGTTTCAACCCGAGTACCCTGTACCCCAGTGACCTTCAGTTGTACTCTACCGTCATCCAGCAGAAGAATATCACCCGGTGCGGAGTCCTCTGGAAGTTCTTTATAGTCAATTCCAACTTGATTCTGGTCACCGTCAGCATTGCCGAGCGCAGCGTCCAAAACAAAGCGGTCACCAAGGGACAATTGAATTTTGTCATTTTTGAAGCGTGCAATACGGATTTTTGGGCCTTGAAGGTCCCCCAGAATTGCAACGGGTAAACCAAGTTTACGGGCGGATTGCCGGACATCACTCGCTCGTTTTTTGTGATCTTCTGCACTGCCATGAGAGAAGTTAAGGCGAACTGTGTTTACGCCATTACGGAGGATCTCTTCCAGCATGCCAGGTTTATCAGTTGATGGCCCTAGCGTTGCAACAATTTTAGTGCGTTTGAGCATAGGTTGGTTATTCCGGTTTTTGAGAAAGTTGATATTTAGTATAGAGCTTATTGCTTCCTGATATTATGCTTTTTAACACGGGAACCATTCAAAAAATATGAACCCAGATGATTAAGTAGAGATTATGTCAAATTCCAATTCACATCAGTGGCGCCGTTATCGGACGCTTTTTTTCTTGGTATTGGCGTTTGCTTTTATTCTGGTTGTGACGCAGACAACTTTGGTCGGCCGTTCGCAGGGGTATGACCTTTTGTTTCAACGTTCCAGCGCAGACTTGAATCGCTATATGATCAACCTGCGGCAGAAACTGGGTCGGTATAAAGATCTGCCTGGATTGCTTTCTTCACACTCAACACTTGTCCATGTAGCGCAGAACCCTTCTGAAGTCTCGGTATTGGAAGCAAACAAATACCTGCAGCAGGTAAGTGCTGCGATCAATGCGGCTGATGTTTATGTTATGGATCATCAGGGCAATGCTGTAGCTGCCAGTAACTGGCAGGAAGAACGTTCGTTTGTAGGAAAAAACTACAGCTTTAGGCCCTATTATCAGGATGCAATTAAAGGTAAGGCCGGACGTTATTTTGCATTAGGAACCGTATCAAAAAAACGTGGTTATTATTTTTCTTACCCAATACGGGATCATGAACTGAGTATTATCGGTGTCGTGGTGGTTAAGATTGATCTTCATGATATTGAGTCAGACTGGACTGATCCTGATCTGGATATTCTGGTAACCGATGAAGATGGAGTGATCTTTATCTCCACCAGAAATGATTGGAAGTTCCGAACGTTAAGGCCCCTTTCAAAGTCAGATCTACAGCGGATTACAGAAAGCCTCCGGTATGGTTCCCATCGTTTGGCCGCGCTGGACATCATTGAAAAGAAAGAAAGAGCGGATGGTGGACAACTGATTACGCTGGTGGACGGTAAAATGATAGATAACCCAGCGTTTGATGGTGTCAGCACCAGAGAGTTCATGCTGCTGGATAAACAGTTAGATGGTACTGGTCTGAATGTTGTCATTCTGGCCAGTACCAAACCTGTCTACAAGAGAATGTTTTATTCCGCAATTACCAGCGGTTTTATCTTTGTTGCGATGGTTTTATTAGTGCTTTTCTTATCGACGAGGCAGCGTATAACTCGTGAAAGGGAGCACTTCAAGCGAATGGAAACACAAGCTTTGGAGGCTAATGAAAAGCGGATTAGGGCCATTATTGATAATACAAAAGCGGGATTGATCACCTTAGATTCGCAGGGACGAATAGAGAGTATGAACTCAATGGCTGAAAAGCTGTTTGAGCATACTGAAGAGGAGTGTAAATACACATATTTCAGCAAACTGCTAACCCGTGAGCACAGACCCATTTGCTGGCATCATATTACGGCGGCTGAAGATAACCGCCAGAACGAACTGTATATTGAAGCCAATGGTTTAAAGAACGATGGCTCAGAGTTCCCAATTGAATTGATTATTGGCCAGATGGATTATGGGGTTGTTCAGCGCTTCTTGGTCACCATTCATGACATTACTCAGCGCAAAGAATATGAAGAAGAACTGCAGCGGGCCAGAGACCTGTTAGAGCATAGGGTCATTGAACGTACCGTAGACTTAACCAAGGCAAACCAACAGCTGGTTGATGAAGTTGAAAAGCATAAAAACACTCAGAACGAGTTGATACAGACTGCAAAACTCGCAGTCTTAGGGCAGTTGTCAGCAGGTATTAACCATGAACTTAATCAGCCGCTGACTGCAATTCGGACCTATGCTGATAATGCTAAGTCTTTCCTTGAACTCGACAAGCTGGATACGGTTGGAGCCAATCTGCAGCAGATCAGCGGCTTAACTGAAAGAATGGCCAAAATTATCCACCCGTTAAAAGAATTCTCCCGTAAAACCTCGGGTAATGCCGAAATTGTTTGCCTGCAAAATGTGCATGATGGTGCGATGTCGATCATGTATGGCCGTTTGCAAAAAAGTGATGCTGTTGTGAAATGGCCTGACGATATGCGCACTATTTATGTGATGGGAGATACTGTACGACTTGAACAGGTACTTGTGAATCTTATCAGTAATGCGTTACAGGCCATGGAGAATCAAGAGCTGTTAAAGATTGATATCGAGATTGAAAAGCATCATGAACTTCTTGCCTTAAGGGTGAGAGATTATGGTCCCGGGATCGCACAGGAAGATTTAGATCGGGTTTTTGAACCGTTCTACACCACAAAATCAGCGGGACAAGGGCTAGGTCTGGGGCTATCGATTTCTCATCGTATTATTGAGAGTATGGGAGGCGAGTTAAGTGTCGCTAATCACCCATCGGGTGGGGCTGTGTTTACAATTTGTTTACCTCTCGCCCCTTCGCCTGATAATGTTGTGAAATAATTTTTCAAGCGGTTTTCCTGAATGTCTGTAAATACACAATTACCCATCCTTCTGGTTGATGATGAAGAGCATATCCGTCTTGCCGCAAGCCAGACTTTGGAATTGGGCGGGTATGGCGTTACTGCTGTTGAAACAGCAGAAGAAGCATTTCAGCTTATCAAGGCGGGCTGGGAAGGCATTCTGGTTACCGATATTAACCTGCCAGGTATTAACGGTCTTGAGTTAATGAAGCAGGTCGTAGCTGAAGATGCAGCGCTGCCCGTAATCCTGATTACAGGTCATGGTGATATTACTATGGCGGTAAGGGCAATGCGGGACGGAGCTTATGATTTTATTGAGAAGCCATTTTCATCCGAGTTCCTGCTGGATGTTGTACGTCGAGCGGTTGATAAACGGGCTCTTGTTATTGAAAACCGCAAGCTGAAACACGAACTGGAGGTACAACGTGCCCCCGGCCCTCGTATCATCGGTGATACCCCTGCTATTTCCCAGGTTCGAGGGCTTGTTCATAATATTGCAGACACACCAGCAGATATCCTGATCCTGGGAGAAACCGGTACCGGTAAGGATCTGATGGCACGTTATATTCACGAGCACAGTAACCGTCGTGACAAAAACTTTGTGGCGATTAACTGTGGAGCTGTACCAGAAAACTTAATTGAGTCAGAACTTTTCGGACATGAAAAAGGGGCCTTTACGGATGCCAAGGCTCGTAGAATCGGTAAGTTTGAACACGCCAGTGGCGGCACACTATTTCTTGACGAAATAGAAAGCATGCCTATGACCCTGCAAATCAAATTGCTGAGGGTTCTTGAGGAGCGGGCTATTGAAAGGCTTGGGGCAAATGAGCTGATACCTCTGGATATCAGAATTATCGCCGCAACCAAAGTCGATCTCAAAGATGCTTCAGATAAAGGCGAGTTCCGAGAAGATCTGTATTACCGTCTTAACGTTGTGCGCTTAGATATTCCGTCATTACGTGAGCGTCGTGAAGATATCGTATTACTGTTCCAGCATTTTGCACTGATTGCATCAACTCAGTACGGAAGGGAAGTTCCACCTCTGTCACCTGAGCGAATGCATAGCTTAGTGACGTATGACTGGCCAGGTAATGTGCGAGAACTTCGTAATCTGGCAGAACGTTATGTCCTGTTGGGGGAAGGTTGCACTTTTGATTTTGAAAACCGACCAATTACTGATTCTGCTGCCGAGTTATCTCTGCCTGAAAAGGTTGAGCAGTTTGAAAAGATGTTAATTCAAGGCGAGTTGTCACGTTGTGGTGGTTCCATTAAAGAAACTCTGACCAGTCTGGGTCTTCCGCGCAAAACCCTCTACGATAAAATGAAGAAGTACGGTTTAGATAAAAACGACTATAAGTAAGGGTGTTTACCTATATTCCCTTAGTTTTTGTCGGACTACTTTTGGACGTCCGTGCACGGAAATAGTGATAACTATCATATGAATGCTGCACTGCAAAAAAGCAGAGGCGCTTTTATTTAGTGCAAAACATGTATTATTTATCCATTTTTGCCTGTTTGTGAAGATTCTATTACTTTTGGCATATGGATTGCTTTTGGCATATCAATTACTTATATAGCTAGGAGTAACCTATGAACAACTTACCATCTAAATTGCTGTTAACCGCAGCCATTGCAGCAGCTACGCCTTCCGCATATGCGGCAGAATCAATTGCTGAAGCGTTTCAGAACGGCAGCACCTCAGTGAGCTTCCGCCTTCGTTTTGAAGAGGTCGATGTTGATGGCACACCTGAAGTTGATGCCCTGACGCTTAAAAGCCGCCTGACTTATAAAACGGATGCCCTTAACGGTTTCAGTGGTCTGGTTGAGTTTGATGATGTAACTGCAATAGGTTACGAAGAATCTGAATATATTTCACGTATTAAGGACCCTGAAGGTACAGAAGTAAATCAGGCATACCTGGCTTACGCGGCAGGTGATACGACGGTCAAACTGGGACGTCAGCGTATTCTGCTGGATAACCAGCGTTTCGTTGGTGGTGTAGGTTTCCGCCAGAATGAGCAGACTTATGATGCTTTAACGGTGACTAACAAGTCTCTTCCAGATACAGCTCTGTTCTATGCTTATATTTCTGAAGTAAACAATATCTTTGGTGCAGATGCCAAACATGAAACTCATTTAGTTAACGCTAAATACACAGGTTTGCCAATTGGTGCTGTAACCGCTTACTACTATCAGATTGAGCCTGAATCAGCGACAGATAGCATTGATACTTTTGGTGTTCGCCTTGCCGGTAGCCAACCAGCAGGTGATGCTAAAATTTTGTATACCGCTGAATATGCTTCTCAGGATACAAGCACAGCTGAGCCAGACTATTATGTTCTGGAAGGTGGCGTGAGCGTTTCAGGTGTGACTGCAAAACTTGGTTATGAAGTGCTGGGGTCTGATAATGGTGTTGGATTTAACACGCCTTTAGCTACTAAACATAAGTTCCAGGGTTGGGCGGATCAGTTTCTGGGTACTCCGGGTACAGGTATCGAAGACCTTTACCTGACAGTAGGGACTAAAATTGCAGGCGTTAAGCTGCTGGCGGTTTATCACGATTATGAAGCTGAAACGACTTCCGATGATCTTGGTTCAGAAATCGGTTTTGTTGCAGCTAAGAAGTTTGGCAAAAATTACGGTTTGAGCCTTAAGTACGCTGACTACGATGCATCTGATGCATCAGGAAAAACTGATACCAGCAAACTTTGGCTGACTGCTTCAGCTAAGTTCTAAGCGCAGGTTTCGCCTCACTGGCCTGGAGTAGTGACTGGGCCGGTTTGTAAAACGGTGCCCCCCTTCAGCATCGTTGTTAGCCACAGTGAATACTGTGGCTTAACTATTTCCTTTCTTTATATTTCCTAAAAGTAATATCTGAGCGCCATTTGAACCTGCTGCTCCAGCTGTTTGGCGTCGTCTCCGGAATATAAGCGCGCAGGACGGATGCTGTTTATCCAACTGTATTCACCGAGAAGAAACCAATGTCGTTGCAGGCGATATCGATATGAAGCAGAGAGTGCTTTTCCGTATTCGGTATTGTCATCATCTGGGGTGCTGTCATGGTCAGTGACAGAGAATTCTTCAATACGTGTATTTATACGGTGATCACCTTTTTTCCAACCCAGTGAAAGGTAGGCACTGCGATAGTCATTATTAATAACGTCAATTCTGTCGGGAGATTGCATCAGGGTATCCCCCTGCATTATCTGCCCCTGCAGGCTCCAATGAGGACTGAGCTGCCATTGAAAACCTGCAAACACAAAGCGTGTATCCCAGCCATATTGACCATTGGTTTGTGTGTAGGGTGTGGTATTGCTATCAAAATAGCCCAGTTGAAGCCGTCCTTTTCGGTGGAGCTTCCATTCAACACTGGCCATGTATCCCGGTTTGCCATCTTCCTCGTGAAAAGGGTTTGTACTGCGTGCCTGGTGAATTAAAGTGCTGTCCAGGGCTGGAGTGTAGGGTAGGGGGAGGCGCTCTCCCAATACCGTTTGCCTGCTGCTTTGAGTCCAGCCATGCCATGAAATCAGTGCGCCAGCTGTGTCGTTCTTAAAAAATAAGGTGCCGTTGAACTTTATATCTGATTCTTTTCCCCGGAACTTGCCCAGCCACTCGGCGGTGTATTCCAGTCCAGTAGCCCGAACCTCTTCCCCAATCCAGCTGTTCATTGTCGAGGGTGTAAGGGAGTTTGCTGTTGACCAGGCCGTAGCCTGATTTTCAAGAGAGATCGCAGGATAGAACACTCCTATGCGTGCCCCTGAGCGGAAACCGTTTACATCAGGAATGGTGCGGTATTTCACATATAATTCAGTGATACCCAGCCGGTCTTTATCTGAGTCGGAAAAAGCATTTAAAACACTGTGCAGGCTTAATTGACCGGAAAAGTCTATCTGATTTGCCAGACCCAGCTGACCCAGTGATAGGTCTGAACCTGGCGAGTGTTGAAACTTACCCTGACCGGCGCTGACAAAGCTGGTTAAAGCATCTGTATGGCTATAGCGAAGGTCAACAATACCTTTCCAGTCACTCTCCAGAGCAAAGGCTGTTGGGGATAGAATAATGCCCAGCAATACTCCGTGTTTACACATCTGATTCTGCCAGAGATTCTAATCGTGCAGTTAACCAAGAGGTCAGCTCATCATGGGGTAATGGCCTACTGATGAAATACCCTTGGGCAAGGTCGCAGCTGTTGTCACGAAGCCAGTTAAGCGTGTTTTGATCTTCTATGCCTTCTGCTACTACGGTTAATCCCATGTCATGGGCCATGCGGATTGTAGAGCGAACAATGATCTGATCATCTGGGTCGGTATTAACTTTATCCACAAAAGAACGGTCAATCTTCAGTTCGGTAACGGGCAGCTGCTTCAGTTGAGCAAGAGATGAATAACCGGTGCCGTAATCATCTATCGATAACTTAATACCCTGATTGCGAATTTCACACAACATTTGAATCGCGCAATCAGGATCTGCAACCACAGCACTTTCGGTTATCTCAAGGGATAAGGCATCTTTAGGCAGCGTAAACTCCAGCCAGATGTTTTTAAGCTCTTCAGTGAAATATTGATTCTTAAGGTTTTCGGCAGAAATATTTACCGCAATCGAGAGTTGTAGGCCAATTGCATTCCACTCTTGGTACTGACGGGCTGCTTCGCGGATTACCCAGTTCGTCAACGTATCGATTTGCCCCGTTTGCTCAGCAATGTTGATAAACGCATCAGGAGGGATCATGCCTTGTTCAGGGTGCTGCCAGCGGATAAGGGCTTCAAGGTGAGATATTTCCCCGCTGGCGATATCCATTTTCGGTTGGTAAAACAGTTTTAGTTGGTCGTTTCTTTCAAGGGCCACTTTCAGATCATTCACAAGGCTGAGGCGGCGGTTTGCATCAGCATCCATATCTGGTTGGTAGGCCAGGAATGATTTCATCTCTCGCTTGCCATGGCTTAATGCAGTATCGGCTTTTTGTAGTAGCTGATGAGCGTCAGAACCGTCCTCCGGTGCCCGGGCAAAGCCTATATGTAGTTGTAAATGTAACAAAGTTTCTTCGCCGCATAGGGGGGTATCCATTGCGGCTTCTATTTTATGCTTCCAGTTGTTTATTTCGGTCTGATCCGAACTCTTAAGCAGTACAGCAAATTCATCTGCACCGAGATGGAAAGTGAGGGGTTCCTCATTCAAATTAACGAGCCTCTCACCCACCTCCTGGATCATCAGGTCCCCGGCATCATATCCCAGAGTGTCATTAACTGTTTTTGTTCTTCGAATATCCAGATGCAATAAGGTGAAATGTTGTTCAGGGGCTGTAAAAAGAGTTTCTAACTGGTCAACCAAAGAGTTCCTGTTGGGCAAGTTAGTCAGGGTATTGTAGTAAAGCTGATGGCTGATTTTTTGTTCTCGGTCCAGAACTGCTTGTTGCATCTGGTTGAACTCGCTAGCGAGTTGGCCCAGCTCGTTTTTTTCACTGATGGTGACCGCAGTATCGTAATTGCCTTTGGCAATAAATTGCGCCTGCGTAACCAGCTTTTTAACCGGGCGGCTTATGTCGCCAGCCAGGACATATGCCGCCAGCAATGATACAAGAATGGTGGCGCCTTCAAGCACCAAGAGTTCCCATAGGTTCTTTCGCAGTGCTTCTAACAAATCTGATCGTGAACCGTAGATCACGGCCATCAACTCACGGTTATCGGATTGTTCGATGACGGTATGGGTGTGAATATAGGAGTCTTGGGTATGATCATCCAGCAACTTGACGCCCTGGAGTTCTGACGGCTGTTCGTCAAGACCAATCATGCTCGGGTGGCCGGAGGCCAGAGTAACCCAGGCGTTATTACCGGTTTTAAGAATAAACTCGATACTCAGGCCCGTGCTGTCGGCAAAATTCTGAGCCAGTAGGGAATTGATCTCATAGCCATAACCAATCCACCCAACCACGTCCTGGCCGCTTTTTAATGGCGAAAAGCTCAGCTGGTAGACTTTATTTCCCAAGGTGTAGATTTGCGACAGGGCCTTTTCCCCTTCAAACCACTCCGGTGCAGAAAAAAAGTTACCTTGCTCGGGGCCAACTTTGACTTTTTCGTCATCGGCGCGGCGTAAAAGCTGCCCGGTGATCAGATTTTCTCTGTTCACCGCTAAGGCTAAGTCGGCATTAATGCGTTTTCTATGATTGTTGAGGGCAATCAGGAAACTGCGTAGGTCGGCATCAAAAACTTCTTTAAGCCCGAAGTCTTTTGCTGCGGTTTCAGAAAATGCCTGGAGGTAGTATCTGCGTTGTTCATATTGGCTCTGAAATGCTGATATCGCAGATTCCAGACGGAGGTCTATTTGTTGTTGCTCTTGTTTCTTATTGGCTTGATATATAACCAACAGGGAGACCGCCTGAACCAGTAAGAGCAGGGAGACAAAGATAACGAAGACTTTAGTTCTTAAACTACCCATTTGTCAGGGGCCCACTGTTAATACTTTTCAAGAAAATCAAACGCTTCCTCGTCCACTTCGGGTAGCTCCACTTTAAGTTGTGTCGGCAGCTTCCATTCTAGTGTTACATCTTTTTGCACATCAACTTCCTGACTGAGAAGGCGGGTTTTGGTATCCAATTGCGGATGCCACAAAGTCACCTCATAACGTCCCGGTTGATCAAGCTCTAAAATGATGTTGCCAGTCGAGTTGGTTTTACCAAAATAAGGTGTATCTACCACCAGAATATATCCACTCATCCAATCGTGGATATTACAGCCCATGGCTATTTGAGAAACCCCATGCTTAGAAAGTTTCGGTATCAGATGATGAGAGTCGTTCGACTGAAGCTTAAAGGAAAAGTGATTATTTTCAGAGATTGAATAGATATGGTGGGTGAAGTCATCCAGATTAGTAAATGCAACTTCATCCTGCAGTTGGATCACGGTCATATAGGGGTTAAAGGCCCGATCCTGCTGAGAAACTTCTATTTTTTTTGCAATCCTTGCTGGTGGCGAAAAATCCACTGGTTTGGTGAAAACCACTAAGCTATCGGTTGCTGAACCATCGGGGTTTGAAACATTAACGCTGAGCAACTCAGCGCTTGCTTGTTCTGCCGTCAGGAATAAAAAAAAGATAAACAGAAAGTGTGGCTGGGGTTTGCGGTGCACGTCCTTATCTCCAATCAATACTCTTGGGGTAAGAGACAAGGGTGACAGGTAGAGGTTCCTTTTTATTTCAACAAACTACCCCTCTGGCAGGGAAGTGCCAGGGGGGCTTAGCCATTAAAGTCTGAACTTTCTCACCATGCTTTCTAGCTGGCCAGCTAAAGTGTTAAGTTCATGGGCAACTTGTCCAAGTTTGCCTGCTCGTTCAGATGTTCTCTCAGCGGTCTGAGCAATTTCATGGACACTGCCTTCAACGCTTGAAGCCATTTCTGTTTGTTCCTTAACTGAGGAAGCAACCATGTGGTTCATGTCGTTAATTGCGCGTACCTCTTCAGAAATCTTAGTCAGAGCATCTGACGTTTCCTGAACCTTCTCCACACCGGCTTCTGCACTGGTGTGAGCATGGTTCATTACGGATACTGCATCCCGGGCATCTTGCTGAAGTTCTTCGATGATCGTGTTGATCTCTTCAGTAGAGTTACGAGTTTTACTTGCCAGTGTTCTGACTTCATCAGCAACAACCGCAAATCCTCGGCCCTGTTCACCTGCGCGAGCAGCCTCAATGGCAGCGTTGAGTGCAAGAAGGTTTGTCTGTTCAGCAATCTTCTGAATAACTTCGAGAACAGTACCTACGCTCTGGCTCTGCTCATCAAGTTTATTGATTACAGTCAGCGCCTTATCAATATTACTCTTCAGGTGTTCAATGGCTGCGATCGCATGGTTAGTAATAACTGTACCTTCCTGACTCTGTTCCAGGGCAAGGTCGGATGCAGATACAGTACTCTCTGCACTTGCCTCTACGCTTTTGGTTGCAGCTTCCATCTCTTCCATGGCAGATGCCACTGCACTGGTTTGCATCTGTTGATTGTTTACAGCACTGTTTGCCATGTCAGCAATTTCGTTAATGGATGTGCTGGATGTACTCAACTGGTGGACTGTAGCACTGACTTTGCTGAGGCTGGTGTGGAAATCTTCCAACATTACATTTAACGAAGAGGACATCATGCCTATTTCGTCTTTGGATTCTACATCGATCCGAAGTTTCAGGTCTGAATTGCTGTGTATCGTATTGATTGTTTTACCCATGCGTTTGATCGGGTTAACAACCATGCGCCCAATGCTAAGGCTTACTACAACCAGGCCAACAATAAAGAGGATGATTTCCGTTACGGCAACACTGATAAGGTTGCTGGAAATAGTACTATCAAGATTCTCAAAAGAGTAAGTCACACGTACAGCACCAATGACGTCGCCTTCATTAACCTGATGACAAAGCAGGCAGTTGGTACCTTTATAATCTGATAGTGCTTTCATCGGCGTGACAACTGTCAGTCGGTGGCCCTGTTCATCATTAATTTCTTCAATGATTTGCTCACCGTTCATTGCCCTTTCATCAAATTCATCCATGATTATTGAATCGTCTGAACCTGGACCATAAATACTGCTGACAGCATCACCGCGTATTATACGGGCTTCGATAACATCTTCATTGGCAAGGATCTTTTCCTGTAAAGGTTTGCGGTTCGCCATAGCCCCGCTGAGCATGAGAATGTTGATACTGTCAAAATAGGAGTCTGCAGTGTCATGTGTTGTTTTCTTTACAACATCCAGAACCAGAGCTGATTCGCTACGGTAAATGGCTGTTAAAGAGCTCACCAGCACGATCAGAAAAACTACGGCCAATGACAGATTGACCTTTGTCTGAATGGAAGTACCTTCAAGTTTCACAAGCCCGTTCCTCAGTCCGCTTATACGATTTTTTGATAGTTATCATAGATTGCTCCCAATCATAAGGCCAACCAAGAGCAAGGTATAGCCTTAACAGATCATACTTCAGACCTAGATCAATAAAACAGGGTGCATGGTCGGTCACTCTTGTACTGTTCATCAAAGCTATAACTCCATAGTGAGTGGGATTCCGCCATCGACAAACAGGGTAAATGGGTGGAAATTCACACATTTTATAGCTAGGTGATTTCTAGAATGTTGGCTCTGCTTATCTTTTATCTTGTTGTTAATTAAGTATTTATTTTTGATTTTATATACTTGAATGAAAGTTGGCCTGTTAGTTGCGACTTATATGGGCATGAATTCAGAAACGTTCCTCAACTTGAGACCCTGCTGAATTCAAAAAAAACAATGATAAGTACGATTCAATAACAGGAGAATCACAATGCGTTTACTGACTGCTGCCGTTACCTCTCTGGCACTAACTCTGGGTGCACAGGCTGCTGTTGCAGCTCCGGTAGAGATTAAGTTCTCTCACGTAGTTGCTGAAAACACGCCGAAAGGTCAAATGGCAATCAAATTTAAAGAGCTGGTTGACGAGCGCCTGGCGGGTAAAGTTGAAGTTAAAGTATTCCCTAACTCTCAGCTGTTTGGCGATAACAAAGTACTGGAAGCAATGCTGCTGGGCGATGTGCAGATGGCCGCACCTTCCCTGTCTAAATTCCAGAAATACACTAAAAAACTTCAGATCTTCGATCTGCCATTCCTGTTTAAAGATATGGCAGCGGTAGAACGTTTCCAGAACGGTCCAGAAGGTCAGGAATTACTGAACTCTCTGCAGAAGAAAGGGTTGGTAGGTCTGGGTTATCTGCACAATGGTATGAAGCAACTGTCTGCAAGCAATACGCTGAAAGTACCTGCGGACGCTTCAGGCAAAAAATTCCGTATCATGACTTCCGATGTACTGCAGGCTCAGTTCGAAGCGGTTGATGCGGTACCACTGAAAAAACCATTCTCTGAAGTATTTACTCTACTGCAGACTAAAGCGATTGATGGTCAGGAAAATACCTGGTCAAACATTTTTTCTAAGAAGTTCTTCGAAGTTCAGCCTTACATCACAGAATCTAACCACGGTGTTCTGGACTATCTGGTTGTAACTTCTGCTGAATTCTGGATGGAGCTGGATGATGGCCTGAAAACTGAAATCAAATCAGCTCTGGACGAAGCGATCAAATACGGTAACAACATCGCTGCCGAAAAAGCTGATTCTGACAAGCAGAAAATCATTGATTCTAAACGCTCTCAGGTTGTGAACCTTACTGACGCTGAGCGTGATATGTGGGTTGAAGCGATGAAGCCTGTTTGGAAGAAGTTTGAAGACCAGATCGGTGCTGATCTGATTAAAGCAGCTGAAGCTTCTAATAACTAAGCATATCTCTATTACCCGGGTGGGTGAATTTCACCCGGGTTCTTTGCATTAAATAGCATCCAGAGGAGAGCATTAAATTGTCCTGTGGGTGTTTACCCTGATTATTCTAATAAAAGCGTAAGTCGCTACGGGGGCCGTTATGGTTCGTAATATCGTGACAAAGCTCGAAGAGGGATTTCTATCTGTTCTTCTGGTTTCAATGACGCTGCTGGTATTTGCTGAGGTGGTAGCCCGCTTTGGTTTCAATGCTGGTATCCACTGGGCGCAGGAGGTAACACTTCTTCTGGCGGCCTGGTTTGTTCTATTTGGCGCTTCATATGGCGTGAAAGTGGGTGCACACATTGGTGTGGACGTGTTTGTGAAAATGTTTCCGCACAACACTCATCGTTACATCACATTAATCGCAATCGGGCTCTGTCTGGTTTACAGCGGCCTGTTTCTTTACGGTTCCTGGATCTATCTGAGCAAGATGAAGATGATCGGCATCGAGCTGGAAGACCTGCCGATACCTAAATGGATACCCATGAGCATTCTGGTGATTGGTTTTGTTCTGTTAATCATACGCTTCCTGCAATTGGGCTGGAAAGTAATTAAGGATGAGGCAGAAGGTTTCCACTTTGCCGATGAGGCTGAAGAGTCCATGGAAATTGCTAAAGAGCTGAAAGAAACAGCATTGGGTAGCGATGAGCCAGAACAAACTAAAAACCAGAAACAGGAGGATAAATAATGACTATCGCGGTTCTCTTTATCACTCTGTTTGGCTGCATGTTAATCGGTATGCCGATTGCTGTAGCACTGGGTTTGTCATCAATTACTACAATCCTGATGTTCTCAAACGATTCTCTGGCATCTATTTCCCTGAAACTGTTTGAGGCAACATCTGAACATTACACGCTGTTGGCGATTCCATTTTTTATCCTGTCGTCTGCGTTTTTGTCTACCGGGGGGGTAGCAAAACGTTTGATTAACTTTGCGGTGGATACCGTAGGGCATATCAGAGGCGGCCTGGCGATGGCATCGGTAATGGCGTGTATGCTATTTGCTGCGGTTTCAGGTTCTTCACCTGCTACAGTGGCGGCCATTGGTACGATCTGTATCGCCGGTATGGTGCGTTCTGGTTATCCTCAGTCCTTTGCGGCTGGTGTAATCGCCAACGCCGGGACATTGGGTATTCTGATCCCGCCTTCCATCGTAATGCTGGTATACGCAGCGGCAACAGAAGTGTCGGCATCACGCATGTTTATGGCGGGTTTCATCCCGGGTCTGATGATGGGCTTGATTCTGATGATCGCAATTTACATCGTTGCGCGCATTAAAGGTCTGCCTTCGCAGCCGTTCCCAGGTTTGAAAGCGCTGGCTAAGTCCGGCCTGATTGCACTTGGCGGTTTGATGTTAATCATTATCGTACTGGGTTCTATCTACGGTGGTGTTGCTTCGCCAACAGAAGCGGCTGCAGTTGCAGCTGTTTATGGTTATTTTATTGCGGTAATGGGTTACCGTGATATCGGTCCGATGAAAGGCATTCCCTGGCAGAAAGATGGTGAGAATGTAGTCTCTGCAATGACTAGGAACAGCTACCATATGCTGATGGCGATTCCTAAATCAGTACGTGACCCTGAGGTACGTAAAGTTCTTCTGGATGCCTCTAAGGTATCGATGATGCTGCTGTTTATCATTGCCAATGCGATGCTGTTTGCTCATGTGCTGACGACTGAGCGTATTCCTCACACAATTGCTGAGACAATTATCGACTGGGGCTTACCTGCATGGGGTTTCCTGATTGTTGTTAACATCCTGCTGCTGATTGCAGGTAACTTCATGGAGCCATCTGCGATCCTGTTGATTATGGCTCCGATTCTGTTCCCAATCGCTATGAAGCTGGGTATTGATCCGATCCACCTGGGTATCATTATGGTGGTGAACATGGAGATCGGGATGCTCACCCCGCCTGTGGGGCTTAACCTCTTTGTAACCGCCGGGATAACCGGGCAGAACATGATATGGGTAATTAAAGCCTGTCTACCATGGCTCTGCCTGTTGCTCGGCTTCCTGATGTTGATCACTTATATCCCGCAGATATCGCTATTCTTGCCAGAATATATCGATCAGCTGAAAGGTTACTAATTGAACATTAAGTATTTCGCTCAACCCAGGGTACAAGGATAGACCCACAAGCCTTAATCTTGCTGTTGATTAGTGCTATTTAACCACCGCTTGCGGTGGTTTTTTTTGCCTACAAATTAGGATGAATTAAGTACAACAGGTATAATCCGCGCCTCTGGAGAGAAAGACTAAGAGATTCGTTGTGTTAGGTTATATCGCTGTATTATGGGGAATTACGGGAATCGGCCTGTTAATTGGTAGTGCTATCTATCGATTAAGCGCTATTGGGCTGGAAACCTTTAACTATTCTCTGGATTGGTATCACTGGGCTGCATTGGCGTTCAGTATCGCTTTTATGGGCTTTGCAGAAGGTTATCGGGGCTTCCAGCAGGCCTGGTCTCCGCGAGTGGCTGCACGTCTTCTATTCCTGTCGCAGAACGTTTCTCCTGTCCGTTTTCTCCTGGCTCCCCTGTTTTGTATGGGGTTCTTCGATATTGTTAAACGCCGCATGATTGTGACCTATTGTCTGACCTCTGGGATCATCCTGATGGTACTGCTGGTGCATCAGCTGGATCAGCCCTGGCGTGGAATAGTGGATATCGGTGTTGTGACTGGCTTAGCCTGGGGCATGGCCTCATTAGCTATCTTTACTGTTCAGGCATTCTTTACTCAGGGTTTTCAGCACTCTCCGGAAATGCCTTAAAAGCACTGGTATTTGGCAATTGGCGAGTGGCTAGACGCTTCGCTTGCTAGTGGCGAGGAAAACCATGTGGCTGATACGTTAAGTAGTGACCCCTCAGGCTTTCGGCTTTGCTTTAAAGTATTTCAGGCAGAACCATCTCTAAGCAATTTTCTATACTCTCGACTGGCTAAAAACCACCAACAGCAGTTGCTTCAGCTTTTTGAAGATGAATGTGTCTCTGTGGATGGTGAGGTTGCCACTTCAACCCAAGCCCTGAAAACCGGGCAGAAGGTTGAGATTTTTCTAGCGGATCATCAGGAAGAACCGGTTGATGATCACTGGAAAGTTCTCTGGGAAAACAATGAACTGATGGCGGTGTACAAACCGCATCTGCTGCCGGTTAGCCGCACTACACGTAACCTCTACAATACCCTTGTCTCACTGATCCGCAGGCAAACTTCATACGCAAATGCACACCTTCTGCATCGACTGGATACAGAAACCGCAGGTATTGTGTTGATTGCTAAAAACAGTGCAGCTGACAAGAAGTGGAAGCCGAATCTGGATAAGTTGATCACCCGAAAATCTACCATGCCTGGGTTTCAGGTTCGCCGAACTGGAATGAACGCCTATGTGAGTGTGCGCTGTCAGAAAAAATCGACAGCCCTATCCGCAGCCAGATCTATGTCGTCGATTCAGAAAACCCACAGCAATACCCAAAACCAAAACAGAGTAAAACCGTGTTTCGAATTCTGCAAAGAGAGCAGGGGAGAAGCTTGATCGAATGTGAGCTGTTTACCGGCCGCAAACATCAGATCCGCGCTCAGTTAGCCTATCTGGGCCACCCGATTATTGGGGATAAGATCTATTCACAGGGAGGGGCGTTTTATCTTAAGAGACTGGAGTCAGATCTGACCGATCAGGACTTTACTGCGTTGGGAGCGCACTGCCATCAACTGACAGCCGTGGAAATTGAAATAAATGCTGATGATGAACCCTACATCATCAGCATTTAGTGTTGTTACAATTAGTGTTGTTACAAATAGCGTCGTTACAAACTAGCCCAAAAATAACTGATACGCAGTGTTATCAGTCTCTTCCCAGTAGTTGTAACCGATCTCTTCCAGGAAAGCGCCCACCTGATCACGCTCTTCTGGTGGAACCTGTATCCCAACCAGAACACGACCATAAGCTGCACCGTGGTTACGGTAGTGGAACAGGGAGATGTTCCATTTTCCACCCAGCTTACTGAGGAAGTTCATCAGCGCACTCGGTCGTTCCGGGAACTCAAAGCGGTAGATCACTTCGTTTTCAAGATTGCCGGGTGCGTGACCGCCGACCATATAACGCACATGGATTTTTGCCATCTCGTTATCGCTAAGGTCTTCAACCTCGTACTCCTGATCTCGTAGCTCAGTAATCAGCTCATCACGGCCATCGCCACCGGCTTTCAGTTGAATGCCAGCAAACACAATAGCGTTACTGTCGTCACTGTAACGGTAGTTAAACTCGGTAATGTTGCGCTTACCCAGAGCCGAGCAGAACTTCTTAAAGCTTCCAGCCTTTTCCGGAATGCGCGCCGCGATGATTGCTTCACGTTTTTCACCCAGCTCAGAACGCTCGGCAATATGACGCAAGCGGTCGAAGTTAACGTTGGCACCGGAATCGATGGCGATCAGGGTGCGATCTTCACAGCCTTCACGCTCAACATACTTCTTCATACCGGCAACACCCAGCGCACCCGCAGGTTCGCAGATAGAGCGGGTATCGTCGTAGATATCCTTAATAGCAGCGCAGATCTCATCAGTAGAACAGGTGATCACCTCATCCACACAACGCTGTGCCACCTCAAAGGTATACTCACCAATCTGGGCGACCGCCACACCATCGGCAAAGATACCTACCTGTGGCAGAACCACGCGTTCGCCAGCTGCCATCGCGGCATGCAAACAAGCAGAATCTTCGGACTCAACGCCAATCACTTTGGTTTCCGGGCGCAGGTATTTCACATAGGCTGCGATACCGGCAACCAGACCGCCGCCGCCGACAGGAACAAAAATCGCATCAATCGGGCCGGACTCCTGACGCAGGATCTCCATCGCTACTGTGCCCTGACCCGCAATCACATCCGGGTCATCAAACGGGTGCACATAGGTCATGCCTTTTTCTTCAACCAGCTTTTTCGCATAGATTGAGGCTTCATCATAGGCATCGCCGTGCAGCACTACTTTACCGCCCAGACGACGGACATTCGTCACCTTCACGTCCGGGGTGGTTTTCGGCATGACGATGGTGGCTTTAATGCCCAGCTTTTTCGCCGACATTGCCACGCCCTGAGCATGGTTACCTGCAGACGCGGCAACCACACCACAGGCCCGCTCCTCTTCAGTCAGCTGCTGCATCTTGTTGTATGCACCACGCAGCTTGAAGGAGAACACCGGCTGCTCATCTTCACGCTTGAGTAAAATTCGGTTTTTCAGACGCTCAGACAAGCCTTTGGCTTCTTCCATCGGAGTTTCGACAGCCACGTCATAGACACGGGCTTCGAGGATTTTCTTGATATATCGATCTGGCATAATAGTTATTACGTCTGAAAATAAAAAATAGACCGGAAATGGTAAAGCTAAACTGCATGTTACGTCTACAAGAGCAGTCATATGCAGCGTATAATTTGCGCAATTTTTAGATATCCGCCCCATAAACGGGGAAATTGAGCACAGGTAGAGACCATGACCCAGGATGAGATGAAAAAAGCGGTTGCTGAAGCCGCAGTTGAGTACATCAAACCAAAGCTGAGCAAAGAGAGCATTGTGGGTGTAGGTACGGGTTCAACCGCTAACTTCTTCATTGACGCACTGGCAGAGATCAAACATATGTTTGATGGTGCCGTTGCCAGCTCAGAAGCTACCGCAGACCGCCTGAAGGGTCACGGTATTCCGGTATTCGATATGAACTCCGTTTCCGAAATGGAAGTTTACGTGGATGGCGCAGACGAATTCGACTCCGGCCTGAACCTGATCAAAGGTGGTGGCGGAGCACTGACCCGCGAAAAAATCGTAGCAGCTGTAGCAAAAGAGTTTGTCTGCATCGTAGACAGCACCAAAAAAGTCGGCGTATTAGGTGAATTCCCACTACCTGTCGAAGTGATCCCAATGGCCCGCTCACAAGTTGCTCGTGAACTGGTAAAGCTGGACGGCATGCCGGTATGGCGTGAAGGTTTTACAACCGACAATGGTAACGTGATTCTGGATGTTCACGACATGGAGATCATGCACGCCAAAGAACTGGAAAAGCAGCTTAATAACATCGTAGGTGTTGTGACTAATGGCTTGTTTGCGAACCGGGGTGCGGATTGCGTGCTTATGGGCACGCAGGACGGTGTTGAAACGATTACGTTGTAATCGTTTCAAACCTACGAGTAGCGAGAACGCTTCGCTGCTAGTGGCTAGGAAAAGCATTTGAAAAGCCCCGCAATCGCGGGGCTTTTTGTTGTAACGATCTGCTACAGTTCCTCGTTTTAAGGCTTAGTGGCTACATAGTATGTATAGAGCCAATGCTAAGCCAACCGAAACCATAACCGCCCCAAAAATACTGCACACAAGAACCAGAATGATACCTTCTGGATATACGTGCAATCCTAATATCTCAGCACGTTGTTTTATATTTGCACGGAGGTTAGTTGCTAGCTTAGCCCCAAATATAAAAAAGAACCCTAGGGCAAAGCTTAGAACCATGGGAAGAAACAAACCAATGATTGAAACAGTTGGGCTTTCCTTAGAAAAATGAAACGATAGAATGGCGCCAGTTATTGCGTAATGAAATAGATTTAGCTTGATTGCCAAGTCCAGATAAAACTTATGCAGCTCAATACTAATTTCATAGTCTTTCCATTCTATCGAATTAACATCCATGCAAATTGTCCTTATAACAGTTGTATATACGGGGTCCGTATATCTACCTGAACGCGACATCCATCCGTCTGATTTTTAGCTCATTCGTTATTGCAAGACAAGTCAAACCCTTATTGAGAACCACTCTGAAGTAGGGAACTTAAACTTCGGCACGGATTTGATCCCCATTTGTGCAGCCGAGCATTGCAGATTTTCCGTGAATCAGGGTGAAAGCTGTTTGAGGAGCAGAGCGACGAGTTTTTTCACCCCACGGGAAATCGAAACGCGCAGGGCAGTTGGCGTAGCCAACCAAGCAGCTGGGGCTGACGGGGATTGTTAAGGGGCTTTCAGCGAAGCCCCTTAACTCGCCTTAAGGCGAAATAAGAAAATAGCGAAAGCTATTTATAAATCCCGACACTTATACAATACCGCCCCTTGCCCCCAATAAACTCCATCCTCATCAACCACATTCCAGACAATTGCATCCTCAACCATAAAACGATTGCCTTTGGCGGATATCCGGACGCCCTGATAATCATCAATAAAGCCATTATCTGTTACGGCTTTGAGTAAGCGATTGCGCTCTTCCTGGGTTTGCGGCTCTGCTGTATAGCGGGATGGGGTTTTAACCAGTTCATCCCAGCTGATCTCAAACTGTTCCATTCCTTTGGCATTGGAATAGTTAAGAAGAGGGTCTGCATCTGCATTATGGGAAAGCACGGGGTATTCAGAATCGTAGAGTGCTTTATAACGTTCTTCATCGCAAAACCCTTCAGGAATAAGCGACTTTCCGGTTAAGCGTTGAAAGCTGCTGAGTAAGCGTTCTGCATGTTCAGCAGCGAAGTTGTTATCAGGAGAAGGTTTACTTGGCTTTTCCATTGAAGAGTCAGTTCCGGGCTTTAATTATTGCGATGATGGTAGCACTTTTTCCCTTTTTTGAGTCAGGAACCGTAGCGCTGGCTCTCTGGTATTTGCGGTTAACGATAAGCCTCCGCCCATGTTGTAAACGGAGTTTCTCCCATGGCATAAATCTCTTTTTGCAGGAATTCTATAAACACTCTAATTTTTGCCGGCAGATATTGCCGTTCGGGATAGATCGCCCAAATACCGAAGAGTTGAGAACGGTAGCAGGGCATTACGGGTACGATATCTCCACATTCGATGGCTTTCTTGGCGATAAAGTGTGGAATCTGAGTAAGCCCGACACCTTGAGAGCAAAGTTTTACCAGTGCTTCACCGTCATCAACAATCCAGTGCTGACCCGGATTGAGTGCTGACTCTATGCCATTATCTGCAACGAAAATGGGATGTAGTTTGCCGGTCTGACGGTAGCGAAAACGAATCCAGGGGTGTTGGTCGAGTTCGTCTATGGAGCTTGGTTTTCCATGCTTCTGGATATACTGCGGGCTGGCGCAAATCAGGAAATCCATGATGCTGAGCTGCTTTGCGATCAGTCCAGAATCACTGAGTGTTCCGCTGCGGATGCAGATATCGATACCTTCGGAAATCATGTCTACATAAGCATCCTGATAGGAAATCTCAAAGGTGATGTCAGGGTATTGTTCATGAAATTTTCCAATCAGGGGGGTGATATACAAACTGCCGTAGGAGACGGGAGTATTTAGTTTGATAACCCCTTGAGGGATGTCGTTGTCTTGCGAGAGTCGTTGCTCACATTGATCGAGATCGGTTATCAGCTTTCTGGCAACACCTAGATATGCCTGCCCGGACTCGGTCAGGGTCAGTTGGCGGGTAGTACGGTAAAACAACACCAGCCGCAGATCCTTTTCCAGCCGTGCTACCGCTTTACTGAGGGTCGATGGTGATAGTCCCAAATGATTGGCGGTTGCTGCGAAACTACCTTGTTCCGCTACATTGACAAACATCTTTAGTAGATTGAGCTTATCCATTCATGAATATCCTTCACTATTAATATGCCTATGCTGATATTTAATCACATGTTGCTGTGCACTAATATCGCCATTGAGTCGACTCATTACTTTCTGAATGATTATTAGGAGCAACACAATGTTTATTAGGCAATGTAAATTCTGGGTATTGTGCCTGTGTATGGTGATGACGACCGCAGTTCAGGCTGGGGATAAGCGCATTGGTATTCTGGTGTTTGATGGCGTGTTGACGTCAGATATCACTGCACCTCTAGAGGTCTTCGGTATCGCGAGTCGACAAAGCTGGTTTAACGATTATGAAGTCATAACGATTAATGTGGGTAGTGCTAAAACCATTAAAACGGAAGAAGGTTTAACCCTGAGTGTGGATGCGTATCTTTCAGAAAAACCAGAGGTTGAGGTGTTACTGATGCCAAGTGCATACGATATGGCACACCTGATCTCGAACAGAATGCTGATCAGTTATATCCAGAAAACCACTAAAAAAGCAGAGTGGATCGCCAGTAATTGCTCAGGAGCTTTGGTGTTGGCGGAAGCTGGGGTACTTGATGGGAAGAAAGCCACAACTTGGGCTGGTGGTGAACCTAAAATGGCAAGCATTTATCCGGCGGTTCATGTTCTGGCAGATACAAATTATGTTATCGATGGCAATGTCATCACTTCAAATGGAGGTGTAGTAAGTTATCAGGCGGCGTTGGCATTGCTAACCGAGATTGCTGGTGCGTCACGAGCTAAAGAAGTAGAAGAGACATTGCAAATGGAACGTGTTTGGAAATAAAGCTTTCCTCACCAGATATCGGGAAGACAATGATGACCATTAAGACCTTTACAGTACTTTTATTGGCTACGGTTGCGTGTTTTAGCAACGCGCATGATGCTCATATCACTCCTCTGTTTCAAAAAAACATAGTGGGCTTGGATGTTTCACAACTGACAGGTCAGATGTTGATAGTGGAATATGCCCCGGGTGGTTTTTCCCCTAAACATCGTCATCCTGCACATACTTTCATTTATGTATTGGAGGGCGCAGTTGAAATGCAGATTGAAGGTGAAGACGCCGTAGTCCTCAAGGCAGGTGATTCCTTTTACGAAAGACCGGAGGATATACATCTGGTTTCCAGAAATGCGAGTAGCACAGATCCTGTGAAGTTTCTGGTCTTTGCTGTTAAGGAAAACGATACGGCTTTAGTGATTCCAGTTAATTAATCCAGAGGTTGGCAAAGGGTTGGGTTGCGCAGTTAACCCGACCTGCTTTGGGTTTTCCTCGCCACTTTTAGAAAAGCGTTTAACCACTCGTCGCTTCGATTTTTTAATGTTTTAAATAATCGATAATAGGACAGTCTGAAACTGAGCCTTCCCCGCAACACATTCCGGAGAGTTGTTCTAAAGAGTCCTGTAACTTTTGTAGCTCGGAGATCTTCTCTTTTACTAATGAGATCTTATGCTCCACCTGTTCTTTTACCAATGCTGAGCTGTTGTCCGGGTCTATCTGAATGGAGAGCAGTTCGGAGATCTCTTGTAGAGAGAATCCTAAATCTTTACAGCGGTTGATAAAGTTGAGGCGGGTGAGGATGGATTCGGGGTAAACCCGGTATCCGGAGTCGAGGCGTTGGGGTTCCGGGATCAGTCCGCGTTGTTCGTAGTAGCGAACGGTTTCAACGGTAAGGCCGGATTGTTTGGCCACTTGGCCGATTTTGAGCTGTTTCATACTTCATATTTAGCATGGAGTGGGAAACAGCTCAAATAGAGCATGACTTAGAAAAGTACATT
>JBOEGV010000048.1:0-19373 GCA_050633605.1 Neptuniibacter sp. | reverse complement strand
CTACAAACGCAGGGGCACCGCTAACTTCGTGACGCTGCCAGTTCAACCCGTTCAGCGGGCTGGTCAGCACCAGACCATCGGCACCGACCGTCACCAAAGCAGTATCGTTCACTGCGATACCCTGGAACTGATCGGTACGACGTACCTGCTTCTCAAGTTCGTTTTCAACACCCTCAAGGTTCAGAGGGGCTTCGCATCCTGTCAGAAAGATCGGAAGAGCTACCGCATAGATTGCAGCTCTCTTAAACTTCTCTGGCTTAACTGTCACACCACGCACATTTTCACCGGTTTCCCGGTTGTCGACGTATGTTGTTTTAATTATCGACGTCATATTTACATCACCAATAGCTGTATTTTTTGGTGTAGATACACCTCTACAGTGATGATGGAGCAACGGTTGTGCCAGTTATCTTATATAAAAAAATATCCCTTTAATAACAATAGGTTAAATAAACACAATCATTAAAGTTTTTTCTGGGAATTTGAATACCAAACCGATTCATTAATCAAATAATCAAAAGATAAAAACAGGCGTGAGCAAATCATTAACCCTGTTTTTTGGAAGGTTAAAAAATACTGCGGCGGCTTATAGGTTCAGACTATGGATATATCTGAGTTTATCTGTGGAATAACCAAAACCTAGCTCGCCACCCTGGATGTAATAGGTTGTTAGGTAAATAGATCTGGAGTAGACATTTACCTAATGCAGATACCGTCTAAACTTAAATTGTATTTCAAACTTCAGGGATCAGATCATGAATATCTCAGAGCTCAGAGGGCTTCTCTTAACTGGGCATATTCGAGAGGGAATCCTTAAAAGCACTGGACAGGGCTGGGCCGTTGCTCTCGAAGATGAAACAGGACAACAATTCCCTCTGACAGATAATACAGGCCACGAAAAACACTACCATTCTCTGGACAATGCAACCTCTATACTTCGTGATATGGGTGTTTCAAATATCTGTGTGGTTGAAAATTTTTGATTTCCCAATAAAAAAGCCAGCTACTTGAGCTGGCTTTCCGTTGATGATCTTAGAATCAGATCCGTTTAAATAAAGCTGATTTTGTCTGTTCTTCCGCGCCATCGGCAGCGGTATAGAAACGCTCCATGTGAATATCCCGTTCAAATAACCGCCCATGCATCAGCGTGGTAATTGCCGCATCAATCATCGGTGGTGGCCCACATAGATAGGCTTTATGGCCATCACACTTACCGTCGAAATAGTCATTCACCGCCTCATGCACATAGCAGTTATAACCCTCCCAGTTATCCCCTTCCTCCGGTGCATTCAACGCCGGAATGTAGTGGAAGTTTTCATGGGACTGATCCAGTGCTTCGAAAATGTCACGGTTATACAGTTCCGCAACATTACGTGCGCCCTGGAACAGATAGATTTCGCGGGGATCACCCTTCTCGATCATCTCCAGTATCATCGACTGCGGGCTGGATAAACCCGAACCACCGGCAATAAAGATCGCACCTTTAGGATCGGAAAGTCGAGTGAAGAACTGTCCGTATGGACCTGATACTTCAAGCTCATCCCCCACCTTCAACTCTTCATGCAGGTAGGTTGTGCCCGCACCACCCGGAACCTGACGAACATGCAGTTCCAGTTTCTGGTTTTCTGAAGGTTTGTTGGCGATTGAGAAGGCACGCGACCCTTCAACGCCCGGAATATTCAGGTTGATGTATTGTCCCGCCTGAAAATCAATCGCATCATCCAGCTCAAAGTGAATGCCTTTGATGGTCGGTGACAGATCCACAATCTCTGTGACAGTGCCTTTAAAGTCCCGAACCGGGTAGCCTTCAAAGTCATCGTCGACATCGATATCCGCTTCAATCACCAGATCCGATTCCGGCGTTGCGCAGCAGGCGAGGATCATGCCCTCATCCCGCTCCATATCCATCAGGGCAAAAGGTGAGGCATTGCCAATCTCAACATCACCCTCAGTCACCTGACATTTACAGGTCGCACAGGTGCCGTGTCCGCAGGCAAACGGCAGCCACACACCCTGTCTCAGGGCAGCATCCAGTATGGTCTGGCCCTCATCCACCTCGATCACATCGCCGGTGGGCTCAATAATTACTTCATAACTCATATCTATTCTCCATAAAGCGCGGGTTAAACACCCGCGTTCTGGAATCCCTTCAACTCAGGTGTCTGAAAACGCAGCAGGGATTTATGGCCGATGCCCTGATCTTCCAAAGCCACATCCAGCTGAGGAATAAACGGCTGGCCATCCAGCAACCACTCAGCAGTTTCCCAGTTCACTTTTTCGAATTCCGGGTGAAGACTAAAGGTCGTTGGCATCACCTCATTCAGCAGTGCAGAAAATGGCATCTGCGGTGGTACCGGATAAGCGAATGCTGCGCAGAACATCAGATGATGATCCCAGCCAACATAAACCACTTGGTTATCACCAAAGTTTTCACGCTTATCCATTACTTCGCCTTGATAGTCCGGCGTAATTGCTCTTACAGGCATTGTTATTCTCCTGATCTTGCAGTGCTGCCCTGACTGTTGGCAGCACTGGTATTGTTATTATCGTTTAGGCAACGCCTTTCCATTTATTCCAGCGTTCTTCGTCTGGTGAACCTTTGATATCCATGTTGTCCGCACCTAGATTCATTCTGTAGAACTCACCTAGAACGTTTTCAACATCTGGTCCACCACAGTTACCCTGAAAGATCTGATGCACAGGCAACCAGGACTGCACAAACTTCTCGGGTTCATCTTCGAAGATGTCTTTACAGCCGTCTGAGCAGAAGTGATAGCGCTCACCTTCATGTTCACAATCCCGATAAGCGGTTTGAGTTGGATCGTCCATCTCGGTGAACAGCATAGGAATCTGACAGGTTGTACACAGCTGTGGCAGCCCCTTGGTGTAGAATCGCTCACCTTTGGCTTCCATCTCTTTCGCCATTTCCCAGCGAGGACGGTAGTACTTGTCGAACGTGTCCGGGTACTTCTCGGACAACCAGTCCAGCTCTTCGTCACTTGGAATCCAGGTATGGAAACCGGCAGCATGACCGTGGGTGTAGAACGTCCACCATGCCTGATGAGAGATGTGCTCTTTCTCTTTTTCAATCACATCTGAGTACTTCGGCATCTCGATACCGTAACGCGCCAGATCTTTAAACAGCGCACCACCGGCTTCCTCGAAATACACCTCCCATGCTTCTTTCCAGGACATCACTTTGTTCGGCAACATGTAATCCATCATCATCGCAACGATGGTCAGAAGACGACTACCACGCCAGAACCATTTGTCGATCCACTTCTGTACAATCGGTACGTTGTCTTCATGTTGCTCCAGCAGGAACTTGATAATCTCAAGACCCAGCGTCATATGACGGGCTTCATCCGACTGCGCCGAGAAACCAAATGTCACGGTAGCCATATCACCGTTGTGTGCGGCACCCGACATAAAGGGTACGAACAGAAGGTTTGTCAGCACGTATTCGAAAGAGAAACCAATGGCGACTGAGTACTCGAATGGACCAGCAGAACGGGCATCGTTAAAGAACGACTTAGGCACAGACAGGTACCATACGCGGTCATGCATATAGCTGTATTCCTGAAAACCATCAAAGAACTTGTTGTAGTGACTCATCGCATGGATCTGAGTCTGTACATGACGCAACTCATCCAGTGCTTGCATCTGGCACGCAACGCGCGCACCGACACCACCAAACTGACGACCTACGTGAGCAAAACCCTGGTACGCCTGATATTCCAGCGGTGAAACCCCCGTCAGGAATAGTTTAATTGCATTCACGTAACGAGGGTCAACCACGTTAAGGTGTCCGTTATTCTGCGAAAATGCATCAAAGATCGCGTAGAGTTTTTTCTCTTTCTCTGCCTGATATTTCCAGTACGTATCCATGGTCAGACGGAATGGATCTTCCCATTTTGACCAGTCGGTAATTTTAATCCCTTCAAATTCTTCAAAAGGAAATGCCTCTTTACGATCCGCATAGGAATATTCCCAATCCAGATCACGCGTCAGCAAACGGTATTTATCTTTTATGTTCAGTTTCTTAGCCATGATTCAGACCTTTTATTCTTATTCGTTCCAATGCAGCGTCAGACTGTCATCGTCTTCTTCAACGTTGCCACCCAGGGTGATCAGGTTTACGTGCAGCTCCTGCACATCCCAGTCACGCCCTATCTTCTCTTCCACTGTTTCACGGTTAATAGCCAGACGCCCTTCCCGCTCAATGCGAATCATCGCAGGCATATGGATAACCGTGGCATCTGGATTATCTTCTTCGATTGCCTCGACGATATAGCGGGACTCATCGTTGTCCTGCAGTGCTAGATAGACTTTTGACATCTTGGTGAATCCTCTTATTTGAACAGACCGGCTTTCGCCAGACGTTTATCCAGTGCTTCACGGGCCGTCTGTAACGCGCCCTCTTCTACCGCCTCATGAGCCAGCAACGACAGTGCGTCTTCCGCTTTTTCGCGCCATTTCTCAATCCAGCCTTCCAGCAAAACTTTATTCTCTTCAGATTCTGCCGTCGCGATTTTCAGCACAGCATCTACCCAACGATTCGTGTCTTTTGCCCACAGCTGCATAAACTCAGTCAGCATGCCGACATCGTGATTACCAGACTCCGACAGTTTCGCTTCGAACTGATCAAAGATCAGGTTGTACATCAGGGAATCCATCACCACATCCTGAGCCACCAGCACTTCAAACCAGTCTTCAGTCACTGTGGTTTCTTCGGCAAAGCGACGCAGGCCCTGCCAGATGGGATCGCTCATCCAATAGGATTTCGCTTCTTTAAGAGCATCACCTGTATTGCCATCCAGAATCAGACCGATGCGGGAGATGTATTGTGCAATGCCTAAACGGTCCATGCCGTTGTACAAACAAGCCTGAGTTATCGCTGTTCCGTAACCATAAGCACTGGCGTACATATTGTTGAGGTTGGCCGTGTGCTCTGTATGACGCAGCGGCAGCAAGCAACGTATGATTTTGAGTTTCACCTCTTCTGAAAGGTGATCTGCCAATTTACGCTTTTCGAAGAAGGCGTAGTTACTTTCAGCAACTTCCTGCATCTTCGCGCGTTGCTGTACATAAGTGCCGTAGTAAAACTGGCGTGGATCTTTAAACGCGTACCAGTCTTCCATCTTCAAAGCAGTACGGCTCGGATCATTCAGTTCCTTATCCGGTTGCCATAGAGGGCGGTAGTGGAAGTAGGCCTCTGACTGCACGTCATAGGTTGCTTCCTGATAACGAGTCGCCGGTTTATCACCAAATCGACGCTCGATATGTGCAAAGGTATTGCGGACCGGCTCTAGCGTCGCGGTTTTGATTTCAATAGTCATTGCGGTTTATCCAAGCTTATTGTTATTAGTTGTTACGTTCATGGTTATGGGCCATGAGCGTATCTTCTCCGTAGCGCCACTTCTCCATCTCGGCATCAACAGCCTGCATCTGTTCGTTTGTCATATGCACAACCTCGTTTTTTGCACAAAAGTGCTCAAACGCACCTTGTGGCATAATCAGCTCAACAAACAGATTTGGGTCGCCAATAGCAAAATCGAACTCGACGAAACGGGCACCGGGCTCACTCCGCACACGGATATACTTAACCAATCGATCGAAAGGTTTTTTCGCATTACCCCTATGCATTTGAAGCTCTACGTTTGTCATTTCGTTAACTCACTATTTGATTCGAAGTCACTGGATCTATCAGCAAGTGCTGTGCCACCAAATAATTCCGGGCAGAAATACAGGTGTTGAACTACAATAATAACTAGCTGTTTTTTAATGATTTTTAGCTGTTTTAAATTTTATTTTTTAGTACCTGAATACGACTAATTACACCTAAAAAAAACCTATTACCCCCCCTGTTAAAAGGGTGATGAAATGATTAGGCTAGGGTTAATAATTAATTATTTGCTCAGCCGCGCGAGCTAAAACCGACGCAAACACAACTTCTAAGGCCAGAAGTTTTTGTGCACGGGTTTTGCTAATAGAAAGCCTTCATTACGAAAAGGCTGTATGGGTTATCACTTCCCACGCGGATATAACAACAATAAAACTAAGCGAGAAGAGAATGAGTGAACAAACGGCGCTTCAGTTACCGATGTCTGAAGACCTGATCTCTCAAATCCAGTTTGCCTATGAAGATGGGAAAATATGGCTAGATGAACAACGCATGCTGTTGATTCATTCTGCCGTTATGGGCTCACTGCGACAGGAATTAATAGCATCCTTAGGTCTTGAACGTGCCAAAGGTTTTTTAATGCGTTTCGGATACCAGTCCGGTATGCGCGATGCAGAGTTTGCACACAAAATCCGCCCTGAAATATCTACCGATGAAGCTTTTCTGGTTGGACCCCAGATGCATTGCATTAAAGGCATGGTCCGGGTTCAGCCGGTTGCTTTGGAATTCGATGTAGATAAAGGGGAATTTTACGGTGAGTTTCATTGGTTCGACTCTTATGAAGCTGAAGTGCATATCAATGACTTTGGCATAGCCGAAGATCCAATTTGTTGGACTTTACTGGGCTACGCCAGTGGTTACTGCAGCTATTACATGGGCAAAAAGATCATGTTTAAAGAGCTGCAGTGCAGTGGTTGCGGTCATGACCATTGTCATATCGTGGGTAAACCTGCTGAAGAATGGGAGGATCAGGAAGAGCTGGAACGCTGTCTACTGCCTGACCCAATTATTGAAGAGCTTTTCGCACTTCGTTATGAGATGTCTACCCTGCGGGAACATCTGAAAGATAATCGCTGCTCAAGCGATGTTCAGATGTTTAATTCCGTTGGCCAATCCGAAGCATTCAAGCACGTATGCCATCTTATTGAGCGGGCTTCATCCAGCACTGTCACTGTTTTGCTGCAAGGTGAAACCGGCGTGGGTAAAGAGGTTGTCGCACGGGGATTGCATAAGACCAGCGAACGATCTGATAAAGCGTTTATCGCCGTAAACTGTGCCTGCATTCCACCGGATCTAATCGAAGCGGAGCTATTTGGTGTACGCAAAGGAGCCTATACCGGCGCCACCCAATCCCGCGAAGGTAAATTTGAACGCGCCAATGGCGGTACTATCTTTCTTGACGAAGTGGTTGAGCTTAACCCTCGCGCTCAGGCAGCTTTGTTGAGAGTTTTACAAGAAGGCGAAATGGAACGTGTCGGTGACAATCAGGTACGCAAAATTGATGTCCGAGTCGTTGCTGCAACGAATGAAAACCTGACGGAAGCTGTAAAGGCCGGTAAATTTCGGGCTGACCTGTTCTACCGTCTGAATGTGTATCCTGTTCAAATTCCCCCCCTACGAGAAAGGGTTGAGGATATCCCTCTGCTGATTGAACACTTTCTTGAAAAGTACCATACCATGTACAACAAAAAGACAATGGGCGTGTCAGGTAAAGCCCTGCAAAGTCTGATGAAGTACAAGTGGCCTGGAAATATTCGAGAATTGGAAAACATGATTGAACGCGGAATAATCCTGACCGATAACAATCGCACTATTGATATGAAATCGTTCTTCCCGTCTCTGGCAGAACCCAGCCACCCTTTGAATGTAGCCAGTTCGGGAGCCTTACAAAACAGTGACGAAACATCCAATGAAAGCAACGACCTTGTGGATCAGCTTCTTGGTTCTGAATTTGATCTGAATTCATTTGAACAAACATTGCTTGAACGAGCGATGGCAAAAGCCAGTGGTAATGTAACCCAGGCAGCCCGATTACTCGGCATTACCCGACCTCAGATGGCCTATCGTCTGAAGAAGTAATGCAACACGCCCGTAAACTGAATAATAAAAAACCAGGCCCGTATGAGTACAGAGCGAAAACAACTACCCAGCCCATCAGCAGAAGATCTGTTAGCCCAGATCAAGTTCGATACTGAAAATGGCAAGATCTGGCTAAATGAACAAAGAATGCTGTTGATCCATTCCGGGGTAATGGGTTCTTTGCGTAAAGAACTGATTGAAACACTGGGGACTGAACGCGCAAAAGGCTTGCTGACACGCTTTGGCTACGCAGCGGGTCAGAGAGATGCAGAATTGGCAAAGCGAATCCGACCGGGTATGAGCAATCAGGATGCCTTTCTGGTCGGGCCGCAAATGCACACCATCGAAGGCATTGTAAAAGTCCGCCCTATACATATTGAAATGGACATTGAAAAAGGCGAATTTTACGGCGAGTTCGACTGGCACGGCTCTTACGAAGCAGAAATTCATATGAGCGACTTCGGTCCTTCTGAAGATCCGGTCTGCTGGACTCTTCTGGGATATGCCAGCGGTTACACCAGCTATTACATGCAGCGCAGGATTTTATTTAAGGAGACCCGCTGTGTGGCCTGTGGTGATAGCCACTGCACTAATGTCGGTCGCCCGGCTGAAGAATGGGATGACCCTGCTGAGATTGAACGTTATCTGAAACCGGACCCGATCATCGACCAGCTTATGGCATTACAGACAGAGGTTGATGTTTTTAAATCCGGTATTGGCTTACTACAGGATGATGAGCTGCTGTATCAATCGGTAGGAAAATCACCTGCATTTAAAAAAGTCTGTAAGCTGATTAACCGCGCATCCAAAAGCCGCGTTACCACTCTGCTGCTGGGTGAAACCGGAGTGGGAAAAGAGATTGTTGCTAAAGGCTTGCACCTGTCCAGCGACCGGGCGGATAAACCCTTCGTCGCTGTAAATTGTGCAACCTTGCCGCAGGAACTGATTGAAGCGGAACTGTTCGGTGTTGAAAAAGGCGCCTTTACCGGCGCAACTCAATCCAGAGAGGGAAAGTTTGAACGTGCCCACGGCGGTACTATTTTTCTGGATGAAGTCATTGAGCTGACACCTCGGGCTCAGGCTTCATTGCTCAGGGTATTGCAGGAAGGCGAGCTGGAAAAAGTAGGCGGTAGCAAAATTCATAAAATCGATGTTCGTATCGTTGCCGCCACCAATGAAGATCTGCAACAGGCGGTCAGCGAAGGTCGTTTCAGAGCCGATCTTTTCTACCGTTTAAATGTATTCCCGGTATTTATCCCGCCTCTCAGGGAAAGAACTGAGGATATTCCTCATCTGGTCGAGCACTTTCTGGAAAAATATCACAGTGCTTATCACAAACTCACTCTAGGGGTTTCTGATAAAGCGATGGAAGCGTTCAACAACTACAGTTGGCCGGGAAATATTCGCGAGCTTGAAAATATGATTGAGCGCGGCGTAATCCTTACTGATAACAATCAACAGATCGGGCTGGAAAACTTTTTCCCATCACTGGTTGAGCCCAGCCACCCTATTAATATCATCAATTCCACAGGGAACCTGACCTCAGACGTTTCCGCAGGCCTGGGTCAGTTAGTTGAGCTGGCGAAGGAACTATTAAAAGATAATTTTAAGATGGAATCCTTTGAGGAAATTCTGATAAACACCGCTATGGAACAGAGTGAAGACAACGTCTCTAAAGCGGCCAGATTATTAGGAATTTCGAGGCCAACCATGGCGTATAAACTCAAAAAATTGAACGAGGAGTCCTGAGTCAGTCCTCGTTCAAATTAAACCCAGCCGTATGATTCCATGGAAATAACTCCATGTAGAATGCCGCCTTCCAGCACCTGTAATTGATCAACTTCGTCACTGGCACCCAGTGCTACCAACAGTGGCACATAATGCTCAGCTGTAGGGTGAGCCCGTTTGAAGTCGTCACAAAACTGTTCAGGATTGCTCAACCGTTCTGCATCACGTTTCTCTACAGAATTACGTACCCATTTTTCGAACCGATCAGCATAAGAAACGGGGGGCGCTTGCTCAGGCTGAATCTCATAAAGGTTATGGGTGAGGCTACCAGAAGCAATTACTGCGATGCCTTCATCCCTTAGATTTTTCAGAGTTTCGCCCAGCTTTATCAATCCATCAGCATTCAGTGCCCGATCCAAAGATAGTTGAATTACGGGGATATTCGCTTCCGGAAGTAGATGAAGCATAGGTACCCAGGCACCATGATCACGCCCCCTGTTTGAATCCAGAGATACTTCGTAGCCAGCACTTTTGAGGTGTTGGCTTATCAAATCAGCAGTTTTCTGATCCCCCGGAGCCTTATACGTCACCCTGTAAAGGGGATCCGGAAAACCATAAAAATCATGAATAGTATCCAGCTCTTCAGCGGCAGTTAGAGCAAGACCGTTGGTCATCCAGTGAGGAGAAATCATCAGCACTGCTTTTACATCTGTGAAATAGCGACTGAACTCATTAAGCAAAGCCCCCGCTTTTCCCGGTTGCAGAGCAAACATTGGAGAGCCATGACCTATATACATTGCAGGGGCGCGTTGCGTCATTATTTCTCTCCTAAATATTTAAACCAAGGCAGTTCAGGCCCTTCCGGAACAATACCGTTAGGGTTAAGTTGTTTTATCGAGTAATAACCCTGTTTGATATGATCAACCCGGGTGTTCTGGCTGAAAGCTGGTATGGCCATGAGCCGATCAAGATAAACGGATAGGTTTACGTAATCACTAATCCGTTTTTTGTTGGTTTTAAACAGACCATAATAAGCCAGATCGAAACGTACCAGAGTTACAAACAACCGAATATCACTCTCTGTCAGTTGTTCTCCCACGGCATATTTCTTATCTGAGAAATGCTCTTCCAGCCAATCCAGCGTAGAAAACACATCGGTATAGGCTTCTTGATAAGCGTCCTGAGTCGTTGCAAAACCTGCCCGATAAACACCATTATTCAAACTGTTATAAATCCGGTTATTAAAATCAAAAATCTCATCCGTCAAAACTACCGGATGCAGATCAACATCATGCTGCTTTAACCTGTGTAGATCGTTATTAAAGATTTCCAGAATATCAGCGGATTCATTATTGATGATACGCTGTTCCTGATTATCCCAAATCACCGGAACTGTAGCGCGACCCGTATAATGCTCATCTGACTGCGAATATAACTCATGCATGTATGTCCAGGAGCCTGCATTATCGGAATCCAACTTCCAGCCATAATCGGTTAAAACAGGTTCCACTGACTTAACATCAAAGTACTTTTCTAAACCCAATAGATTACGGGCAATCAGCGTACGGGTAGCCCATGGGCATATATAAGCTACATAGAGTGTAAAACGAGATTCAGATGCGTCAGTCGTTTGCACCTGTTCAGGGGTAATACGTTCTCGAAAAGAACTACTCTGGCGTAAAAAACGTCCCTTCTCATCCTGTTTTTGAACTGGTTGCCATTTTTCCTGCCAAACACCATCGATTAACATCTTTACCCCCTCTTACCAATTATTAAAAAACAGGTGCTTAGGCGGGCAACAAAAGCACCTGAACAAGAAAATTAAGATGCAGGCTGTAACTGCCCTGAACCTTCTTTGTTTTTAACTAGTGCATATGCGCCATCACCCAGGAAGAACTGTGCAACAGAAGCCGCAATCAGAAACAGTGGGTATTCCCAGCCACCACCTTCACTGCTGAACAACCAGCCACTGCTTCCGTGAACCAGGAAGATTGAACCCGCCAGAACCGGAATCAAAGCCAGAGCAACCCACCTGCTGTAGATACCCAGAATCAACGCTAAGCCTGCCGCAATTTCAACTGCCATAGTCACGGGCCCAAGAAAATCCGGAAGACCGATAGAACCAAAGAAGCCAGCAGTCCCTGCAGGAGTGAAAACCAGAAGTTTAAGTAAGCCGTGAGCTAGGTACATAACACCCAGAGATAAACGCAACACAGTTGCAGCATAGAAAGGTTGTAGAGCCATTATCATTATCCTCGTTCGTTGTTCATTCAATGAGGTAATTTTTGACTAATTAACAAAACCAAATAATAATCCATTTAATTGAAACATTATTAAATATTATTTAACTATTCGCTTTGTGATTTTTAGCATATGGATAAATTGAATCTGATGTCCTCGTTTATCGCCGTGGTGGAAGAAGGAAACTTTACTGCCGCTGCTAAACGTATTGGGAAAACCACCGCTCTGGTGAGTACTCATATCAGTCAGCTTGAAGAAAATCTGGGCGTACGTCTGGTGACCCGGTCAACCCGAAGCATCAAGCTGACTTCTACTGGCCTTGGTTATTACGAAGAAGCTAAACGGGTACTGGAAGATATTTACTCTCTGGAAGCTAAAGTCAGGCAGGAACATCAAAGTCTGGTTGGAGAGATCCGTATCACAGCCCCCACTACATTTGGTGAGCTGGTTCTGGCTCCACTTTTTGCTGAGCTTATTGAGGGTAACCCACAGCTTCAGATCGAGTTGTCACTGAATGATCGCTTCGTGGATATAGTTGCTGAAGGCTTTGATATGGCAATCCGTATTGGCAAACTCGAAGATTCCGCCCTGATTGCAAGACAAGTCAGCAGTACCAAGATGGTTTGCTGCACATCCCCTGCTTTTTTGCAAAAACATGGCAAGCCTGAAACACCGGAAGATCTGCATCACCTACCCTGCATATTTGATACGAACAACCGCAAAAGTACCTGGAACTTCAACAAAGATGAGCATATTTACACGGTAAAACCCAATAGCATGATAAAGGTAAACAGTGCAGTGGCGGCCGGTAAGCTGGCTACCACAGGGCTTGGCATCTGCGTATCACCATACTTTGCAGTGAAAGATGCACTGGAATCAGGAGAGTTGCTGACTGTATTAGATGATTATTGTCAGGTCGAGATTCCGATCAATGTTATATATTCACACCGAAAACATCTGTCTGCGAAGGTAACAGCACTTCTTGACCTGTTTAAGAATAAGATCTGAATGACACATATTAGCGACAGTGCACTAACCTAGTAATAAATTGCCTTGTATAGGGAAGTATTCACTGGAAGCATTGATCAATGAGGCCGCGGTTAATTCCCTAACACCGTAAACTTCCACCCTCTTTCCCTTTTCGAGTCGTAGTTTATTAGCCAATAGATCAAAATCACCATCCCCGGAAACAAGCACAACAATATCCGCATCTGTTGAATAATCCATAGCATCAATGGTTATTCCCACATCCCAATCCCCTTTAGCGGAACCGTCAGAACGTTGGATATAGGGTTTTAACTTCACCTCAAAACCGATAGCACGCAGGATATTCTGAAACTGTTTCTGTTTTTCATCACCCCGGTCGATGGCATAGGCAAAGGCATGAATAACTTCTCTGTCTGCAGTGACCTGGCGCCAGAACTCGTTGTAATCGAAGTTCTTTCCAAATGTTTGTCTGGTTGTGTAGTAAACATTCTGAACATCAACAAACAACGCAACTTTTTTCATCTCAGGTTCCAGATAATGAAGGAGAGGACAAGTATCCCGTTTATAGTTTCTGAAAGATACTGTACGTCTCTAAATCCTCAAGTATCTGATGATCAACTAAAAAATATAATTTTATTGTGTACTGAAGCTACTTCATGACAGATCAAAACTGGAGTCCGTATTACAACTCATAAAATATGGCAGTTAACCTTCTAGCCATTGCCTGACTTTATTTGTTTCAGGTATTGAACCTGAGTGAACAACTTGCTCATCTATGACCACAGCAGGTGTTCTCATCACGGCGTAATTCATAATCACTTCTGGATCGGTTTCTTTCTGTATGTTCACTTCAGCCTGCACTTCCGCAGCAATTTTCTGGATCAGTTCGGCGGTTTTTTCACATTTAGTGCAACCACTGCCCAATACTTTTATCTCTTTCATATATAGCCTCTCAGGTAGTTGGTATCAGGTTTAACACCCAGCCAACCACGGTAAATGAAATTAACAGCGTGACAAAAACAACGGCAAGCAACTTCCAACGCATAACCTGCTTGAGCAGGACAAATTCCGGGAAGCTGGCTGCAACCGTGCTCATGCAAAACGCCATAGTAGTGCCTAAGGGCAGTCCTTTAATAATGAGACTTTCCATAACGGGAATTACCCCGGTAGCGTTGGAATAGAGTGGAATGGCAGCTAACACAGCGACAGGAACGGTCCACCACTGGCCTTGAGATAGATGAGCCTCAAACCATGCTTCTGGAACAAAACCATGCAGAGCACTACCTAATCCCACACCAATGATTACCCACTTCCAGACTCTTGAGAAAATATCTGCGAGTTCCTGTTTAGCAAAGTGATGACGCTCTTTAAGAGACAATGCCACCCTATCCTCACTGGAGACGGAATTTACTGAACCTGCATTCTGAAAAGCTTTAAGGGCAAAAGGCTGAAGCCATTTTTCAGCATGAATCATATCGAGAAACATGCCACAAATGATCCCAACAGTCATACCAACCAACACATAGATAAGAGTTACCTTCCAACCAACCAGGCTGATCAAAAGAAGCACCGCCACTTCATTGATCAATGGTGAAGTGAGAAGGAAAGCCATAGTGATACCGATTGGAATGCCCGCTGATGTAAAGCCAAGGAATACCGGAATACTGGAGCAGGAACAAAAAGGTGTGATAGCACCAAATGTGCTCCCCATAACGTATCCAAGTGCGCGGTGTTTACCGGAAAGAAAATCCCTGACGGCCTCAACATTCAAAGAGGCACGCAGAATGGCAATGAGGTAAATCATCACTATCAATAGGAAGAAAATTTTAGTCGTATCTTCGATAAAGAAATGTAAAGCCGAGCCCAGCTTCGACTCAGGGTCAAACCCAAGTATTGAATAAATCAGCCAAGTTGCGAACTCAGAAAAAGTGGAGAGCATAGCCATTCCTTTTTAGGCCCAGGCAACAATTATTCACCCATGTTGAATAAATCTGAACCTGCCCTATTAACTTTCTAGCTTGTTCCACCCATATCAGCAACCATAAAACCTTGCTGTCTTGCCAAGGGTCAACTAATTAAGGACTTCTTTTTATTACCTGGTTTTTCTTTAGACGGTTCCACTCTTTTAACACTCAAATTAGCACTCAACTCAGCTACCCATTCCCTCTAAAACATCTGATTGAAGCATTTAATCAACTCATCATCACAGGCTAAACCTTTTAATCATTTGATGATTTAAACCTCTATCACCTGCCGTTACCAAGGCTTTAAAGACAAACCAGAATAACAAATAAAGCCATTATATTTCAAACAGATACAAAACATACAACAACAAAAAACCGACTCTGGCACAGCCATTGCTCTATAGCTATTCAGCAGTCTGCGTACTGCCGTGAAATGAAATTGCCAGAGACTATTTGAATGAATCAGATAAAAACAAAATTCAGGATTCAGGTGATCAATCAGAATCAGGAATTTACCTGTTCTCAAGAAAATAGTCTTTTAGTGGGTATGGAAAGATTCAATTCCGATTGCATTGATGTGGGTTGTCGCGGTGGTGGCTGTGGCGTCTGCAAGATCAAAGTGATCGAAGGTGAATTCACCAGCAAGCGAATGAGTAAAGCACATATCTCTGAGCAGGATCTGGAGGAAGGCATTGTCCTGGCCTGCCGGATATTCCCAGCCAGCGATATGAAGATTGAAGCGGAACTCATAGAACTGCCCAGAGTAGCGAACGATTAAAAATAATAATTGAGGATAGTTTCATGAAAAAAGGGGTTATGCGTCCAGGTCACATCCAGCTTCGTGTACTGGATATGGAAGAAGCACTTAAACACTATCGTGACCTTCTGGGTCTGATTGAAGTTGAGCGCGACAGCCAAGGCCGAGCTTATCTGAAAGGCTGGAGCGAAGTTGATAAATTTTCTGTTGTACTTCGTGAAGCAGATGAACCAGGCATGGATTTTGTCAGCTACAAAGTGGTCGATAACGAAACACTGGATAAACTTCACAAAGACCTGATTGAGTACGGCTGTAATGTTGAAGAAATTCCAGCAGGCGAACTGAATGGTTGCGGTCGCCGTATTCGTTTTGACTCTCCAACAGGTCACATGTTTGAGATCTTTGCAGAGAAAGAACAAACCGGTAAATGGGGTCTGTCTAAAGTAAACCCTGAAGCTTGGCCACGCGGTCTTAAAGGCATGAAAGCCACTCGCTTTGACCATTGCCTTCTGTATGGACCAAACATTGCCGGAACACTGGATCTGTTCCAGAAGGTACTTGGCTTTGATCTGGCTGAACAAGTACTTGATGCAGACGGGACACGCCTTGCAGGCTTCCTGACCGTTAGTATGAAAGCTCACGATGTTGCATTTATTGAGCATCCTGAACCGGGCAAATTCCACCATGCCTCTTTCTTCCTGAACACCTGGGAAGATGTTCTGCGAGCGGCTGACCTGATCTCCATGGAAGATGTATCTCTGGATATTGGTCCAACTCGTCATGGCCTTACACACGGTAAAACCATCTACTTCTTTGACCCATCTGGCAACCGTTCTGAAGTGTTCTGCGAAGGCGATTACCACTACCCGGATCACGAACCTGTGACTTGGATGGCGGAAGACCTGGGTAAAGCGATCTTCTATCACGACCGTGTGCTGAATGACCGCTTCCTGACGGTTCTGACCTAAGAAAAACTGACCACAGCTTTTAGTTTCCTTTACCCCTTGGGGCTGTGGTTAAGCAAGACTGTTCTGTTGTTGCTGTGGGTAAAGGGTCTGGATTGTTGATCTGGCTTGAGAATTTGAGAATGAAAGAATTTAAAAACTTTATTAATGGTCAGTTTGTTACCTCCGCAAGCGGTAAAACTTTTGAAAACCGCTGCCCGGTAGATGACTCCCTGATCGGTATGGTCCATGAAGCGGGCCTACCAGAAGTCGACGCTGCGGTTCAAGCAGCCAAAGCTGCGATGAAAGGCCCATGGGGCAAAATGACTCAGGCTCAGCGCATCGATCTGCTTAACAAAGTGGCAGACCGTATCAATGAGCGCTTTGATGAGTTTCTGGAAGCAGAATGCCTTGATACGGGTAAACCCAATAAAATTGCATCACATATCGATATTCCTCGTGGTGCGGCTAACTTTAAAGCCTTTTCAGAAACCCTCGCGAATCACCCGACTGAGGCTTTCAAATTAGATACGCCTGATGGCAAAAGCGCTCTGAACTACGGCCATCGTTCTCCAAAAGGTGTTATCGCTGTTGTCAGCCCGTGGAACCTACCGCTGCTGCTGATGACCTGGAAAGTAGGTCCGGCTCTGGCTTGTGGTAACACAGTCGTTGTTAAGCCATCGGAAGAAACACCCGCCACTGCAACACTTCTGGGTGAAGTGATGAATGAGTGCGGAGTACCGGAAGGCGTATATAACGTCGTTCACGGATTTGGGCCTGATTCTGCCGGCGCATACCTGACCGAAAATAAAGATGTAGATGCGATCACCTTCACCGGCGAAACCCGCACAGGTGAGATCATTATGCGTGCGGCATCTGTTGGCCTGCGTAACATCTCCATGGAGTGTGGTGGTAAGAACCCAGGCATTGTCTTCGCAGACTGCGACATGGACAAAGCCATTGAAGGCACCCTGCGTTCTGTTTTTGTGAACTGTGGTCAGGTTTGTCTGGGTACTGAACGTGTATATGTTGAACGTCCAATCTTTGAAGAGTTTGTTCAGCGCCTGAAAGAAGGTGCAGAGAAACTAAAAATGGGTCGCCCTGAAGATCCAGAAGTTGATTTTGGTCCACTGGTCAGCCAGGAACACAAAGAAAAAGTTCTCTCCTACTACCGTTTAGCCAAAGAAGAAGGCGCAACAGTAGTTACCGGTGGCGGCGTACCTGAGATGGGCGACGACCTGAATGCCGGAGCCTGGGTAGAACCGACGATATGGACCGGCCTTTCTGATGACGCGCGCGTTGTCCGTGAAGAAGTCTTCGGCCCCTGCTGCCATATCCGTCCTTTTGATACTGAAGAAGAAGTTGTTGAGCTGGCTAACGATACCAACTACGGCCTGTGCGCAGCAGTCTGGACGGAAAATTCCTCCCGTGCTTCTCGTGTTGCCGAACAGATGGAAGTAGGTCTGGTTTGGGTAAACAGCTGGTTCCTGCGTGACCTGCGTACTGCCTTTGGTGGCGCAAAAGAATCCGGTATTGGTCGTGAAGGCGGTGTGCACGGGTTTGAGTTCTATACAGAGACGAAAAATATCTGCATCAAGTTCTGAGGACACACTTGTCCCCAGCGATTACTGCAACTCCTGCACAAATGCGGGAGGACTTGAAGGAAAAGATTATGGATAAACAACTAATCCAACAGTGTGGTGATGAGCTCTACGAAGCACTGACAAAAAAAGAGACCTTGCGTCCTTTTACCGAGCGCTTTGAAGACATCACCATTGAAGATGCTTACCACATCTCTCTGCGCATGGTTGAACGCCGCGTCCAAGCTGGCGCAAGAATCATCGGCAAGAAGATCGGCGTGACCTCTAAAGCCGTGCAGAACATGCTGAATGTTCATCAGCCGGACTTCGGTTATCTGACTGATGATATGGCTTTCAGTCAGGGCGAAGAGATGCCAATCAGCGAGAAGTTGATCCAGCCAAAAGCTGAAGGTGAGATCGCATTCATTCTGAAGAAAGACCTGATCGGCCCTGGGATTACCAATGCCGATGTATTAGCGGCTACTGATTGCGTTATCCCTTGCTTTGAGATTGTCGATTCCCGCATTGAAAACTGGCAGATAAAGATTCAGGACACCGTTGCTGACAACGCATCCTGCGGTCTGTTTGTACTGGGTGACCGCGCGGTCAGCCCAAGTGAAGTAGACCTTTCTACCTGCGGCATGGTGGTAGAGAAAAATGGCCAGATCATCTCAACCGGTGCAGGCGCTGCAGCGCTGGGTAGCCCAATCAACTGTGTGACCTGGCTGGCCAACACCTTGGGTGAATTCGGCATTCCTCTGAAAGCGGGTGAAGTCATTCTGTCCGGTTCTCTGGTGCCTCTTGAACCGGTTAAGGCCGGTGATTTCATGAGCGTAAGCATTGGTGGTATCGGTTCCGCTTCTGTTCGTTTTACCTAAGACCGTAGTGCTGATTTAAAGGATAAATTTATGAGTAAAAAGTTAAAAGCAGTCATCATCGGTCCGGGTAACATCGGCACCGACCTGTTGATGAAAATGATGCGTTCCGACTGGGTAGAACCGGTTTGGATGGTCGGGATCGACCCAGAATCTGAAGGTCTGAAACGCGCTAAAGAGTTCGGCCTTAAAGTCTCCAGCACTGGCGTAGACGGCATGCTGGATAAAGTGATCGAAGATGATATCCGTATCGCATTCGATGCCACCTCCGCTTATGTACATGCTGAGAACAGCCGCAAGTTGAATGAGCTGGGTGTGATCATGGTGGATCTGACTCCAGCCGCAATCGGTCCGTTCTGTGTACCACCGGTTAACCTGAAACAGCACGCCTCTCAGCTTGAGATGAACGTCAACATGGTGACTTGTGGCGGTCAGGCGACTATTCCAATGGTAGCCGCAGTATCACAGGTTCAGGACGTTGAATACGGCGAGATTGTTGCCACCGTATCATCGCGCTCTGTGGGTCCGGGTACAC
>JBOEGV010000047.1:0-44206 GCA_050633605.1 Neptuniibacter sp. | reverse complement strand
TATTGGGAAAGCGCGTATTATAGCGAAACATTTTCTCAGATTCACTTGAATCCGACTCAAAACTGCTTCAATTTCGCTCAACAAAAAAGCCTGTAACTTTTTTACGGTTACAGGCTTTATTTGGTTCAGCTAAAACAACAATCAATCGATTGTCACTTTACTGACTTCAGGCGCTTTAGGTTCCGGTTTCGGTAGATCCAACTGCAGCACCCCATTTTCAAAACGTGCTTTGATACTTGCCGGATCCAAATTATCACCGACCGAAAGACGCCTTACATATTGGCCGTAATGGCGCTCCTGGCGAATAACCTTGCCATCTTTCTCTTCTTTATCTTCCTGCTTGGTTTCGGCAGATATTGTGAGCACACCATTTTCCTGTGTGACATGGATATCGTCTTTGCTGATACCAGGCAGATCTGCCTTGATGCAATATCCGCCATCGGATTCATGCACATCTATGGCCGGCACTCTTTCACCCTTATCCGAAGCTACCGGACGGAAGAAATTGCTAAAGAAAGCATCATCAAACAGACTGTTGAAACGTGTTAAGTCACCCATCAGACCCACCTCCTCTACTGGATCTGATTATATTTATGGACCTCTGCACTTTTATTCTAGAACGCAATAAAAAGAGCGGTAATGCAGATATTTGATCAGGATCAAGATAGCCATTGATAGCCTGTTTCCGGTAGAATCGCCTCATTATTTGACAGTTTAACAAGACGGATTACTGCATGGCTCAGTACGTATATTCAATGAACCGCGTTGGCAAGATTGTTCCACCAAAGCGCGAAATTCTGAAAGATATCTCTCTTTCATTCTTCCCAGGCGCAAAAATCGGTGTTCTGGGTCTGAACGGTGCGGGTAAATCCACCCTGCTGAAAATCATGGCTGGACTGGATACCGAGATCATCGGTGAAGCTCGTCCAATGCCGGGTATCAATGTCGGCTACCTGCCACAGGAACCAGAACTGGATGAGAGCAAAACCGTTCGTGAAATCGTTGAAGAATCCGTTTCTGATGTAAAAGAAGCACTGGACGGTCTGGAAGCAGTATACGCAGCTTACGCTGAGCCGGATGCAGACTTTGACGAACTGGCTAAGAAACAGGCTGAGTATGAAAACCTGATCCAGGCAAAAGATGGGCATAATCTGGAAACGGCTCTTGAGCGCGCCGCTGACGCAATGCGTCTGCCAGCCTGGGATGCAGAAATTAAGAATCTGTCTGGTGGTGAACGCCGCCGTGTAGCCCTATGCCGCCTATTACTGGATAAGCCAGATATGCTGCTGTTGGACGAACCAACCAACCACCTGGATGCAGAGTCTGTAGCATGGATTGAGCGCTTCCTACAGGAATACCCGGGTACCGTAGTAGCGATCACCCACGACCGTTACTTCCTCGACAATGCTGCTGGCTGGATTTTAGAACTGGACCGTGGCCGCGGCATCCCATACGAAGGCAACTACTCATCCTGGCTGGAGCAGAAAGAAGCCCGTCTGGAACAGGAAGCAAAACAGGAAGCGGCTCATCGCAAATCCGTTGCTGCCGAGCTGGAGTGGGTTCGCCAGGGCTCTAAAGGTCGTCAGTCTAAATCCAAAGCACGTCTGAAGCAGTTCGAAGAGATGAACTCAAAAGAGTTCCAGACCCGTAACGAAACCCAGGAGATCTACATTCCGCCAGGGCCACGTCTGGGTGAAAAAGTTATTGATGCGAATAACATCAGCAAAGCTTACGGCGATAAAGTACTGTTCGAAAACCTGAGCTTCTCTATCCCACAAGGTGCGATCGTTGGCATCATCGGTGGTAATGGTGCGGGTAAATCCACGCTGTTTAAAATGATCAGTGGTGAAGAGCAACCCGATTCCGGTGAAATCGAAATCGGCTCAACCGTAGAACTGGCTTACGTTAATCAGTCCCGTGATCTGAACGGTGATAAAACTGTTTTCGAAGAACTGTCTGATGGACAGGACATCATCACCGTAGGTAACTACCAGACGCCATCACGTGCATATTGCGGCCGCTTTAACTTTAAGGGCGGTGATCAGCAGAAGTTTGTGAAAGATTTGTCCGGTGGTGAACGTAACCGTCTGCACATGGCGAAGCTACTGAAAGAGGGTGGCAACGTACTGCTGCTGGATGAACCGACCAACGATCTGGATATCGAAACCCTACGAGCTCTGGAAGAAGCGATTCTTGCTTTCCCAGGCTGCGCGGTAGTTATCTCGCACGACCGCTGGTTCCTCGATCGTATCTGTACTCATATGCTGGCGTATGAGGGTGACTCTAAAGTTGAATTCTTTGAAGGCAACTACTCAGAGTATCAAGAAGACTATAAACGCCGATATGGTAAAGAGCATCAGCCAGAGCGCATCAAATACAAACGCATGACCGATGTGGGTTAATGCCCCAGAAAGTAAAAAGCCGGGTTAATTACCCGGCTTTTTATTAGTAAATCATCTATAAATAATTGCTATTGAGCTACTACCGACTGATCACGCCCACTGTCTTTCGCAACATATAAAGCTTCATCAGCCCGCTGTAACAAGCTATCTATACTATCCTCATCCCTCAAATCAGTTATCCCAATACTGGTTGAGTAGCGTACCTTTTCACCGGTAGGCGTTTTAACATATTCATCATGGCATCCAGTACGAATCAATTCTGCCACTTCATACGCTTGCTCACTATCCCTGTCCGGCAAAATAATCAAAAACTCTTCACCGCCATACCGGCATCGAATATCAGTTCGCCGTTTAGTTTTCTGCCGCATTAGCTTAGAAAAACTCTTAAGCACCATATCTCCTGCAGCATGCCCATAACTGTCATTGAAATTTTTGAATTTATCCAAATCAAATAACAACACACTCAGAGGTTGAGCTTTAGCCCGACAGTTTTGGACATCATTCTCAAGCTGCTCCATTGCCTGACGACGGTTAGACAAACCGGTGAGCGGGTCTCGTGTAGCCTGACGGTACAGACCCAATAACATATTCATCTGATTAACCGCAGCCCAACCGGCGATAATTGCAAGCACCATCAACAACCATAAGCTGTTGATACCCAGGACAGAGCCTAATTCCCCCCTTACGAGCTGAGTACCCAATTCAACGGATAAAATACCCAGTGTGTATAGCACTACCTCAAATATGGACAGTGGAAACACAGCCAACATTGAAATAATCATGAATGGAAAAAAATCATAGCCCGCCTGACTGCTTGAAAAGCCTTTAGAAATAAGCAATGAAGTAGCTATTGTCTGAAATGCAGAAAGCACAAAGACTAGTGAAAACAAACGAATATATGAAAAGGTAAGGCTATATCGCTTAATCCCCCAAAGACCAATAATCAGACAGGCCAGTGCAGTAACTGCACGAATCACAAACAACTCCCAAATAATTTCCGTTGGCAGCAGAAAGTAATCCACTAGTATCCATGCAGGCTGCAGCAACACCAATGCTATTGCGATCACTCTGATTCTACGGAATAGGTAATAGCTTCGGGTTTGATTAAAGTAACGGGAATGGCGGCTAGCACTTGCTAGATCCAGTAATGCATCCATCAACATCTTAACTTACTCAATTTTTTTATAATTAAGAATGGTATAGATTAGCAAACCAATCAGTGTTGATCCAAAACAGTATTGGGCATGACTTCTGGCAGAACATATAAAAAAAGTCCACGAAATTCATCTGTTAAGACTGTTCCAATTATCCCTCTTACTATAATAAGATGGATAAGTTGTCTTAACACACGGATAAATGTTGTGACTATACCTGATACAGAACGTCGACGTTTTACCCGCATTACCTTTGATGCATCTACTGAAGTTAAACAGGATGATAATGTCTGGCAGACAACGCTGATAGATATATCATTCAATGGGATGTTACTACACTCAGAAACGCCAATACCTTTGGAACTTGGTGCAATAGCTGAGATTACTGTGCACCTGTTAGGTAATGATGTAACAATTAATACCCCAGCAACTTTGGCCCATATGCAAGGCTCGCAGTATGGCTTCTCTATTGAGAATCTGGATCTGGACTCTCTGACTCAGATTCGACGCCTGGTAGAATTAAACCTGGGCGATGAACAGCTTCTTGAAAGGGAACTAGACCACCTGTTTCTCGAGGATTAAAGCGCCTCTAGTGCCTCAGAGAGTTTAGATACTGGCACAATCTGCATACCGGGTAGTGCATCTTTAGGTACATTACCTTTAGGTACTATCGCTCTCTTAAAACCGTGTTTGGCCGCTTCCTTGATTCTCTCCTGCCCATTGGGTACGGGTCTTATCTCACCAGAGAGTCCGACCTCACCAAACACCATAAGATCATGCGACAATACCTGATCCCTGAAACTTGAAACAACAGACATCAGTAGCGCAAGATCTGCACTGGTTTCTAACACCTTCACTCCACCCACGACATTAACAAATACATCCTGATCACCCGTCATCAAACCTCCATGGCGATGCAGAACGGCCAGCAACATAGATAAGCGGTTTTGCTCCAAACCCACCGCCACACGTCTTGGGTTATTCATATGGGACTGATCCACGAGAGCCTGAATTTCCACTAACAGTGGACGCGTACCTTCCCAGACCACCATCACCACACTGCCAGGGCTTGGACCCTCCGCACGACTGAGAAAGATAGAACTGGGGTTTTTAACTTCTTTTAAACCCTGCTCAAGCATGGCAAACACACCCAATTCATTCACCGCACCAAAACGGTTTTTATGGGAACGCAGAGTACGAAAACGGGAATCAGAAGAGCCCTCCAGTTGCAAAGAGCAATCAATCATATGCTCAAGAACCTTAGGACCTGCTAGCGAGCCATCCTTTGTTACATGACCCACCATAAAGAGCACAGTCCCGGTCTGCTTAGCAAACCGGGTCAGATAGGCTGCTGACTCTCTAACCTGAGAAACAGATCCTGGAGCCGATTGGACATCTGCCATATGCATAACCTGAATGGAATCTATCACCATCACTTTAGGCTGAACGTTTTGCGCTGTCGTACAGATGGTTTCAACATTGGTTTCAGACAACATTTTCAGTTGCCCGGTCGGCAAACCCAAACGTTTGGCACGCATTGCGACCTGCTGCAATGATTCCTCACCGGTTACATACAGAGCAGGCATCTGCTCGGCCAGATAGCACATGGTCTGCAACAGCAGAGTACTTTTACCAGCACCCGGATGCCCACCAATCAGCACAGCTGAACCCGGCACCAATCCGCCACCTAGCACCCGATCCAGCTCCCCCGCCCCAGCGGAGAAACGCGGCATCTCTTCTACTGATACTTCGGAGAGACTGACAACCTTTTGCTGACCCGCAGCGCCGGCATAACCATCAAAACGGACATTACGACTTTCCTGTGCAGCCGTCTTAGCAGAAGCCAGTCTCACCTCGGTCATCGTATTCCAGGCTCCACACGATGTACATTGGCCCTGCCACTTGGTGTAGTCCGCTCCACAATCATTACAGACATAGGCTGTTTTCTGCCGTGCCATTGGTTTCTCCAAATTATGCCAAGTCATACATTCTACCCAACCTCCTTCCTACAACCTATAGGTGCTTTTTTTATTTTGTGATTGCTCTACAATCGTTCGACTTATAACAAAAAAATCAGGGTATGCCCTTAGATCAAAGGAGATGTTCATGAAACTGGAAACCATAGCGGTCCACGGCGGTTATTCGCCAGACCCAACAACGAACGCAGTAGCTGTTCCTATCTACCAGACCACCTCTTATGCCTTTGATGACGCCCAACACGGTGCCGATCTGTTTGATCTGAAAGTTGAGGGCAATATCTACACTCGCATCATGAACCCAACAACGGATGTGCTGGAAAAGCGTATTGCAGAGATGGAAGGTGGTATCGCTACGCTGGCCGTAGCCTCAGGCATGGCAGCTATCACCTATGCCATTCAAACCATTGCAGCCACCGGCGACAACATTATTTCTACCAGTGAGTTATATGGGGGTACCTATAACCTGTTTGCGCACACCCTGCCACACCAGGGAATTGAGGTACGTTTTGCCAATAAAGATGATGCGGCAGAAATTGAAAGCAAAATCGATGAAAATACCAAAGCCATCTTCTGTGAATCTGTAGGCAATCCATCTGGTGGCATTGCCGACATCGAAATGCTGGCAGAAGTTGCGCATCGCAACCAGATCCCATTGGTTGTGGATAACACAGTACCAAGCCCATTCTTATGGCGCCCGTTTGAACACGGCGCTGATATTGTTATCCACTCTGTAACTAAATACATCGGTGGTCACGGCAACTCTATCGGCGGAGTTGTTGTCGACTCTGGAAAATTCCCCTGGGGCGATTACCCGGAACGTTTCCCACTACTGAACACACCTGACCGCTCCTATCATGGTGTTGTTTATACAGAAGCACTGGGGCCTGCGGCCTTCATAGGCCGTTGCCGTGTTGTACCGCTACGCAACACAGGTGCTGCTATTTCACCCATGAATGCCTTTCTGATTCTACAGGGCCTGGAAACTCTCCCCCTCAGAATGGAACGCATTAACGAAAACGCCCGCAAGATTGCTGAATATCTGGAAAGTAATGAAGCTATAAGCTGGGTTAAATACGCCGGATTAGAAAGCCATAAAGACTACGAACTGGCACAGAAATACCTTAACGGCCAGGCATCTGGCATTCTCAGCTTTGGCCTGAAAGCTGGACGTGATGCGACTTCACCCTTCTATGACGCATTAAATGTATTCACGCGCTTGGTTAATATTGGTGACTGCAAATCTCTTGCTGCCATCCCTGCAGAAACAACACACCGCCAACTGAATGATGAAGAATTGGCGTCAGCGGGTGTTTCTCCAGAAATGGTTCGCCTCTCTGTAGGTATTGAGCATGTGGATGACCTGATAGCAGATCTGGAACAGGCATTGGCAGCAACTGCCTAATAAACTCTCAAGATAAAAAAGGCCGCATGCGCGGCCTTTTTTCTTAGCTGAATCAGTTAAATATCGATTTAACCTTATCCCAGAGACTGCGTGCATTTTGCTGACTTTTATCAGAAGCCTGCGCCAATTCTTGCAACTTACGCATCTTATTCATTGCCAGCTGATACTGTTCTTCAACCTCATCCGCTCCTGAAGCGTTGAACTCCAGATCATTAACCAAACCATCGCTTAGACCATAGATCCAACCATGCACAGTTAATTCCTGACCGCTAACCCATGCCTGTTGAACAATAGTCGTCTCACACAGGTTAACTGACTGCTCAATAACATTCAGCTCGCACAAACGATCTAACTGCTGATGAGAATGATCCCATGTAGAAAGTAACTCACGATGCTTCTGATAAACCCGACGAATATTACGTAACCAGTTGTCGATCATGCCATGTGGTTCATCTTCAATTGAAGCAGCTACACCACCGCAACCATAGTGACCAACGACCATAATGTGCTTAACCTTCAGCACTTCAACCGCATACTGGACCACAGACAGACAATTCATATCCGTATGAACAACAACATTTGCCACATTGCGGTGGACAAACAACTCTCCAGGTAACATCCCCACAATTTCATTCGCAGGAACTCGGCTATCTGAACAACCAATCCACAGATATTCTGGCGCTTGTTGCTGGGCTAATGTTTCAAAAAACTCAGGATCTTCCTGATTGATTTTTTCTGCCCACTCGCGGTTTTTTTCAAGTAATTCAGTTAACTTTTCCATAACACTTTTACACAAAAAGAGGGCTAACGCCCTCTTGGATTAACCTTGATGATACTTTGCACTGAGCTCATGCACAGCGTCCACAAATGCTTTCGGGTTCGCGGGATCTACAAACTGGTGTATACCGTGTCCAAGATTGAACACATGACCTGTCCCGTTACCGAAACGGCTCAGAATATATTCAACTTCCTGCTCAATACGATTTGCAGGTGCATACAACACACTTGGATCCATGTTGCCCTGAAGCGCAACTTTGTCACCTACACGGGAACGAGCATTACCGATATCGGTAGTCCAATCGAGACCCAATGCATCGGATCCTGCTTCAGCCATCGCTTCCAACCACTGACCGCCGTTTTTGGTAAACATAATAACGGGCACCTTACGACCATCATGCTCACGGATCAAGCCATCAATAATCTGTTTCATGTATTTGAGCGAGAACTCTTCATAACATGGGCCACTGAGGGCACCACCCCAGGTATCAAAGATTTGAACAGCCTGCGCACCACAGCGAATCTGTTCATTCAGGTAATCAGTTACAGATTGAGCCAGTTTATCCAACAGGGCATGCATAATCTCTGGCGTTGCATACATCATCTGTTTGATATGACGAAAATCTTTACTAGAACCACCTTCCACCATGTAGGTTGCAAGAGTCCAAGGGCTGCCTGAGAAACCAATCAAAGGAACACGACCGTTCAGCTCACGACGGATCTCTTTAACCGCATTCATTACATAATCAAGATCACTGGCAGCATCTGGAACAGGTAAATCAGCTACATCCTGCTCGGTGCGGATAATTTTTTTGAAGCGCGGGCCTTCACCCACTTCAAAATACAGCCCAAGACCCATAGCATCAGGTATGGTCAAAATATCTGAGAACAGTATCGCAGCATCCAGATCATAACGCTCTAAAGGCTGGATGGTTACTTCACACGCCAGCTCTTTATTCTTACACAGGCTTAAAAAATCACCCGCTTTAGCACGTGTTTCACGATACTCAGGTAGATATCGACCTGCCTGACGCATCATCCATACCGGGGTTGCATCTACTGGTTCACGAAGTAATGCTCGTAGAAAACGATCGTTTTTCAATTCAGCCATTTGTCAGCCACTTAATTCTCAAAAAATATTGCCGATATTCTAACGGTTTATACGCAGAATTTCTGCCTTCTTTAGATCATAAAAAAGGCCGCGATAAGCGGCCTTTGCAGATCTCCTACTGGACTATACTTCCAAGTAATCCAGAATACCGTCAGCCGCTTTGCGACCTTCAGCAATTGCGGTGACGACCAAATCGGAACCACGAACCATATCACCACCGGCAAATACTTTTTCATTGCTGGTCTGGAATGGGAACGAAGATTTCTCTGGCGCTTTAACCCGACCATCTTCATGCAAATCAATTCCAAAGTCTGCAAACCAAGGAGCAGGACTAGGGCGGAAACCGAAAGCAACCAAAACGGCATCTGTTTCTAGTACTTCTTCTGAACCCGGAACCACTTCTGCACGACGTCGGCCATTCTCGTCAGGCTCGCCCATTTGAGTACTCACAACCTTGATACCGGTCACTTTGCCGTTTTCACCAACCACTTCAACTGGCTGGCGGTTGAATTGGAACTGCACCCCTTCTTCACGAGCATTTTCTACTTCACGCTTGGAACCAGGCATGTTTGCTTCATCTCGGCGATAGGCACAAATCACTGAATCAGCACCCTGACGGATAGATGTACGGTTACAGTCCATTGCGGTATCACCACCACCCAGAACAACAACCTTCTTACCTTTCATGTCTATGAAGCCATTTTCATCCTGCTCAAAACCAAGACAGTTATTCACATTAGAAATAAGGAAAGGCAACGCATCATATACACCATCGAGCTCTTCACCAGGGAAACCACCCTTCATGTAGGTGTATGTGCCCATGCCCAAGAATACTGAATCATATTCATCGATGAGATCCTGCATCTGCACATCTTTACCAACTTCAGTGTTTAAACGGAACTCAACACCCATTTCAGTAAACATTTCTCGACGGCGCGACATCACTTCTTTTTCCAGTTTAAATTCTGGAATCCCAAAGGTCAGCAACCCACCGATTTCAGGGTTACGATCAAATACAACAGGCTTAACGCCATTCCGAACCAGAACATCTGCAGCAGCAATTCCTGCAGGACCTGCTCCAATAACAGCCACTTTCTTATCCGTCTGAGGTACCTCAGACATATCTGGCTTCCACCCCATAGCGAATGCTGTATCAGTAATGTATTTCTCTACAGAACCGATTGTAACTGCACCGAAACCATCGTTCAGAGTACAAGCTTCTTCACACAACCTGTCCTGCGGACAAACACGTCCACAGACCTCAGGAAGAGAGTTTGTCTGATGACTCAACTCTACAGCTTCAATAATGTTGCCTTCAGAAATCAGCTTCAACCAGTTAGGAATATGGTTATGCACTGGACATTTCCATGAACAGTACGGGTTACCACACTCCAGACAACGATGAGACTGCTCTGACGCTTGCTCATCCTGTAACGGCTCATAAATTTCGCCAAAGCCTTGCTTACGCACTTCTGAATCTATTTTCTGTGGTCCTTTACGTCCCACATCGAGGAACTGAAAATCGTTATTTAAACGGTCAGTCATAGTCCTCACCTCGTTAAGGCAGCTGCTTATAACAAGTGCAACTGCGGATTATTCTTCATCTGCTTTGCTTGAGTTACATACCGCCTGTTATTCAGGACGGGTACGCATATTCGCTAAAAGGTCACCCAAACTCGCCGCTTTTGGCTTAACCAACCAGAATTTACCAATATAATCATCCAGATTATCGATAATTTCTTGGCCCCAAGCACTGCCAGTTTCATTAGTGAACTCAATAATTACAGAACGCAGATGATTTTTGTAAGCTTCCATATTTTCAGTATGAACACGCTGAATTTCCACCAGCTCGTGGTTGTACTTATCCACAAAACTGTTGTTCATATCCAGTACATAAGCAAATCCACCTGTCATGCCTGCACCGAAGTTATAACCAGTCTCTCCTAGCACCGTCACCAGACCACCAGTCATATATTCGCAACAGTGATCACCTGCACCTTCAACAACAGCATGTACACCAGAATTACGAACACCGAAACGTTCACCAGCCTGACCTGCGGCAAATAGCTTGCCTCCGGTTGCTCCGTACAGACAGGTATTACCCATGATGGCAGTTTCATTAGACTTGAAAGTCACTTCATTAAATGGACGGATCACAATCTTACCGCCAGCCATACCCTTACCGACATAGTCGTTGGCATCGCCTTCCAGATAAAGATTCTGACCACCTGCATTCCATACACCAAATGACTGGCCAGCATGACCTTTAAAGTTAAAGGTCACTGGCTGATCGCTCATACCCAGATTGCCATGCAACTTAGCAATAGTCCCAGAAGTACGAGCACCTACTGAACGGTCACAGTTAGTGATAAGCAGTTCATATTCACCGCCGGTCTTATCTGCAATTGCTTGCTCCGACAATTCCAGCATCTGAGTATTTAACTCCGCTAAATCATATGGCGCATTACGTTCAACCTGGCAGGTATTAGGGAGCTCATCACCAGCTGAATGCAGGATTGGAGAAAGATCCAGGTTCTTCTGACGCGGTGTTTCACCTTCAAGAACTTCCAGCAGATCAACGCGACCTACCAGCTCTTCCATTGTTCTAACACCCAGCTGAGCCATAAGCTGACGAGTTTCTTCCGCAACAAACCGGAAGAAGTTCTTAACCATCTCAACCGTACCGCGGAAATAATCTTCACGCAGTTTATCGTTTTGTGTAGCCACACCGGTCGCACAATTATTCAGGTGACAGATACGCAAGTATTTACAACCCAGCGCAACCATTGGCATCGTACCAAAGCCAAAGCTTTCCGCACCCAGGATGGCACCCTTGATCACATCCAGACCTGTTTTCAAACCACCATCTGTCTGCAAACGCACCGAACCACGCAGCTGGTTACCGCGCAAAGACTGATGCGCATCTGCCAAACCGAGCTCCCAAGGAGAACCCGCGTAATGGATTGAAGTCATAGGAGATGCAGCTGTACCACCATCGTAACCAGAGATAGTAATCAAGTCAGCATATGCCTTAGCAACACCACAGGCGATTGTGCCCACACCTGGACGGGATACCAGTTTTACTGACACCAACGCTTCTGGGTTTACTTGTTTCAAGTCAAAGATCAGCTGCGCCAAATCCTCGATAGAATATATATCGTGATGTGGTGGTGGAGAAATCAGTGTTACACCTGGTACAGAGTATCGTAGACGAGCAATGAGGTTATTTACCTTACCGCCTGGCAACTGACCACCTTCACCCGGTTTAGCTCCCTGAGCTACTTTAATCTGCATAACTTCTGCGTTAGACAGATACTGTGGCGTAACGCCGAAACGACCAGAAGCAACCTGTTTTATCTTGGAACGCTTCATAGTGCCATGACGTGCTTCGTCTTCACCGCCTTCACCAGAGTTCGAGCGACCGCCCAACTCGTTCATCGCTACTGCTAACGCTTCATGTGCTTCTGGGGATAAAGCACCCAGAGACATAGCCGCAGAGTCAAAGCGCGGGAAAATATTCTCTACAGGCTCAACATCATCGATGGAGATAGGCTGAACATCTTTACGTAGACCCAACATATCTCGCAGAGTAGCGTAACCACGATTGTTAACCAGATCAGCATATCGCTGATACGCTTCCTGGCTGCCAGTTTCCACAGCTTCGTGAATCGTTTTCACTACATCCGGGTTGTAAGCATGATATTCGCCATCATGCTTATATTTAAGCAAACCACCAGCCTGAATCGGCTTACGTGCAGTCCAGGCCTCTTTAGCCAACAAGCCTTGCTCGAACTGAAAGTCTTCGAATCGCGCACCTTCAATACGGCTGGTTACACCCTTGAAGCACAGATCAACAATTTCAGAACTCAGACCGATAGCTTCAAACAGCTGTGCACCACGATACGAAGCTATGGTGGAGATACCCATCTTAGACAGGATCTTCATCAGGCCTTTATTGATGCCTTTACGATAATTTTCATGTGACTGCAGAGGATCAATCTTAACCTCCCCAGCTGCACACAGGTCATTCAGAACCCTGTAGGCCAGATATGGATATACGGCGGTTGCACCGAAACCAAAGAGTACGGCAAAGTGGTGTGGATCACGGACTGTACCACTCTCAACGACAATATTTGCATCACAACGCAGGCCTTTATCAACCAAACGATGGTGAACTGCACCCGTAGCCAGAGCTGCATGCACAGGCAATGACCCACGAGAGATATAAGCATCAGTCAGAATCAGGATGACCTTGCCATCACGAACTAATTGTTCTGCCTGATCTGCAATACCTTCAATGGCTTCATGCAAGGATTGCTTTTCAGGATTGTAGTTCAGGTCAATTTGAGCAACGTCAAAATCTGGCTCTTCATTATCACGCAGGCGGTTAAACTTACTCGCCGAAAGAACTGGCGTAGTAAGAATCACTCGACGGGCATGCTGAGGACCTTCAACGAATACATTTTGCTCCGTACCGATACAAGTTTCGAGAGACATAACTATTGCCTCACGCAATGGATCGATAGGTGGATTTGTTACCTGAGCAAACTGCTGACGGAAATAGTCATAAACCGATCTTACACGGTGTGACAACACTGCCATTGGCTTGTCATCACCCATAGAACCGATTGCTTCCATACCACTTTCACCCAGTGGTCGCAGAATCTGATCACGCTCTTCAAACGTCACCTGGAACATTTTCATATGAGTTTTGATCTCATCCGCAGACATTTCTGGGAAAGATCGGGACTCTTCTTCCAAGTTCATGGTTTGTTCGAGGCGAAGTGCATTGTCTTTCAGCCACTGTTTATATGGCTGTGCAGACTTAAGGTGGTTATCTACATCTGCTGTATGCAGTACATCACCCGTCTGAGTATCTATAGAAAGTATCTGTCCAGGTCCTACTCGGCCCTGAGCCACAATATCTTCAGGCTTGTAACTGAATACACCAATCTCAGAGGCCGTACAAATATAACCACTTTTGGTCATAACCCAACGCGAAGGACGCAAACCATTACGGTCAAGCATACAAACCGCAAAACGACCATCAGTCATTACCATGCCAGCCGGGCCATCCCATGGCTCCATGTGCATAGAGTTATAATCGTAAAATGCCCGAAGGTCTGCATCCATCGTCTCAACATTCTGCCATGCAGGCGGGACGATCATACGAACTGCACGGTAGATATCCATACCACCGACCAGTAAGAATTCAAGCATATTATCCATGCTTGAAGAATCAGAACCTGTCGTGTTAACGATTGGCTGCAAGGAATCCAGATCCGGTAACAGATCAGTGGAGAATTTACTGGCGCGAGCTTTAGCCCAGTTACGGTTACCTTCTACCGTATTGATCTCACCATTATGAGCGAGGAAGCGGAAAGGCTGTGCAAGCGGCCAACGTGGAGCAGTATTTGTGGAAAAACGCTGATGATATGTGCATACAGCAGTTTCCAAACGCTCATCAGCCAGATCTTTATAAAAAACCGGCAAGTCAACCGGCATCGTCAGGCCTTTATAAGAAATAACCTTATCTGAGAAACTGCAAATATAGAAATCTTCTTCTGCAGCCATAGCGATTTCGGCTTTACGCCGCGCCACAAATAAGCTGACAGCCACTTCACGTTCACTCTTATCAGCAGAGGTAATAAATATCTGCTCGATGAGTGGAAGCGTATCTTTGGCAATAGGTCCCAGACAGGACTCATCAGTAGGCACAACACGCCATGCAGCAACCTTAAGACCTTCGGAGCTTACAGCTTCATTTACCGCTGCTCGCGCAGCTGCAGCTTTTGCAGAGTCTTTCGGCAGAAAAACCATACCTACTGCATAATTTTCGCCGAGTTCTATACCCAACTCTTCATGTGCCACCGCTCGCAGGAAGCCATCAGGCTTCTGCATCAACAGACCGCAGCCATCACCGGTTTTGCCATCTGCGGCAATACCACCGCGATGCGTCATACAAGCCAACGCTTCGATTGCTTTCTCCAGCAAATCGTGACTTGCCTGACCCTGCATGTGTGCCATTAGGCCAAAGCCGCAGTTATCTTTAAATTCACCGGGGCGATAAAGACCTTTGCTCATAAGCAATTCCTACTTGAAAAATCTTGAAAATCAATATCTTAATATACTTTTTGCTGCAATATCCGCACCAGTCAGCAAAAAGGGACAGCCATTCTACACGTGATGAGGGTTTGGGACAAATTCCAAAGAGTAATAAGGGAATCAGGCTTACATCCCCAACCTAAAACAAAGAATATAACCGCTTGTTTTAAATAGATTTATTTCTTTTTAATATCAATTTGAACACCGCTTACGCTGCGTGCCCAAGGCTTCATATTTCTGAGGCTAACTGGAAGTTTTTTAACAGTCGCATTAGCTATATCTCGATTTGCAAACTGGCCATATATCACAACGTGCCAGGGCGCACCTTTATAGAGCGTAGAAAAGTAATATAAGTTAGCCGAGTCTTTCTGCCTATTTATAAAATCCAACGCGCTTTTTTTGGATCGAGCTCCTAACATCTGCAAGGTATACCCTGAGGCATCCCATTTCAAAATGGCACTCTCAGTTGTAGAGTATTTTTGCTGTACTGGTTTTTTAGTCTGCTTAGGTTTTACTATCTCAGGTTCATCAACCTTTATAGAAGCTACTGAAGGAGGAGTCTCCACTACTGACGTGTTTTTTTTAGCCTGTTCTTTTTGATTAGCTTTTTCAACAACCTGACGCAGTTCACTCTCTATGTCTTCGACTGCAGCTTTTTTGCCCTCAACTTCCAAGGATTCTTGGGCTGGCATGGAAACAACTAGCATTTTTTCCTGCTGTTCGATTTTTTTCACTAAGTCATCTTTAGCATTTACCAATTTTTGCTGAGCAATTTCCGCATCACGAGAACCTGTATCTTCATTGATACTCACCGGCTGGCGCAGCTCTTGTGTTTTTGTTTCTGCAACCTTTTTATCTGACATTGTCACCGAAACAGGCAAAGGTACTGATAAAACTTCAGACGAAGCTTCCCCTGGAGTTGAGTTATCTTCTGGGAAGAACTGCCATAGGGATATAGCTAAAATAGCGACAAGAACGAGTCCAATCCCCCCCATATGAACAGCTGGCAACGGAAAAGTCCGAGTTCCCGGTTTTCCAGATTGAGAAGAAACCCGCCCACCTGCCAGCAAAGTATCAACGCGTCCAGGCAAGCCCTCTGAAAGCTGAATTAACTGAGCCTTTTTCTTTTGATCCAATGATTCTGATGATGGGTGACACAACGAAATATATTCACCTATTTCCTCAACACTCATCTTTTCCAACGTGAGATGATGAACTCTACCCTCTAAAGACTTTATTGCTTTACTCCGCACTAACTGTTCAGCAAAGTCATTGCCCATTAAGAGCAGCAATTGGGCACTTTCAGAAGAACTGTCAGACAAATGAAGGTTTAGCAGCAAATCAAGCGCAGGCCGATCCAGATTTTCCGCATCATCAACTATAATCAAACATTTCTGGCCAGATTCACGCATAGCCTTCACTTGAAGATACAAAGCCTTAAGGCGTCCAGAAAAATCAGCACTGACCTGATGATGTGATGGAAGCTGAGAGAGTAGATTGTCAACAAGCTGCTCTTGGCTAAGAGCGCCTTCAGGGCGAATGATACAGCAACAGAGTGTAGTATCTTTAAGATCAGGTTGGAGGTGTTCTACCAATGTACTTTTACCCGTCCCCCTATCACCTGATACTAACAGCAGAAAATCAGAAAAGCGCACCATATGCTTTAGCTTATCTAATAACTGCAGGCGGCTGGGCGGCTCAAAGAAAATACTATTTTTCATCTGCCAATTACACTCTCGCTGAAACCGGAGAAATTAATCAAAACTAGCAACAATCACCAAGGCTCGTTCCAGCTTCCAATGTTTCATGCAACTTTTCAATAGAAAAATCAGAGGTAACCACTGCCTTTCCAATAGCCTGTAAAAGCACCAGCCTTAATTGACCATCAAGCACCTTTTTATCAACTGACATCAACATATTAAATTGCTCTGGCGTCATTTCTTTCGGAGGAAACAGAGGGAGGTTGGCGGCCTCTAATATTGCTCTAATTCTTTTCATATCTGCGGCGGTAATCCAACCGAGGCGGCACGACAGATCAGCAGCCATCATTGTACCTGCACCTACTGCTTCACCATGCAGCCACTCCCCATACCCCTGATTCGCCTCAATAGCGTGCCCAAATGTATGCCCCAAATTCAATAATGCTCTGATACCTGACTCTTTTTCATCTTGCGCGACAACTTCTGCTTTTATAGAACAAGATCTATATATAGCCTGCTCTAGCAACTCTGAGTCAAGACCCATCAAACCGTCGATATGATCTTCCAGGTAACACAAGAATGCCTCATCATAAATAAGGCCATATTTAATCACCTCAGCCATACCAGCAGAGAGCTCTTTTTCAGGCAGGGTATTCAGCACCGATGTATCAATTACAACGCATTGTGGCTGATGGAAAGCTCCTATCATGTTCTTGCCCTGAGGATGATTTACTCCTGTCTTGCCACCTACAGAGGAATCAACTTGCGACAACAAAGTGGTGGGCACTTGTATAAAATTAACCCCCCTTTGATAACTAGCAGCCGCAAACCCTGTCATATCCCCTACAACACCACCTCCCAAGGCAATCAATGTCGTTGTGCGGTTATGACGCTGATTCAGTAATTGATCAAATATCAAGTTAAGGTGATTCAGATCTTTATATTGCTCGCCATCAGGTAGCACCACAGTATCCACAGCTACAGAGGAAGGAATACTTTTTTGTAAGCGCTCTAAATACAATGGTGCAACTGTCTCATTGGTTACCACCAATGCCTGATTACCCGTGATATAAGGAGCTAACAGCCCTTGATCCAATGTATTTTGACCAATAAAAATAGGGTAACTACGATCACCCAAATCAACTTTCAACGTTTGCATATTTCTAAGCTTGACCAGATTCCAGAGCTGATAGAGATTTAATTTGCCTTACAATCTCCGACGCTACAGTCTTAGGATGGCGACCATCAGTTTTAACAATTATATCTGCGGTCTCTAAATAAAGTGGGTGACGTTCCGCCATTAGAGCTTCAAGAATAGCCCCTGGGTCATCAGTTTGAAGAAGAGGTCTGTTTTTATCACGAGCAGTACGCTCTAACTGCTGGGTCACAGAGGTGTTTAGATAAACAACTATACCGCCCCCTTTAAGAATAGAACGATTTGCCTCTCTGATAACGGCACCGCCTCCGGTAGAAAGGACGATTTCGTTAAGGTTAGAAAGCTCTTTTATCACTGATTCTTCGCGATCACGAAATCCAGCTTCACCTTCAACATCAAAGATCCAGGGTATATCTGCACCCGCTTTTGTCTCGATTTCCTTATCAGAATCAACAAATTCCAGATTTAATTCCTGAGATAACAAACGGCCTATGGTGCTTTTACCAGCTCCCATAGGCCCTATTAAATATACGTTCAAAGAAAACTACCGACTCTGAGATAACGACTCTCGTACTAGTTTAGGCGTAATAAATATTAACAGCTCAGATTTATTATATGTATTCTGCTTATTACGAAACAACGCCCCCATTACTGGAAGATCACCCAACAATGGTATTTTACCTACACTTTCAGTCGACTCATTCCTGAAAACACCACCTAGTACGATAGTTCTACCATCTGGCACCACCACAGAGGTTGTCAAAGTATTCGTATCAATACTAACTTCGCCATTTGGAAGTACCGTTCCCACAGAATTTTGGGAGATATCCAAATCTAGTGCAATTTTGTCACCTGGATTTATTTGCGGTGTCACTGAAAGCCCTAATACTACATCCTTGAACTCAACGCTTACCTCACCATCCTCTACAGATTGAAATGGTATTTGAGAACCTGACTTAATTGCCGCAGGCGTGCCATTAGTTGTTAAAACTTTCGGTTGAGCTACAACTTCCGCTTGCCCATCTGATTCAAGAGCACTTAGTTCCAAGGCAATCATACTACTTGTTCCCGGAGCAAAACCAATAGCAATCTGACCAGTAGTATCCGCCCCAAGGTCTACATTCAATCCCACATCACTAGGAGGGGAACCGAAATTAATACTGCCCAGCTCTGGATTAACGATCCAGCCCTGGCCATTATCAACATCGTTATAGCCAAATCCCCACCTAATACCTAACTCTTTTGAAGCACTAGATCTCGCGTTAACTATTCTCGCTTCAATCAGAACCTGTTCAACCTCAACATCAAAGCGTTTAAGGGTTTTACGCACTTCACTTATAGCGGCATCGGTTTCACGCAGCATAAGAACATTAGTTTCATTATCCGCAAGAATAAAGCCTCTTTCAGAAATAAGTTTTGCCGCCTGTATTGACGCCAGCATTTCGGATGCTTTCCGATATTCAACCTGAATAAACTGGGTTCGGATCGGAGCTAACTCCTCCACTTTTTTCTGGCTTTCAAGCTCCAATGCTTCTCTGTTTGAAATTTCAGCCGCTGGTGCAATCATCAACACATTGCCAACAGTTCGTTGATCAAGCCCCCTAGTTTTTAAAACAATATCTAAGGCCTGATCCCAAGGTACATTTTTCAATCTTAAAGTAATATTCCCTTTAACCGAATCACTCACAACCAGATTAAGCTCTGCAACTTCAGCTATAATCTGAAGCACTGAGCGCAACTCAACATTCTGGAAGTTAAGATCGATTGGTTCACCTGAAAAAGGAAACAGATCTTTCTCTCTTTCCTCTTTCTCGGCCAGAGTGACAGGTTTGAAATCTATAATAAGCCTGTTATCCGTTTGATATGCAAGATATTCATAGGGTTCTGAGCTAGGCTTTAGCAATATTGTCGTACCAGATTTATTCCCCATTGCATCGATAAACATCAGAGGAGTCACAAAATCCTGTACATCAACTCGTTGCTGAAGTGTTTCGGGCAAAGATGCCCCTGAGAGATTAACAACAACATTATTTCCCTCCTCAACAATATCGACTCCAGCCTTATCATCGGAAAGATTTATGGTTACACGCCCTACTTCACCTTCTTCGCGTTCGAAATCCAGTCCTACAACCCGAGTCCTATCCTGTGCAATGCCTCCCTTTTCGACATTCTTACTCATTACAAGGTTATTTGAACTGACACTTGTATCTATCGGAGTGACATTATTATAAAGCTCAACATACAAACTCGTTCCTTCAACACGGGTTTTAAAGCTTGAAGGTTCATATAAGTTAGTGACGACTCTTAAACGCCCTTCTGTTTGAGCGAAATTAACGACATCAACCAAACCAGTTTTAACATCCAGAGTGCGATTTTCAATCTCGTTAAGCACACCCCAAAGATCTAAGACTAACCGGGAAGGGGAATTAATGAGATATGACTGAGGTTCAGGCGGCGGAGAATCAAAATCAAACCTGAGTTCAATTTTCCCTCCAGGAAGCGAAACAAAGTTTGCGGCATTAAGTACCACTTCTGCAGCTATCGCTTTTGGCAGTACCAACACAGTTAAAACAAGACAAAGAGCACGTAACAACTTGCCCAAACCTAAATTAGTATTTTCATTCTGGGGGACTACGATTTTCACAATATTATCCCTTTTATTCCTGCTCACTTAACACTAGGTTACGTGATCGCTTCATCCAACCACCACGGCCATTAGCCACTATTTCAGAAACAACTATTGTTTGCTCATCCATTGTTATAATCTGGCCATAATCCAGCCCCATATAATCACCCTGGCTAACCCGGTGGACTTCTTGATTAGTGTCCTGAATAAGCGCCCATAATCTATCATCCTGTTTTTTATAGATGGTACCAACCATTTTCAGTTGATCTAACGCAAAGCTTTCAAGATAGGTTTTTTTCCTCGTTAAATCAGGCTGTAACTTACTCTCGCCAGAATCCGCCAACTCATCCTCAGTTCGAGGTTCTTCAGCAACCAACTCGACAAATGGTTCTCTCATTGCAGCCCCTTCATAAACAAAACTATGATAAGGCTCAAACTCCGGTAAAGGCTCTATCTTTCCATGCGGTTTAGCCTTAGCCTTGTTCACAAATGCAACCAAGTCCTGTGTGTCATCAACCCAATCAACACATCCAGATAGCATTACTGCCATAGCTAATAATATTATTTTGTACATAACTCGCGTCATGAGCAATCACTCTGGTTCGTTATAACGATATGTTTTCGCTTTAATTTGCATTGAAACGCCTGCATTTTGTGGAGATATAGAATAATCATGTAAAGTAACAATGCGATTCAACGAAGCGATTCCACTCACAAACTGGCCCATCTGATGGTATGACCCTGATACCCTAATATCAATTGGGAGTTCTATATAAAATTCTTTTATTTTTTCAGATGCAAGCGATATAGACTTGATATCTAAACCACTACCTGTAGCAATGTTGGTTATATCATCCAAAAGCCCCGGGACTTCCTTTTCTGTAGGTAACTGCTTAGTCAGTTCCGAGAACCTTTCCTCAACATCAGCCATTTGCTTTCTTAGTGCATCCAAGCTCGCCACTTGAAAAGCTTTATTTTGATATGTTTTTTTCAAGGAGGACTCTTGTGAAACTTCCCGTTGCAATAGGGATCTCTTGTCCACAATATAAAAATGCCAGCCGGTAGCAACCACAGCACAAGTTATAAGAATATAACAAACTATTTTGACGCCTATAGGCCAATTACCTGAAGTAGAAACATCTACATCATTGATATCAAATCCAGCAAAGGCTTTCTTGAGTCCATCCACACCTTATTCCTCTATTTCTTCAGCTTTTGGCTTTCGGATAAGGACATTTAAATTAAAACTACGCTGCCCACCTTGAGAATCAACCACCTTACGCAACTGAGCCTCTTCAAACCAAATAGACTTTTCTAAATTCCGCATCAAAGAAGAAACTTCTAAATTGTTTACCGTAATACCAGATATGGCGATCTTCTTACCAGCCCTTTTCAACAACCGGTAGTAGGCCCCATCAGGCAATACCCGAACTAATTCATCAAAATTTCTTACAATTAGAGGTCTGGAACCTTGCAGCTCCTGAATTGCATGCAGCCTTTCTAGAAGGCGCTCTCTTTTTAAACGAAGATCTTTAATTTCAGCTATTTTTTTATCGAGCTTAGAGGCCTCAGCCTTTAAATAATTATTACGTTCAACCTGACGCTCTTTCATCAGATCGAAATAAAAACCAACCCCGAACACAAGACAAGCAGCCAAAATCGCTGAAATAAGCAAATTAACTGAGAATTGCTTTTGCCTTTGGCGTGCCTGCTCCTCTCTCCATGGCCTTAAATTTATAGCTATCATATCCTATTACCCATCCAAACCACGTATAGCTAGCCCTGCGGCTTTAACCAAAGAAGGCGCATCCCGATCCAAACGCCCGCGATTTACTCGAGAATTAATCGACATATGCGAGAAAGGATTCGCTACAAAAGTACTAACGCCCAATTCCTCTTCCAACTGCTCCGAAAGTCCCTCAATGCAGGAAGTACCCCCTGAAAGATACAACTTACCAAGCTCTCCATGCGCCCCTGATGAGTAGAAAAACTGCAGCGACCTGGACACCTGCTGAGCGACATTATTTCGAAACGGTAATACAGCTGCTTCATAAACATCGGCAGACAAATCACCTATTCGTAACGACTGTTCCACCTCTTCTACACTGGTACCAAATTGTTGATGGATCAAGTTCGTTAAATCATTACCACCAAAAGCCTGCTCTCTAGTATAAATAATAGAAGAACCTTTGAAGACATTCAGAGTGAGAGTTGCAGCACCGATATCGACAACACCGATCAAAGACTCATTCTGATCCGATTGATCAATCAATAAGGGGAGCGCCCGCTCAACTGCATAAGTATCTACATCGACTATTTCTGAAGCCAGTCCTGCAGCAGAGATACTTTCTTCACGCTGCTCTATATCTGTCTTGCGACATGCAACAAGTAACACTCGATTCAAATTAGGAACGCCCTGAACCGGACCGATGACTTCAAAATCAAGAGAAACTTCTTCCAGAGGGTAAGGGATGAACTGATCAGCCTCCACTTTAATCTGATCTTCAAGCTCAAATTCAGTAAAAGCGTTACTCATTTCTATATATTTGGTGATGACCGCCGATGAAGGAACTGCAGTCACCGCAGAAGATATTTTTCCTCCTGCGACCTTAACAGCCTTTTCGATAGCAGCACCCACTTCAGTAACATCTTGAATATTACCGTCAATGACAGCATTTGGTGAGAAAGAGACTACAGCATAGGCATCTAACGCAAAGCCTTTACCACTCTTCGAGAGGGCCACTATTTTGACCGACGATGACCCAATATCAATTCCTACCAAGCCACCGGACTTATTCCCCAAAAAGCCAAACACAATACCATTCCCTATAATTCACTGCGTTAATACGCCGAAGTTTACATTCTCTTATAGCACTTTAGCGCGCTTTATGACTTATTTATATTAATTATTCGTTAGAGTCTATAGCCAGAGTACAGCCTACCTATATAATAGACCCTCATTTACTATCATACTTACTGTCAGAGTAGCATGTCAGCCTTTATTTCGCTTTTCAAACTTTTGTTTAAAGTAGGTCTTTTTTCCGGCCTAATCATCATTCTAGCAACAGCGGGAGCATATTTTCACTTTTCTCCCAAATTACCGCCGGTCAGTACCTTAAAAGAAATCCGCTTACAAACCCCGCTTCGCATCTACTCCAGCGACGACAAACTCATCGCAGAATTTGGTGAAAAGCGGCGTTCTCCAATCACATATCCCGAAATACCCACCCAGTTTGTTAACGCACTACTTGCAGCAGAAGACAACCGTTTTTTCAACCATTTTGGCATTGATATCAAAGGCCTAAGTCGAGCTGCTTTCCAACTAGCCACCTCTGGCAGCATAAAAAGTGGCGGATCGACCATCACTATGCAAGTAGCTAAAAACTACTTCCTCACCCGCGAACGAACCTTCAGCCGCAAATTCATGGAAATCCTGCTTGCTCTGAGAATTGAACAAGAACTCAGCAAAGAAGAGATCCTTGAGCTATATATCAATAAAATTTATCTCGGCCATCGTTCATACGGAATACAAGCCGCCTCTAATGTCTATTACGGCAAGAACATTAAAGACTTAAGCCTTGCCCAGCTCGCAATGATTGCCGGGTTGCCGAAAGCGCCATCAAAATACAACCCAATCACCAACCCCAGCCGCGCTACAGAAAGGCGCAACTGGATTCTGAAACGCATGCATTCTCTAAGCTACATAAGCGATCAGGAGTTTGAAGAAGCCCGTTCAGTCGAAGTTACTGCCAAGTACCACTCAAGTGACATCGAGCTTCGGGCATTTTATGTGGCAGAGATGGTGCGAAAAGAGCTTTACGAAAAATATGGTGAAAACCTTTATACCGATGGCTATAAAGTCCACACAACCATTGACAGTAACTTACAAAACACAGCCAACAAAGCAGTTTCAAAGGGGCTTATAGCTTACTCAGAACGACATGGTTACTTTGGACCTGAGCAACAATGGAATATCCAAACACTTACCCAAGAAGAACAGCTAGCCAAACTAAAAAAAATCACTACTTTTGGTATTCTCCAGCCAGCATTAGTCGTGTCCACCACAAAAGAAACGGCCGACGTACTGCTTAAAACAGGTGAAACAGCAACCATACCATGGGCAGGCATATCATGGGCCAAACCCTACAAAAGCGTAAACCGGGTAGGCAAAGCACCGACGAAAACCAGCGACATTCTCAAACCTGGCGACATTATTAGGATTAAATTCACCGAGGAAAAACCTCTACTCTCTCAAATCCCCAGGGTGCAAGGTGCATTCGTAGCATTAAACCCGAATACTGGTGCAATCGTTTCCTTGGTTGGCGGTTTCAACTTCACACATAACAAGTTCAACCGTAGCACCCAGGCTGTGCGCCAGCCGGGCTCAAATATAAAGCCATTTATTTATGCCGCAGCAATCAATGAAGGCTATACAACAGCCTCTTTAATTAATGATGCGCCTATTGTTTTTCATGACAAAAAACTCGAAGGAAACTGGCGCCCTGAAAACTACAGTAAGAAATTTTATGGACCGACCCGACTCAGAGAGGCCTTATACAAGTCAAGAAACCTTGTCTCTATCAGACTTCTTCGATCGATAGGCATAAAAGCGGCAAAAAACTACCTTGAACTAGCAGGCTTTGATCGTAGCAAACTCCCTAACAACCTATCATTATCACTAGGCAGCGCAGACATTACCCCCCTATCGCTGGTGACAGGCTATGCCGCCTTCGCAAATGGTGGCTTCAAAATTGAACCATATTTCATAGAACGAATAGAAAGTGCTGAAGGCGAAATATTGCTCGAAGCCAACCCCAAAGTAGTCTGCACTAATTGCAACGATTCAGACCAGAATGGAATCTCCACCTACACTGACCAGGACAAAATCGCTACCGATACAAACTACGCCCCCAGAATCTACGATGAGAAAGTCACGTTCCTTACGTATAACATGATGCAAGATGTCATCCGTCGAGGTACCGGAAGAAAAGCGCTTATTCTAAAAAGGGAAGATATTGCAGGAAAAACTGGAACCACGAACGATCAGAAAGACGCATGGTTTTCAGGATTTAATCGCGACGTAGTTGCTACAGCCTGGGTCGGCTTTGACCAACCAACAACATTAGGCAGGCGAGAATTCGGCGGCACTGCCGCACTGCCGATCTGGATTGACTTTATGAAAGAAGCACTAAAAAACAAACCCGAAAATGCCCTAACCGCTCCCGAGGGTATTGTAAGTGTTAAAATTGACCCCAAAACGGGCAAGCTTGCCTACCCCGGCCAAGAAGATGCCATTTTTGAGTTTTTCAGAGAAGATAATGCGCCTACAGGCTACTCTACTCCTGAAAGCGCCACCAAAAATAATACCGCAGAAGATCTATTCTAACCCGCACCCATAAAAAAACCGGCTATAGCCGGTTTTTTTATGTCTACCTACTATCTTATGATAATGGGTAGCTATCAGGTAGCGGCAAACGAGCAACGCCAGTATCAATAGCCGCTTGAGCAACTGCTGTAGATACAGCACCCAGCAGACGAGAATCTGTAGCTTTCGGAATAATGTATTCAGCACCGAATTCTAAAGAATCCAGACCGTATGCATCCAGCACTTCCTGAGGAACAGGTTCTTTCGCCAATTCAGCCAAAGCACGAACAGCTGCAGCTTTCATCTCTTCATTGATCGCAGTAGAACGAACATCCATTGCGCCACGGAAGATAAATGGGAAGCCCAGAACATTGTTAACCTGGTTAGGGAAATCTGAACGACCTGTCGCCATAATAACGTCATCACGCGTCTCATGAGCAAGTTCTGGACGAATTTCAGGATCAGGGTTCGCACATGCAAACACAACAGGGTTAGCCGCCATTTTAGCCAACTGATCGCCAGAAAGCAGGTTAGGACCGGACAACCCAACAAATACATCCGCTCCATCAATAGCATCATCCAGAGTACGCTTGTCAGTTTCAGACGCGAACGCTGCTTTCTCTGGAGTAAGATTTTCACGGCCAGAATGGATAACACCTGTACGGTCAATCATGTAGATATTTTCTACCTTCGCACCCATGTTCACCAGCAGTTTCATACATGCGTGAGCCGCTGCTCCAGCGCCCAGACATACGATAGAAGCCTCTTCCAGCTTCTTACCTGCAATTTCCAGAGCATTGATCATACCTGCAGCTGTTACAATTGCTGTACCGTGCTGGTCATCATGGAATACTGGAATATTACAACGTTCAATCAGAGTACGCTCAATCTCAAAACACTCTGGCGCTTTAATGTCTTCCAGATTGATACCGCCAAAAGTATCAGCGATCCGTGCAACTGTATCAATAAATGCCTGAGGGCTTTCTGCGTCAACTTCGATATCAATAGAATCAAGGCCTGCAAAACGCTTAAATAAAAGCGACTTACCTTCCATTACCGGCTTAGAGGCCAAAGGCCCGAGATCACCAAGGCCCAGAATTGCAGACCCATTAGTAATAACAGCTACCAGATTACCCTTAGCGGTATAACGGTATGCATTTTCAGGATCTTTCGCGATTTCACGAACCGGCTCAGCAACACCAGGGCTATATGCCAGAGAAAGATCAAGCTGAGACTCAGCTGGTGTAGACAGCTCCACACTGATTTTACCTGGACGCGGAAACTCATGGTAATCAAGCGCGGCTTGTTTCATATCATCAGACATAGCTGCAGTTCCAATACTAGTTAAAAAGTCGAACAGTGAACTATATAGAAAAGCCAAAAAGTGAACAATACTAGTGCGACGTAAAACCCTATTTTTTTACCAGTTTAATAAAAAACGCCCTAAACTAGAGCATTTCAAATTGAGAGGAATGCCGAACAGATAAAAACCAGGGCATGAAATGGGCAGGGGCATTTTCAGCCTTAGGTCTGATCCATCCACGTACCCGAACCTTTCCACCCAAAAGTCGATTAGAGTCTGTGATACCTAAGAGACCAAAAAAGTTACTGGGCACTTTCACAGCCAAACGCCTTCCAACCTCAACAATATATCCATTTCTGATTTTGCGGATTTTGCTCACTTTTCCTGTCACAACCCTGAAGCCCGACTCACGACTGTTGAGCGCAAAAACGCTTTTATAAAGATCAGACTTTTCCGCCCAGAGACCCGTATCAACCGCACGCCGCTCTGCCTGCTGAAGGCATTCTAAAAACTTAAGATTCGGAGGAATCGCTATATGAAATGCCAAACCCTCACTTAGAAGGTATTCGCTGGCCAAACGTCCATCTACAAAGAGATGCCCTAACCAACGCTTATATCGATCCTGAGGTTGCTTTCCGATAAGCAACGAAACGTCAGCACCTTTAAGCAATTCCCTTAGCCTTTGGGCAGATTCATTTGCCAAATACTCTGCAGGCTTATTTTCTTTTTCTGTTTCAGGCGCATTAATCCCTATCAGTCGGATTCTACGCCCATCCTTTAACCGAACTGTGTCCCCATCATAGACATTTGCCACGTCAACCGCGGCAGCCTGAAAGCCAGATGGGCAAGATGCTCTGACATAGGCAGTACAAGAGAGAAAAAAAGCAAGAAAAAAGGCGCTCCATAATGGAAGCGCCTTTTTTAGAATTCGCATTGAGAGCGGCTCTTACTTTTTCAGGCCGCGACCGCCGAAGCGCTTATTGAAGCGATCGATACGACCACCAGAAGTAGCTTCTTTCTGCTTACCAGTGTAGAACGGGTGGCAAGAGGAGCAAACATCCAAGTGCAGATCTTTACCCGTAGAGTTAGTTTTAATGATATTACCGCAAGAACAGCTAGCAGTAATTTCTTTGTATTCCGGATGGATTCCAGCTTTCATGACAAACCTCATTTATTCATGCCGCCACCTGATCTTCTGCCAGGCACCGCATTGATTTAAACTACCGGTAATATTACACCGGTACGTTAAGTAGGCGGCGAATTATACGCATGCCCATAAAGCTTAGCAACCGATTAACAGACGATTAATTAAACAGTAATTCATTAATGAGCATATTGCGCCTAGCCATTCCCAGTCCTCTTCGTCGACTGTTTGATTACCTCCCTCCTGAAGGGATCAATACCGACGAACTGCAACCAGGCGTCAGAGTTCTGGCTCCATTTGGCAACCGTGATCTGATCGGAGTACTTATTGAAGTTGTCAGCACAAGCAAGTTCGACCACTCCAAGTTAAAGCCTGCGAAGCAGATCCTTGATACAGCTCCACCGCTACCTGCACACCTATTCAAAATAGTTCGCTGGGCTGCAAATTATTACCAGCACCCTGAAGGCGATGCTTTTCAACAAGCTCTGCCCTCACTACTAAGAAAAGGCCACGCCTGCGAGTATCAACACGAAATACTGTGGCGAGCAGTTCCAGGGGCACAAACAAACGACCTTAAGGCAAACGCGTCTCGCCAAATAGAACTATTAAGATTACTTTTGGAACACCCCAATGGAATAAGCGAAGACGCTATCAGAGCGGAAGGCGGTCAAACATCAAGCCTTAAACCGCTTGTAAGCAAAGGTCTAGCAGAAGCCTTTCACCGCAAACACCCCGCTCATCATGAAGAACTTTTGCATGAAGCACCTTTGACTCTTAATGCCGAACAACATAACTGTCTGGAAGAAATAATTTCCAACCAGGGGTTTTCGGCTTTCTTACTGGAAGGGGTTACTGGATCAGGCAAGACTGAAGTATACCTGCAGGCCATTGAAAAAACGCTTTCACGCGGGAATCAAGCCTTAGTGCTAGTACCCGAAATAGGTCTAACTCCACAAACGATTAGCCGCTTTAAACAACGCTTTTCCGTCCCTATAGCTGCTCTGCATTCCAATCTAACTGACAGACAAAGAATGGATGCCTGGCTGCAAGCTCGAGAAGGCATAGCTAAGATAATAATTGGAACCCGCTCTGCAATTTTCACCCCCCTCAAAAACCCAGGAATCATTATTATTGATGAGGAGCACGATGCCTCATTCAAACAACAAGATGGATTCAGATACTCTGCCAGGGATCTTGCGGTAATGAGAGCACGAGATGAAAATACTCCTGTCATTCTTGGTAGCGCAACGCCCTCTCTTGAATCATTCCAAAATGCCATAGAGGGACGCTACCACTGGTTAAAACTCACCCAGCGCGCAGGAAACTCCCTCCAACCAAGTTTCAAGTTACTCGATATTAGACAGCAGAATCTTTACGAAGGGTTATCCGAAGAACTAACCCAGAACATTCGAGCCCATCTGAACAACGGAACGCAAGTACTGGTCTTTTTAAACCGTCGTGGTTATGCACCCACCCTTTCCTGTCATGATTGCGGCTGGATATCAGACTGCGAAAGATGTGATGCACATCTTACCCTGCATCAGTCCCCCCCTCGCCTACACTGCCACCACTGCGATTACCAACATCGTATCCCGACTGCCTGCCCTTTCTGTAATAGCGCTGAATTAAAGCCTGTAGGTGCCGGCACAGAACGCACAGAGCAAGCATTACAAACACTCTTCCCTGAATATCCAGTCATAAGGGTCGATCGTGACAGCACCAAGCGAAAAAACGCGATGAATGAAATCATGCAACAGGTCAATACCGGTAAGCCCTGCCTCTTAGTAGGCACTCAGATGCTGGCCAAAGGGCACCACTTCCCGAAGGTAACCCTAGTGGCAATCATCAATGCTGACGGTGGGTTATTCAGTGCAGATTTCCGTGGCATGGAACGAACAGCCCAACTGATACTACAAGTAGCAGGTCGTGCCGGACGCTCCGATCACCCAGGTACAGTAATGATGCAAACGTACCATGCAGACCATCCAATTTTAAAAACGCTGGTAGAAAGTGGTTACACGGCCTTCGCGCAAGAAGAACTACACAACCGCAGAATCATTGACCTTCCCCCATTCACTCACTATGCCCTGTTACGAGCAGAAGCTCCCCAACGGAGCAGAGCAGAATCATTTTTAGGCGCACTCCGCCAACAACTTGAAGACGACATGCTCCTACCAGAAAACGTGCACTGGATTGGCCCCTTCCCTTCATCAATGGAGAAAAGAGCCGGCATGCATCGGGCACAACTCATGATCTATGGCAAAAACCGTAAGTCCCTGCATCAGTTACTGGCTAATTTATGCTGGTATCTGGAGCAAAATAAGGAAGCAAGGAAAGTCCGCTGGTCCATAGATGTTGATCCAGCCGATACTTTTTGAACGGCAGCGCAACATTTACTCTTAACAAAATCATGTTAAGAAGAGATAATGCGCGGTTATTCCTAGGCCCTAATGCGGAATACAGTATTATTTATTCCAGCCACCGGGCTACATGATTCCAAATGGTAAGCGTACGCTAATGAAAGATATTATTGCAGAACTGATCGATTCTGCCCTGAAAAACCTGATTAATGATGGCACTCTTCCTGCAGATGTCCAACCCAGAATCATGGTTGAAAATACCCGTGATAAAACCCACGGGGACTATGCATCCAATGTTGCGCTGACTCTAGCTAAAGCAGCCAAAAGTAACCCTCGCCAACTGGCTGATAAAATTGTGGCGGCGCTGCCAGAATCTGAAAATCTTAAGAAAACAGAAATTGCAGGGCCTGGGTTTATTAACTTTTTTATCAGCGGAGCTTCAACCAGCAACCTGATCAAGAATATTCTGGAACACAAAAACAGTTACGGGCGAAATACTGATGGCGCAGGCAAAAAAACTCAGGTTGAATTTGTTTCGGCAAACCCTACCGGCCCTCTACATATAGGCCACGGCCGAGGCGCAGCTGTTGGCGATTGCCTATGCCGCCTTATGGAAGCAACCGGCTGGGATGTAACCCGGGAGTTTTATTACAACGATGCTGGCCAACAGATTAATAATCTGGCTCTATCAGTACAAGCACGCTGTAAAGGCCTGACTCCAGATGACCCCAGCTGGCCAGCCGATGGCTACCGCGGCCATTACATTACTGAGCTCGCTGAAAGCTTTATGCGCGGCGACACGGTAAAATCTGAAGACCAGACATTCACGGGCACTAAAAATGCCGATGATTTGGAGGCTATTCGTCATTTTTCTGTCGCCTACTTACGTCATGAACAGGATCTGGATCTGAAAGCATTTGCAGTAGACTTTGATGTTTTCTTCCTCGAATCCTCGCTCTATTCCGAAGGCAAGGTGGATGCCGCCGTTGAAACACTGATCAATAACGGTTTCACCTATGAAGACGATGGCGCGCTATGGCTTCGTACCACTGACTTTGGTGATGATAAAGACCGTGTAATGCGCAAGAAAGACGGTGGCTACACCTACTTTGTTCCTGATGTTGCTTACCACCTGAACAAATGGCAGCGTGGTTTTGATACCGTTATTAACGAACAGGGTGCAGACCATCACAGCACCATCACCCGCGTACGCGCTGGTTTGCAGGCACTAAAAGCCGACATACCACAAGGCTGGCCAGACTATGTACTGCACCAGATGGTGACCGTAATGAAAGGCGGAGAAGAGGTAAAAATCTCTAAACGTGCCGGTAGCTACTTAACCCTTCGGGATCTGATTGAAGAGGTCGGCCGTGATGCAACCCGCTACTTCCTGGCTGCACGCAAATCAGACAGTCACCTGACGTTCGATATTGACCTGGCTCGCTCCGAATCTGCTGATAATCCTGTTTACTACATTCAGTATGCCCATGCCCGCGTCTGTTCAATATTTCGCAAGCTGGAAGAAAACGGCTTGAGCTGGGATGAAGCAACCGGCATTGCAGCATTAGAACACCTAGAACTGGAATCTGAGAAAAATCTGGTTGTGAACCTTGGGCGTTACCCTGAGGTAGTACGAAACGCCGCCAATGCTCGTGAGCCACATCAGATCGCCAATTATCTGCGCGACTTAGCAGGTGATTTTCACACCTACTACAATTCAGAAAAAACACTGGTTGAAGATTCGGACCTGCGAAACGCAAGATTAACTCTGGCAGTAGCGGTTCGACATGTGCTGGCAAATGGTCTCTATCTACTGGGTGTGTCTGCACCGGAGATTATGTAATACCTATGGCATCCAGAAAAGATTACGCCAAAAATAAGCGCGGTAAAGCCTCTGCCAGCCGCGCAAGATCTTCTGTCAAGAAGGCACCTGCGAAAAAACGCTTTCCGCGAGGACTACTGGCCATCACTCTTTTCTTAATCGCGGGTCTGGGTTATGGGCTTTACACTCTGACTCAGGTTGCTCCAGAAAGGGCGACAACGCCTTTGACAAGTGCTAACCCAACCGAAAAGAAAGTACAAAAACCTGCCCCTGTAACCCCACCTCCAAATGTGGTTGAGAAATCAATCAATTCAAGCGAAGGCAATCGTTTTGAATTCTATGACATGCTGAAAAAAAGCGAGGTAGAAGCACCAAAGGTAGATGTCTATAAATCCACACCAAAAGACGCCAAAAGCGAGCACTCCTACCTTTTGCAGGCAGGCTCATTCAAAAGCAAAGCTGATGCAGAAAGAATGAGGGCACAACTGATTCTTCTGGGTTTGCCTAATGTCCACACGGACACCAGCAAAAGTGATAGCGGCACTCTCTGGTACAGAGTACGCTTAGGCCCGTTTGAAAACCGCTCCCGACTTTCAAAGGCTTATGACAAGCTTGTACAACAGAATATTCAACCTCTACGTATCAAACAGAAGTAGCTGTTACTGATATTAGCCTTGAATTTCATATAACAGGCTCCATCTTTGAATTAACTATTCATTCGTGCCCATTTATCGTTATTCGGCACCATAAAACTCCCATCAGGAGCAGAGTTATGACTACGATTGTTTCGGTTCGTCGCGGCGACAAAGTCGTTGTTGGTGGCGACGGCCAGGTATCACTTGGTAACACAGTAATGAAAGGCAGCGCCAAAAAAGTAAGCCTTCTTCCCAAGCACAGTGTGATAACCGGCTTTGCAGGATCAACTGCGGATGCAATTACCCTGAGGGACCTATTTGAGGCTCAGTTAGAAAAGCATCAGGGCAATATCATTAATGCTGTTATCCACCTTGCCCGCGACTGGAGAAGTGATAAAGTCCTGCGTCGCCTCGAGGCTTTAATGCTGGTTGCCAATAAAGAAAAAACCTACCTTATCTCAGGTAGTGGCGATGTTATTGAACCTGAAGATGGCATTGTTGCTATAGGTTCCGGTGGTAACTTCGCGCTTGCTGCTGCTCGCGCACTTAACGACAATTCAGAACTCTGCGCTAAAGAAATTGTCGAAAAAAGCCTGAACATTGCTGCAGGCATTTGCGTATTCACAAACGAAAACCTAACCATTGAAGAGCTAGATTCCGTAGCCTGATCCAGTTGAGGAGAAAACGATGTCTAACATGACCCCACGCGAGATTGTTTCTGAGCTGGATCGACATATCATTGGCCAGGATGAAGCCAAACGATCTGTTGCGATTGCCTTACGTAACCGCTGGCGCCGTATGCAGCTGGATGAAGAGCTGCGTGTAGAAGTAACCCCTAAAAACATCTTGATGATCGGCCCTACCGGTGTCGGGAAAACTGAGATTGCACGCCGTTTGGCCAAACTCGCTAATGCTCCCTTCATTAAAATTGAAGCAACAAAGTTCACGGAAGTAGGTTACGTCGGCCGGGATGTTGAAACTATCATCCGCGATCTTGTAGAGATGTCTATCAAAATGCTACGTGAGCAGGAGATGGAAAAGGTACGTTTCAGAGCTGAAGAAACAGCGGAAGAACGTATTTTAGACGCCCTTCTGCCACCAGCAAGATCCACCAACTTTGGTGAAGCAGAACCTGCTCGCGAAGACAGCTCAACCCGCCAGGTTTTCCGTAAAAAACTCCGTGAAGGGCAGTTGGACGATAAAGAAATTGATATTGAAGTTTCTCAACCGCAGGTAGGTGTAGAAATCATGGCGCCACCTGGCATGGAAGAGATGACCAACCAGCTGCAAAGCATGTTCTCTGGCATGGGTGGCGGAAAAAAACAACAGCGTCGCATGAAGATCAAGGACGCTTTCAAAGTGCTGACTGACGAAGAAGCCGCCAATCTTGTTAAAGAAGATGAACTTAAACTCAACGCCGTTGAACTGGTTGAACAACACGGCATCGTATTTCTGGATGAAATCGATAAGGTATGCAAAAGCACTTCAAACAGCAGTGGCGATGTTTCCCGTGAAGGCGTGCAGAGAGACTTATTACCACTGATCGAGGGCTGCACGGTAAGCACTAAATACGGAACAATTAATACTGACCACATTCTGTTTATTGCCTCAGGAGCTTTCCACCTTTCAAAACCATCCGACTTGATTCCTGAACTTCAGGGTCGCCTGCCTATTCGAGTGGAACTGAATGCCCTGACTCCGGATGATTTCCGTCGCATTCTAAAAGAGCCAAATGCCTCCCTGACAGAACAATACAAAGCTCTGTTGCAAACTGAAGGGGTTGATGTCTTATTTACAGATGAAGGTATCAGTCGGGTCGCCGAACTGGCCTTTGAAGTCAATGAAAGCACCGAAAATATTGGTGCTCGCCGTCTGCATACAATGATGGAGCGTCTACTGGAAGAGCTTTCATTTTCAGCATCAGATTGTAATGGGCAGACCATTACTGTGGATAAGCCCTTCGTTGATCAACAGTTAAGTGAGTTGAGTCAGGACGAAGACCTGAGCCACTACATACTCTAATCCGGAGCCCATAAAATGTCTCAGGCACCCTTACCAACTCAGATCAGGTTGCATCAGAAGTCTCGCACACTTGAACTTACTTACGACGATGAATCATTCGAGCTGACGGCAGAATACCTCAGGGTACACTCCCCTTCAGCAGAGGTACGTGGTCATGGGATTGGGAACGGTGTGCTGCAAACAGGGAAAAAACTGGTTGGGATCAAAGAGCTGATTCCAACTGGCAACTATGCTCTGAAAATCGTTTTTGATGATGGCCACGACAGCGGCCTCTATACCTGGGATTGCCTCTATGATCTGGCATACAATCACGATCAATTCTGGGCACAATACCTTCATGACTTAGAGGAAGCGGGAGCCAGTCGCGATGAAGGTTTAATTGCAATTGGCCGTTAACTCTTCCGCAAACGCAGACAAGCTGTTTTCATACAGGTAAAATTGTTCCAACAAAATATTATCAGGACACCTCCTCATGGCTGACCAGCAAAACAATGACACCACCCACTTTGGCTACGAAGATGTTCGTACCGAAGAAAAAGTTCAACGGGTAGCTGAGGTATTCCACAACGTTGCTGGTAAGTATGATCTGATGAACGACCTGATGTCTGGTGGAGTTCATCGCCTCTGGAAGCGTATTACTATTGAGCAAAGTGGTGTTCGCACAGGCAACTCAGTTCTGGATATCGCTGGCGGCACTGGTGATCTGACCATGCGTTTTTCCCGTCTGGTCGGGCCTACAGGGAAAGTAGTACTGGCAGATATAAATGATTCCATGCTGAAAGTCGGTCGTGACAAACTACTCGATAAAGGCGTAACGGGTAATGTCGAATTTGTACAGGCCAATGCCGAATGCTTACCCTTCCCTGACAACACCTTTGATGTCATCACTATTGCTTTTGGCTTGCGAAACGTAACTGATAAAGATGCTGCTTTACGCTCTATGGCCCGGGTTCTTAAACCGGGTGGGAAGCTGATGGTACTGGAGTTTTCCAAAACCAAAAACCCACTATTGACCAAAGCCTACGACTTCTATTCGTTCAACATCCTGCCGCAGATGGGCTCAGCTATAGCGGGTGATGCCGAAAGCTATCGTTATCTTGCAGAGTCTATTCGTATGCACCCTGATCAGGAAACCCTGAAAGGCATGATGCAGGAGGCCGGACTTACAAACTGTAAGTACCAGAATATGACAGGCGGCATTGTTGCCCTTCACACTGGTATCAAGCCTTAAGGAAATCGTTTGATGATTGAAATGTTGCAGACCTCATTTTTTACTACAGCTGAAGAGTTCTGCAATCAGTGTATTAAACGCGACCCTGTTACCTTGCACAATCTGGGTCTGCTCAGTGGAAAAGTAATTGCGATAGAAAGTACCTTCCCAGAACTGACACTCTATCTGCTACCAAACTCCGACGGGATTCAGATACAGGCCACATACAACGATGCTCCAGATACCATTCTGAAAGGCAGTATTACCGATTTTATACGTTTACTGACAACTAAAGACAAAACATCTGCCATGTTTGGCAAGACAATACAGATCATCGGTGACAGCACCCTGGCAACTCGATTTCAGGAGATCATATCTGAAGCCCAGATCGACTGGGAAGCTATGCTAGGCGATGTTATTGGCGACCTGCCAGCGCATCAGATAGCACTTTTCACTGCATGGAAAGCCCAGTGGTACCAAAATTCTGGAAGCAGCCTTTTACATAATCTGGATGAGTATATTAAGGAAGAAGCACGCCTTGTTCCAACCCGCCCGGAAACAGAGAGCTTCTGCCATGAAGTTGAAGCTCTTCACGAAAGAGTGGAACGTTTAGCTGCAAGGATAGAAGCCAGAATGTCGGTTAAAACGGTTTAACTACCACAAATATCAGAATCGGAATAAAGATAAGTAATGGCAATTCGTTGAATAGGCGAAAATACCGACCGCTCTTATCCAACTTACCCGCTCGCATTTTCTTCAGATAAGCCTTGCACCAGTGGTGATAACCAATCAGCAGCACAACAAAAAACAGTTTGGCATGTAACCAGCCACCACTAAAACCAAAACCAAGCCACAACCAGAACCCTAAACCAAGAGTAAATAGCGCCATGATCGACATAAAGCTATAGAGCTTACCGGCCATAATCTCGAGACGGTTTACGTCCTGACCTGCCTCTCGTCCTTCAACGTAATGCACAAAGATGCGAGGCAGATAAAAAATTCCTGCCATCCAACTGGTCATTGCCAGAATATGAAACGTTTTTACCCAAAGCATGTTAAATCCTTAATAACCCAGTAGTGGATAAAGCTCACCTAGCCTTACTTCTTTTTCAGCCGCCTGAATTGTACCGTTTTTCTGCCAGTTCCGAATTAAATCCTGTACCTTAGGCAACGCCTCAGCAGTCGACATACCGGCTTTGATATTTTGACTGTAAAGTATTTTTAATAATAAATAGTCCAGCCCAGTTAAAAGTTGCTCTGGAGTTTTATCATTAAAAATAGAGGGAAAAACTTTTTCCGAATCATTCGGAAGTCCCATTACCTGAGTAATTTCTTCAACAATACAGCTGACCAATTTGCCATGCATACGCGCCTGATCAACCGGAATAATAACTGTGGCTGATTGTATTTCATAATGACCATTCACTCTGAAATTAGCCATACACACAGCCTCTTGTGTATGCTCCACAGCCCCTTTTCCAAAGAACTTTTCCACCTGACTTTTCCACAAACTCTGACGGGTAAGAATAATCTTGAAGTTGGCCTGCTTCTCTTTTTTGACCAGATTGATTTTATGGCCGGTGATTTTGGTTAAATGCTGAATATGCATCCGGATCAGATCGGTATGCATCATCTGGTCACCTACCTGATGATCAATCCACATATTCATCGGTGAATTCCACTTTCGAACAAAATTACCTTGAAGACTATATTCATTGCGCAAAGCAATCTCTTTGAACGCCTGGGAGATAAACGTGGGCTCCGGCCAGCGAATCACCTCAGCCTGCAGAGGCAAGGTAAGCAGCGAAATAATAATTATGAACTGAAGTCTAAGCACAAAAGCTTACTCGGCTTGAGTGACTACAGAGATCATATCACCCAATTCGACTAGCAGCTGATCCCCAGAGTGAATAGGCCCCACCCCCGCAGGTGTACCAGTCAGCACGACATCTCCCGGCACTAAGGTAAAAAACTGGCTGATGTAGCTGATCAGAGGCAGAACCTGATTTAGCATATGAGAGCTATTACCCTGTTGACGAATTTCGCCATTGACGGTCAGTTTGATATCCACGTCCTGAATATCATCCACCCGTTCAGGTTTAATGAAGCTGGACAGAGGACAGGAACCATCAAACGCCTTAGCCTTTTCCCAAGGGTGCCCTTTCTCTTTTAGCTTACTTTGCAGATCACGCAGAGTCAGATCCAGACCCAGACCGACACCCACAATTGCAGCCTCAACCTCCGCTGCAGTAACTTTAGAGAGCTCAGCGCCTATGAGTATTGCCATTTCCGTTTCGAAGTGAACACTTCCTAACCCTTCAGGAACGGCAAAGGGGGTTTCCATCTCAATAACACTAGTGGCAGGCTTGATAAACAACATCGGCTCGGTGGGTATCGGGTTATTCAATTCTGCAGCATGGTCAGCATAGTTACGACCGACACATACCACTTTACCCAATGGTAGTTCTGCCAGTTCCCCTTCGTGATAACGGTGTTGATATCCCATCTTTGCTCCTGAATTTCTTAACTGACACCGATGTTAACCTGCACAGAAACGATGAACCAGTCGGAGATGACTTAATATGAAGAAACACTGCCAAAGAAAATGTCATGAAAAAAACCAGTAAAGAACCCATTATCACCCCACCCCATGCCTGCCACTGCCAGAAGGGATCTAGATAGAGTCCCCCAGAACTCGCCCCTAAATAATAAAACACCAGATAAATAGATGAGGCGGTGGCCTTGGAATGGGTCGCAGTCCGGTTGACCCAACTACTGGCACTTGAGTGCGCTAAAAAGAACCCAAATGCGTTGACCAGAAACCCTCCCACTATTGCAGGAATACTACCCTGAAGCGTAAATAAAGAACCAAACATGAGGCAGGAGACACCTGCTGCAATCACCAAGGGCTGGGGTAATATCGATATCAAACGACTTGATATATACGAACCAAAAGTTCCGCTAAGGTAAGTGAGAAATAACATCCCTAGAAGGCTGGCAGGTAGCCCATAAGGCTCAGCCGCAAGCATAAATGTGGCGTAGCTGTACTGATTAAGAAAGATAAAGAAGTTAAACCCACCTATTAAATACGCTATCAGCAACAAAGGGTTGCTCAAATGATCTAATGCATCTTTGAACATCTGCTTAAATTTAAAGGGTTGTGCATTAAAATTCTCAGAAGCTGGTAATAGCCAGACAAACACACTTAAACAAACAAAACTAATCAGACTCATACACAAAAAAGCTTCCTGCCACCCCAACCAATCGCCAAAAAAACCTCCTATCAATCGGCCTCCGATCCCCCCCAAAGAGTTTGCACTGATGTATATTCCTACCGCTGAAATTAGAGCTTTCTTGCTGAATTCATCTCCCATATATGCGATAGCAATGGCAGGAAGGCCTGCCAGGAAAAAACCCTGCAATGCTCTCAGACATAACAACTGAGTAAAGGTCTCAACCATAGATAATGAGAACGTACAGAACACAACACCACACATGGTAATTAGCATCAGTAGGTTACGCCCTAAAACATCGGATAGCGGCCCAAAAATAAGCAGAGAAAGTCCTAAAGTCAGAGTGGTCACAGTGCAACTCAAGCCAACTTCCAAGGTGCCTAATTGATACTGTTCTGCCAACATAGGCAGTAGAGGCTGAACAACATACACATTGGCAAAGATCATGAACGAGCCCAAGCACAGAGCCAGTGTCGCACGCCAGAACTGCGGAGAATAATGTTCGATCATTTCTTGCCCTACCCAACATAAGTGAACGGCAACCATAACAACCGAAATCTCATAATATAAATATATACTTCTTATTAATTTAATAAGAAAATCTTATACATGGACATAAAACACCTACGCTACTTTAAAACCGTTGCCGATCAGCACAGCTTTACCAAAGCTGCACAGCAATTGCATATTGCACAACCGGCAATCAGCATGGCTATACAAAAACTAGAATCAGAACTTGAATTAACACTGCTGCACAGGAAAGAACGCAAGGTAAGCCTGACCGATGAAGGTGAACATTTATACAAACATGCCTGCCGTATCCTGCAAGCGGCAGAAGATGCCTTGCTAGAAATGCGAGAGCTTAAAGGGTTACTCAAAGGGGAAGTACGCGTGGGTATCCCGAGCATGCTGGGGTCCTATTACTTCCCTCCGATTCTTATGGCATTTCGTCACTGTCATCCACAGCTCACCTTAACCGTTATTGATCGCGGTGCAGATGAACTTCAACAACTTCTGGAGAAAGGTGAACTCGACCTGGCCGTCATTGTGGATCAAGCGACTCCGGCATCCTTACAAGCCGAGGTATTTTTACGTGAACAAATGACCGTCATTTGCCCAAAAGAGCATCCCTTTGCAGCGCTAAAGAATATTGAATATGCTCAGTTGTTTTCTGAAGAACTTGTCATGTTCAACACCGGTTTTTTCCATCGCAATGTTGTAGATCGCTTATCTTCTGAAGTGGGGGTTACACCTAAAATCAGCTTCGAAACCAATCTAATCCCACTGATAAAATCCATTGTTAAGCAGGGCTTTGCCATCTCAACGCTAATGGAGATGGTCATTCAGGATGAGCCAGACTTAGTCGCCCGCCCATTTACCAAACCGGTTTGGCTGGATTTATCGATTGCATGGCGTAAAGACGGCTACCTATCTCAGGCAAATCGAAAATTCGTTGATTTCGTCATTGAACATAGCAACAAAGCGTAGCGATAAGCTGCAAACTTGAAGCCATCTACTTTTATCTCTATGATTCGCGCAAATTTCAGGAGATCACATTATGTTGAACGTAAATGAATACTTCGACGGTACCGTTAAATCCATCGGTTTTGAAAACTCAGAAGGTAAAGTCACTGCAGGCGTTATGGCTCCGGGCGAATATGAGTTTGGCACAAGCGAAGATGAACTGATGAAAGTTACCAGTGGCGAACTCATCGTGAAACTGCCAGAAAGTGATGAGTTTCAGGCTTACCCAGCAGGTACTGAGTTCAAAGTTGCTGCCAACAAAAGCTTCCAACTTAAGGTTGAGCAGGCAACTTCCTACCTGTGCATCTACGGTTAACCCATATTCGTAATGCTGAGGGACAGAATCAATTCTGTCCCCCTGAATCTCCCTCAACTCAAGTTGAATATTTTTCCACCGAATCCGCAGGAACATTCATCCTTTTCAACTTTCCATGTGCTAATATTCGCGCTTTCATTTTTAGCGATTAATCCTGTGGCACTCCTCTGAAAGGAACCCGCCACGCAAATAAAGAGCTGCACACCATGAGTCAAACAACCTCTCTTGATAAAAGCAAAATCAAGATTCTGTTGCTGGAAGGCGTACACCAGTCTGCGGTGGACACTTTTAATCAGAATGGTTACACCAATATCGAATTTCTAACTGGCTCTTTGCCAGAAGAGGAACTGATCGAGCGAGTAAAAGATGTTCACTTCATCGGTATTCGTTCCCGCACCCAACTGACTGCTCAGGTATTCGAAGCAGCTGAAAAACTGGTTGCAGTTGGTTGTTTCTGTATCGGGACCAATCAGGTTGATCTGGAAGCAGCAACCATGCGCGGCGTTGCGGTTTTCAATGCCCCCTTCTCCAACACTCGCTCTGTTGCCGAGCTGGTTATCGCGGAAGCAATTTTGTTGTTGCGTGGTGTTGCTGAGAAAAATGCTAAAGCTCATCGTGGTGAATGGCAGAAATCAGCTAAAAACTCTTATGAAATTCGCGGCAAAAAACTGGGTATTGTCGGTTACGGAAGCATCGGTTCTCAGCTAAGTGTTATCGCTGAATCTCTGGGCATGGATGTTTACTTCTACGATGTAGTAACCAAACTACCTCTAGGCAATGCTACCCAAGTAGGCTCCATGAAAGAGCTGCTGAACATAAGCGACATCGTATCTCTGCATGTTCCGGAAACACCATCCACTAAAGATATGATGGCTGAAGCTCAATTCAATGAGATGAAGCAGGGCTCCATCTTCCTGAACGCTGCTCGCGGCACTGTTGTAGTGATCGATGACCTGTGTAAAGCACTGGATTCTGGTCGTCTACTGGGTGCAGCGATCGATGTATTCCCTGTAGAACCGCGTACCAACAATGATGAGTTTATCTCTCCTCTACGTGAATTCGACAACGTTATCCTGACTCCGCACGTGGGTGGTTCCACTATGGAAGCTCAGGAAAACATCGGCTATGAAGTCTCTGAGAAACTGATCAAGTACAGTGATAATGGTTCTTCTATCACTTCTGTTAACTTTCCAGAAGTTGCACTGCCAGAGCATCCAGATGTTCACCGTCTGCTGCACGTTCACAACAACGTGCCAGGTGTATTGTCAGCTATTAATAACGTTTTCTCTGAATACAGCATCAATATTAGCGGCCAGTACCTACAAACCAATGAAAAAGTGGGTTACGTAGTTGTAGATGTGGATGCGGACTGTTCTAAAGTAGCTTTGGAAAACCTGAAACAGATCGAAGGCACCATTCGCTGCCGCCGTTTGTTTTAAGACAATTTAGAATAAAAAAGGCCGCTCATGCGGCCTTTTTATTTTCCGTTTCAAGGCGATTGTAAAACAGAAGATATAAATTTTAGTACCGGGTTTAAATACTGATCGGATTCATTCACCAAATGATGACGCGCATTTTTAATCATCATCACCTGACTATTCGGATAAACCGCCTTTAATACTTGCAGATTATGTTTCCAATCAACGGTTTTATCTTCAGTACCTTGCGCAATATATACAGGTTCTGATGAAGGTTCTTGCTGTTCCAACCAATCACCCCAAGCCAACATTGCACCTATCCAGCTAACTGGAATCTCAGTGTGCTGAAGAGGATCGTTCTCAGCAAGAAAAGTCACAAAATCATGATCATGAGAACTACGGCTGTATCGCCTTGGTACTCTCCTTATCACATATTTAAGCCAACGGAATCGCCTTTGGATTGATCTCCACATGGACGGGCGAACCAAAGGTGCCAACAGGATTCTCTTCCCTCCAGATAATGTCTGTGGTGCTTCCAATAAAAGGTGCTGAGCACAGATGACAGCCCCTCCCGTGCTTTGACCAATCAAATGGATCGGGCCTGTGCCTGCCGTTTTGACATACTTGATAACAGCATCCAATTGCAGCGCATAATGCTCAAAATCATTTACAGCCAAAGGGTCACCATCCGACAGTCCGTGGCCGCTCATGTCATAACAGAGCACATCAAAACCGTCCTGATGAAGCGCAGTGATCAGATGACTATATAAACCTACGTGATCCATATACCCATGGCAGACAATCACCAGCCCTTTCGTACTGACTATATCCCTTTGCTGGAAAAGCTGCAGAGTCACGGCAACATCATCCAGCACCATTCTGCCAATACGGTAAACGCCAGAACTGGCTAAATCGTAGAGATGATAGTGACGTAGGTAAGAACTCACCTCACCATTTGGAATGCCTTTGGGCGCTTTTAAAAACGTCTCCAGGCTTTTTATTAATAAGTCGCGATCAAAATGAGCCATAAATACTCAAAACACTGGATACATCTATAACTCTAGTTGATTCAAAGCGATATGAGTAACAAAGGCTCAGTCTTATAATTTTGTTGAATGGATCACTAGCACCCAATTCATAAGATCAATACCAAACATAAAACCTATTTATCGTACTTTTAGGGTGACTTGAGCGACAATGTACGCAGCGTGCGAGATTTTAGCTACGCACAGAGTCTGCTGTACAAGATTTACAGCTAAATACCAGTTCACGGCTGCCTCGCACCGGGACTGTCAGAAAAGAGACTGGGGCATATATTATGAGTCAAAGGGTACAGAGCGGCGGCCTGCAGGTTGCACAATCTCTTTACGATTTCGTTAACAACGAAGCACTGCCAGGCACTGGCGTAACCAGCGAACAGTTTTGGGCTGGATTCGATGCAA
>JBOEGV010000046.1:0-17171 GCA_050633605.1 Neptuniibacter sp. | reverse complement strand
AACTGGCCGATAAGGTAGCTATCAATCTGCAGGCTAAGGCCAAGATAGGGTGCGTCATCCGAGGCGTCCAGAACTTCTGCTTCAACCGGAATAGTTAAAGAGTTAATCAGATAGTTATCCGGGTCGTAGCTGCAGGTCACATCACCGTAGTGCATATTCTTTTGGCCCTGTGCAACCAGACAGATCGCAGGATGGTAGACCACAGGGCGACGATTAATGCAGATCTCAGAGCGATATAACTTTAAGCCCGGTATGCTGGTTTCGGTGATGCCATCTTCATGACAATTACTATCAATCGCCTTTGCCAGACTGGATTTATGGGACACAGCAGATCACCTCCATCAAAAATACTCATAGGATTATGGCACTGAATTCAGGATTTTCGCCACTTAAAGCAAAGGTTCCGTAGTTTTGTGCAAGTAGTTCGTAGAATCGCATTAACGTTAATTCCTTTAGAGCACCATAGTTATATGACTTTTGCACAGAAGCCTGGAAAGGGCCCGGAGGAAAGAGCCATGTCAGTTACCCTCAACGTCAATGGAGAGGACTTTATCGTCGATGCGGAACCAGATACCCCTTTGTTATGGGCGTTAAGGGACCACATCGAACTTACAGGTACAAAGTTTGGTTGCGGAATCTCTATGTGTGGTGCCTGTACTGTCCATGTAAATAACAGCCCGATCCGTTCCTGCTCTACCCCTATTTCTGCGGTTGCGGGTAAACAAATTACCACCATCGAAGGCATCCAATCCAAAGCTGCAAAAGCGGTGCAGGATGCTTGGACCGACCTTCAGGTGCCGCAGTGCGGATACTGTCAGTCCGGACAAATTATGTCGGCAACCGCTTTGCTGGAGTCAAATTCCAACCCAAGTGATGCAGATATTGACGCTGCCATGAAAGGGAATGTCTGCCGTTGCGCAACTTATGTTCGTATCCGTTCAGCCATTAAATCAGCTGCTAAATCTTTAGGGTGATCAGAATGTTTAACCGATTAAATAAACAGCGCGGTGTAGCGGCAACCAGCCGCAGAACATTCCTTAAACTGCTGGCGGGCTCCGGTGCAGGTTTAACACTGGGTGTCAGTATTCCGGTTATCGCTGCAGAAAAAACACCAGATTCAATTAATCCCGCAGGCCAGTTCCAGCCCAATGCTTTTGTAAAAATAGACAGCGAAGGCAAAGTTCACGTGGTGATGAAACACCTCGAAATGGGGCAGGGTACTTACACCGGTCTAGCAACTCTTGTGGCTGAGGAGCTGGACGCGAACTGGGACGATGTTTTCGCAGAAGGCGCCCCTGCTGATGCGGCCAAGTATAAAAATCTGTTCTGGGGCGCACAGGGCACGGGCGGCAGTTCTGCCATTGCCAACTCCTTTGAACAGATGCGCATAGCCGGAGCTACCGCAAAAGCGATGCTGATCGCCGCCGCTGCCCAAAGCTGGAAACTGCCCGCTGCTGAGATCCGGGTGGAAAACGGAATTGTCAGCCATGCATCGGGTAGAAAAGCCGGTTTTGGACAACTGGCAGAGCTTGCCGCCAAGCAACCCCTGCCTGCCTTTGAGGAACTGGAGCTGAAAAACCCTAAGGATTTTCGTTTAATCGGTCGAAAGGTTTCCCGTAAGGATGTTGGTAAAACCGATGGCAGTGCGATCTTCACTCAGGATATTAAACTGGATGGCATGCTCACCGCTGTGGTAGCTCATGCACCACGCTTTGGTGCTAAGCTGGACTCATTTGATGCCTCTAAAGCTAAACAGGTAAAAGGGGTAGTCGATGTGATCGCTATCCCGACCGGTGTCGCAGTGCTGGCAACAGATTTCTGGAGTGCCAAGAAAGGTCGTGATCAGTTACAGATTAACTGGGATGAGTCTGCTGCACTGATGAAAAGCAGTGCAGATCTTATGGCTGATTTTAAAGAGCTGGCAAAAACTCCGGGCCTGCCCGCCAGGAACGATGGTGACAGCTCAAAGGCTATTGCTGAAGCGGAAACAGTACTTGAAGCCGGGTTTGAATTTCCCTATCTGGCACACGCCACAATGGAACCGATGAACTGTGTTGCACAGATCACCGACGAGGGCTGTGAGCTGTGGAACGGTGAACAGCTACATACTGGTGATCAACACGCAGTTGCCGGTTTGCTGGGGCTGAAGCCGGAACAGGTAAAAATCAATATGCTCTTCGCTGGTGGCAGTTTCGGCCGCCGGGCCAATCCACATTCAGATTACGTTCTGGAAACCGTGCATATCGCCAAAGCTAAACCAGGAATTCCGGTGAAGCTGGTCTGGTCCCGTGAGGATGATACACAGGTGGGTTACTACCGCCCTATGTACTTCCACAAAGTGCGGGCAGCGCTGGATAAAGAGGGCAATCTGACAGCCTGGGAACAGCGTATTGTCGGTCAGTCCATTGCGGGTGGTACCGCATTTGAAGGATTTCTGGTTAAGGATGGCGTCGATAAAACCTCAGTAGAGGGTGCTTCAACATTGCCATATCAGATACCCAATATGCATGTGGATCTGCATACGGTGAAACTACCGATCACGGTGCAGTGGTGGCGTTCAGTAGGACATACACATACTGCATTTTCCACCGAAGTGTTTTTTGATCGTCTGGCTAAAGCCGCTGGCAAAGATCCGGTTGAATGGCGGTTACAGTTACTCAAAGATCATCCTCGTCATGCCGGTGTTCTTAAACTCGCTGCAGAAAAAGCCGGCTGGGGCAAGGAGCTGCCCAAAGGTCATGCCATGGGAGTCGCTGTGCATGAATCCTTTAACAGCTATGTGGCTGAAGTGGCTGAAGTCTCATTACAAGCGGATGGATACAAAGTCGAGAAAGTCGTCTGTGCTGTGGACTGTGGCATCGCTGTGAACCCCGACATTATCAAAGCTCAGATGGAAAGCTGCATAGGTTATGGTCTGTCACCGGTCATGATGAGCGAAATTACGTTGGATAAAGGTAAGGTTGTGCAATCCAACTTCCATGATTATCAGGTGTTGCGGATTGACCAGATGCCGGAGATTGAGGTGCATATTATGCCTTCCGCAGAAGCACCAACCGGGGTGGGGGAACCGGGTACACCACCCATTGCTCCAGCAGTGGCAAACGCACTTTATGCCTTAACCGGGCAGGAGTTCAATAAACTGCCACTGCAAGTAGATAAAGGCTAAACGGAAATCAAAGGGCCCGGGTTCCGGGCTCTGATTCCTCCGAACAGGAGAAGATTATGGCTAATCAACTATCTGCTTTACTGGAACAATGGTACCCGCAACGTGACAGCTGCGAGTGGGTGCTGGGCACAGTGTATAAAACAGAAGGCCCCTGTTACCGCAAAGCCGGTGCAATGATGCTGTTCAACAGTCTGGGACAGCAGTTTGGCATGCTCAGCGGCGGCTGTCTGGAATCAGATATCCAGACTCACGCCCGCAAAGTTATGCAAACCGGACAGCCCACTTCACTCTGTTACGACGGCAGTGATGAAGATGATCTGGCGTTTCATCTGGGCATTGGTTGTGGTGGAACCGTACACATCATGCTGCACCCGGTTCATGCCGATAATAACTATCAGCAACTCAAGCTACTCAGGGTGGCATTAGCTGGTAGAAAAACCGCGCGTTTCTCTCAATTGATACCGGACAGCTCTAATCTAAGCCGCGGCCCCAACACTCAAGCCCGTTTTGATCTATTAAACCCGGCAGCAAAAGCCCACGCGGTTTCAAAAATCTCTGTTCATGCTGGTAGCAGCTGGTTTGAAACGGTGGTTGAACCAGAACCTCATCTGTTGATTGCGGGTGGCGGAGTGGATGCGCGCCCGGTTACCGCAATGGCAAAACAGTTGGGCTGGACAGTAAGTGTCTGGGACCCAAGACCTGCCAATGCCCGACGTGAATTCTTTATGGAGGCGGAGTACCTGCTCAAGGATACAACTGAACAGTTATCCGTTTTTGTAGAAGCAGAGAAGGTAGATATGGCTGTGGTGATGACCCATAACATTGAGCTGGATGCTGCGGCTGTAAAAGCTTTAAACGGTTCGGGTATTCACTTTATGGCATTGTTAGGTCCAGTGAACCGAAAAGAGAAGGTACTGACTCAGGCGGGTTTATCAGAAGCAGAGCTGGTGCAGCCGCTTGCCGGTCCTGCGGGTCTGGATATTGGTGGTGAGCTGCCAGAGAGCATTGCGCTTTCAATCCTATCAGAGTGCCATCAGATGCACTCTCAACAACAAAGGTCACCTAAATCCTTTTCTAAAGAGGAGCAAGCAGCCTGATGCTATACATAGTGGTCATGGCAGCAGGGGAGAGTAAACGCTTTGGTGGATGCAAACTGTTGGCTGAGGTGGATGGCGTAACCGTTCTTCAGCTTGCAATTACAAAAGCTGAACAGTTAGTTGGACAAAAGGGAGCCATTGGCGTTATTACCGGCGCATGGCATCAGCAGATTCAGAATGCAGTTCAGAAAGGCACTGTAAATGAACACCCTTTGTTATTTAACCCTGACTGGTCCCAGGGGTTAGGTAATTCAATAGCTTTTGCGGTAAAGCATATTCCAGATGAGGCTGATGGCTTACTGGTGATGTTAGCAGATCAGGTTGCAGTCAGAAGTGAAGATCTGGGCTGTTTGGCTCGTACTTATAAACAACACGATATTGTTTGTTCTCTCTACGCAGGAAAGAATGGAGCACCTGCTATTTTTAATAGATCGGTATTTGGACAGCTGGCGCAGTTGAGTGGGGATAGAGGTGCAAAAAATATGCTGTACAATGCTGAGTTTGATATCAAAGCTATTTCGATACCCAGCGCTGAATGGGATATTGATTCACCAGAAGAGTTGCAGATTTTTTTGGATAAAGGGGGGAGTAAATGACATCTAAGATCTGTTTTAAAGTTGGTTATTCCACTTATCCGGTAGCACGTTGGTTTAGTCCGCAAAGGAAAATATCAATGTCTAAGTGAAGTAATGAATTGTTATTTTTACTCATCATGGTTTCTATGCTTTAATCGCGGCCATGTTTAAGCCCTTATCTTTGTTTATTGGATTGCGTTATACCGCTGCTAAGCGAAGCAATCATTTCATATCATTTATCTCTCTGGCATCAATGTTGGGTTTGATGCTCGGTGTGGCGGCGCTAATAGTTGTGCTTTCCGTGATGAATGGCTTTGACCGTGAATTAAAACAAAGAATCCTTGGCATGGTTCCACATGCTTCTATTAATGGTTATGGCCAGACAATTAAAAACTGGCCTGATTTATTAGAAAAACTGGAAGCTCATCCTGATGTTATAGCCGCAGCCCCTTTCATACAGGCTCAAGGCATGCTGACCAGCCGAGGAGTTGTCAGAGGCGCACTTCTTAACGGTATAGATCCATCCCTGGAAACTAAGGTGTCTATTCTGGGTAATCATATTACTCAAGGGTCTTTGTCGGCACTGAACGAACAACGTTTTGGTATTGTGTTAGGCGATTTACTGGCCAGGTATCTGGGCGCTCAAATCGGCGATAAAGTCACTTTAGTTTTGCCTGAAGCGTCTGTTAGTGTTGCTGGAGTGGTTCCCAGACTTAAGCGTTTTGTTGTGGTAGGCATCTTTGAAGTTGGAGCTGAGCTCGATGCGAATCTTGCATATATCAGTTTAAAAGATGCAGCAAAGATCAAACGTTTAGGTGACGAGGTGGAAGGCATTCGTTTGAAATTTGATGACCTTTTTGCCGCGCCGCAAAAATCACTAGAAATTGCGAATAATCTTGAAGGTTATTTCCGTGCGAGTGACTGGACCCGTACACATGGCAATCTTTTTCAGGCGATTCAGCTAGAGAAAAAGATGATTGGCTTGTTGCTGTTCCTGATTGTTTTAGTGGCTGCATTTAATATTGTTTCTACCCTGATTATGGTCGTAACGGATAAGAAAGCTGATGTAGCCATTTTAAGAACATTGGGAGCAACTCCGGGAAGAATCATGCGTATTTTTATGGTTCAGGGAACGGTTATCGGCGTTTTAGGAACGCTGTTGGGGACCATTCTGGGGGTGACTCTTGCGTTAACTATTTCTGATCTCATTGCCTGGGTAGAGCATGTGCTCAATATCCAGTTCCTGAATGCAGACGTATACTTCATCAGTTACCTTCCTTCTGAGTTGCAATTTTCTGATGTCGCAGTCATAACCTGTACCGCTCTGACGATCAGTTTCTTAGCGACGATATATCCTGCATGGCGGGCATCAAAAACTCATCCGGCTGAGGCACTGCGTTATGAGTGATTTTGTGCTTAAAGCAGAATCCGTTGCAAAAACATATAAAGATGCCGGCACTGAGGTTACCGTTCTTGCGGACCTCGATTTTTCTCTGTCTAAAGGCGAACAGTTAGCGATCATAGGTTCGTCCGGATCCGGTAAAAGCACACTACTTAACATTTTGGGTGGGTTGGATTCTCCGACCTCTGGATTGGTATCAATCAACGGAGAGAATCTACATGCAGGCAATGAGCAGCGACGGGCAGAAATAAGAAATAAAACTCTGGGTTTTGTTTATCAGTTTCATCACTTGCTACCTGAATTTTCCGCATTGGAAAATGTATCCATGCCTCTGCTGATGCGGGAAACTCCTATTTCTGAAGTCAATAACCAGGCTCGGGAGATTCTGTCAGCTGTAGGACTGTCTGATCGCCTTACACATAAACCTGCACAGTTGAGTGGTGGAGAGCGTCAGCGCGTGGCTATAGCTCGTGCATTGATTGGCAAACCATCTGTGGTCTTGATGGATGAGCCTACCGGTAATTTGGATAGAGCAACTGCACAGAGTGTTCAGGCACTGATTGATAAGTTGAATAGCGAATATAGTATCGCGTTTGTGTTAGTGACTCATGATTCTGAATTGGCAAATAAAACCGGCCGTGTTCTGGAACTGGTAGATGGTAAGTTAGTGTCTTGTTGATGCTGTTTTAACGTGTGTTGTTTTTATTGCTTCTACGTTTCCAGCTGCGATTAACATGCCATGCCCAGAACCACTGAATCGTAAAATATCCCGCAATGCCAAAAACCAATCCGCAGAGTAATGAGCCAAACAGAAGTGGCCACCATATCTGTGTAATACTGGAACTTAGCCATTCCATCGTCATTTCAAACTCAATTGTTTCACCTTTACCTATAAAAAAATCTCCTACCGTATAGGTGAAATAAAATATGGGGGGCATAGTGAGAGGATTTGTCAGCCAAACAAGTCCGATGGAAATTGGAAGGTTGCTGTGAATAACGATTGCAAGCATAGCAACAAGTAACATCTGCAAAGGTATTGGCAGAAAGGCACAAAAAAGCCCTATCAGAAACGCTCGCGAAACTGATTTTCGTGTCAAATGCCAAAGGTTAGGGTCATGAATATAACTGCCTAACCAGCTCAAATATTTATTTTGTTTGAGCTTTTTCTCATCTGGCATGTACTTTTTAATAAGTTTGCGTGGCATCTTCTGATTTACTTATTATAGGCAGCAAACAAGGACTGTTGTTTATCTGATATACAAGCATGATGGTCGGCTACAGCGCTTGTGGTCAGGTCCTTAAGTATTATGCCCCTTACTATTGGCCAAGCCAAGGAAACTAAAGGATGAGATCATGGATGATCTGTTTTGTTGTTGGTGTTGTTTGTGCTACCTGGCAACAAGAACTTATACCTGTATTTGGTTGCATTTGTATTGCATTACTAATTATCGGTGCACTCTTATGTAAATCTATCCCAAAACGATTGCCGTTATGCGCATTGCTTCTCGGGTTCCTGTACACCACCTGTTGGGGGTATTGGCAGCTGGACCATCGCTTATCTGAAAATTTCTTGCGCAGTGACTGGAATGTGAATGGCGTAGTTACAGGTATCCCGCAAACTAAAGATGGAACCTCTCGGTTCATACTGAAAGTAACAGAATTAACGCCACTAATAGATAGTAAAGAAAAGTTACCAGAACTGAGAAATATTCGACTGAGCTGGTTTAACCCAAATACGGAGTTAAAAAGTGGTCAGCAACTAAGTCTGGAGGTTAGGTTAAAGCCTCCGCATGGTTTGATTAACCCTGAGGGTTTTGATTATGAACGCTGGTTGTTAGTCCGGAAAATAGACGCAACGGGTTATGTACGTTCAGTAAAGGCTATCGTACATGAACCTTTATTATCTGTTTCCAGTTTTAGACAGACCATAAATGCTGAGATTATTAGTCAGCATGAATCAAGACGGGAAAAGGCCCTGCTTTCTGCATTAATAACCGGTGATAAACAGTTACTGAGTTCTGACGAATGGGATCTTTTAAGAGCAAGTGGCACAGTTCATTTGGCAGTTATCAGCGGGCTACACATTGGCTTCATGGCGTATGTAGGCTGGATGCTGGGTAGGCTGATCGGATGCTTATTTTTTAAATATCAAAGAGAGATCCCTTACCTATTTGCACTGATATTGTCAGCTGCGTATATGCTGACTGCCGGAGCAGAGCTACCAACCCAGCGGGCATTCATTATGGTAGCTGCTTTGCTGTTATCTGGTTGGAGGCTTTTTCTTCTCGGTCATTGGACTCGATGGTGGATGGCAATGACAGTCGTTTTGGTTTTTTCGCCTTTGGCTATTTGGGAAACCGGTTTTTGGCTTTCGTTTGGGGCCGTCGCATGTTTGATCTGGTGCGGACAGGTTTATCGTTTTCGCTGGCAGGATGGAATTAAATTACAGTTCCTCTTGTTGGTTGGTATGCTTCCTTTGTATTTGATTTTCTTTTCTGGTTTTTCCCTGATAGCTCCTTTGGTAAATATCCTAGCCATACCGCTTGTTTCTCTGATTGTTCCGATCGAATTCCTAAATCTTTTATCTGATGGATTATTCAGTCCGTTGGTGGATCTGCTTGTACAAGTTTTTTGGTGGTTGGTTGAGATCAGTAGTTCAGTTGATTGGGCATATGTTGAGATGAACGGAATCTCTTATACGGCGGTTTTTTTATTGGGGATGGCAGCCGCATTAATGCTTTTTCCTATAGGATTCCTGCCAAAAACTCTTGCTTTGTTTTTGGTTATTCCGGTGTTTGTGGGTATTGATCGTTCTTCATCAGATCTTTTAAAGGTGTGGGTATACGACGTGGGCCAGGGATTAGCCGTACTTATCGAAGTAGGGGATTATCATCTTCTTTATGATACCGGACCATCGTATCGTACAGGGGGTAGTGCATTTCAAAGGGCGATTGAACCTCATTTTCGCCAGAAAGGGGTTTCAGAAATCGATAGAGTTGTTCTTAGTCATAATGACAATGATCATACTGGCGGTTTTAAATATCTTGCACAGGAATATGAGGTCCAGAAATTAACCACATCCTTCGATGTTGAGTATGAACACTCTCAATGCTCTCCAGGGCAAAGCTGGTCTATCGATAATGTTCAGTTTACTTTTCTTTCTGGTAGTCAGGGTAAGTTGGATAATGACAGATCCTGCGTGCTGTTGGTCGAGTCTGGACTCTGCCGATTATTAATTCCGGGAGATATAGGATGGCAGGCAGAGCATCGTTTGCCCATTGAGAAACCACTTACATGGTTGATAGCAGCCCATCATGGCAGCCGGTTTTCAAGCAGTAGCTTGTTTTTACAAAAGATTCGGCCTGAGATTGTGATTTTCAGTGCTGGTTATGGCAATGCGTTTAATCACCCCCATCCTGATGTGGTAAAAAGAGTTAAGAGTGTTGATGCAGAATCATATAACACTGCTACGAATGGAACGATAATACTGAGATCAAAAAGTGATCACGCTTGTCTCAGTTCTTCCTATCGTAGGGAGCAGAAACGTTTCTGGAGATCATTTAAAACTCTGTGGTAGAGTAGCGCGCAGTCAAAGGAGAAAATACTGTGTTAGAACTTTTGCAATCTGGTGGATGGTTGATGATTCCAATCATCGCTTGTTCTGTTATTGCCCTTGCAATTTGCCTCGAACGTTTATGGACACTCAGACCTTCACGTATCGCCCCTCCCGGCCTACTTGCTGAAGTGTGGATACATATTAAAGAGAGGAGCATAACTACAGATAAGCTGAGAGAGCTGAAACATAGCAGCCCACTTGGACAAATTGTTGTAGCTGGTTTGAATAATGCTTCTCACGGTCGTGAGATTATGAAGGAGAGTATTCAGGAAGCTGCAGGTCAAGTTGTGCATGAATTAGAGCGATTTCTAAATCCATTGGGAACCATCGCTGCGGTAACCCCTCTGCTGGGTTTGTTGGGCACTGTGATAGGAATGATTAAGGTCTTCACAGAAATTATGATTCAGGGGACTGGCAATGCATCAGTTCTGGCGGGCGGTATTTCTGAAGCCTTGATTACTACGGCAGCTGGACTGACTATTGCTATACCGGCATTAATCTTTCACCGATTCTTTCAACGCCGGATCGATTCGCTGGTTGTGACTATGGAACAGGAAACCGTCAAGCTGATCGAAGTTATGCATGGTGAACGTGATATAGATATTGAGTAACGGAGAGGTCACGTGAAGTTTCCCAGACAAACGCAGGAAGAGGTTAATGTCAATCTGACACCATTGATTGATGTGGTTTTTCTGTTGTTGATATTCTTTATGGTTTCTACAACCTTTACTAAAGAAACCCATCTCGAGGTGGATTTGCCTCAAGCAAATGGTGATGCTTCAGTCACTGAAGATCAGGTAATAGAGATATTGATTACCGATGAGGGCAACTACAGTGTTAATGGTAAACCTCTGGTAAATACTCAAGCAGAAACTCTTCGCCTGGCATTAAAAAAAATGGCAGGTGATCAACGAGATATGCCTTTGATTATTACCGCTGATGCCCAGACTCCACACCAGGCGGTAGTGACGGCAATGGATGTGTCCGGACGCCTTGGTTTTGAAAAGTTAAGTATTACTACACGAGATTTGGGAGCTGAATGAGTTGGCTTGAAAAACGTTGGTATAGCGATAAACCAGCACCTTTCTGGCTTCTCCCTATGGAACGGTTATACCGTTACCTTGCAATCAAAGCGGCTAGAAAATCTAAACAGAATAGTTGGCAGGCTCCTGTTCCACTTATTATAGTAGGCAATATCAGTGTCGGAGGTACGGGTAAAACCCCTTTGGTGGTTTCCCTGGTTGCTCTCTTAAGAGAGAGGGGATATAAGCCTGGAATAATCAGTCGCGGTTATAAAAGTACGGCCCCTCAGTACCCTTATCTTCTTAGCGATGTATCTTCAGCTGAAGATGCTGGCGATGAACCTTATCTCCTTTACAAACGTTGTAAATGCCCTGTAGTGATAGATCCAGACCGGCGTGCTGCTGCTCAGTTACTGTTAAAAGAAACCGATTGTGATCTTATTATCAGTGATGATGGCTTGCAGCATTATCGCTTACAACGAGATATAGAAATCGTTGTTGTGGATGGTGAACGTGGTCTGGGAAATGAGCATTGCTTACCGGCCGGGCCGCTGCGGGAAACAGCAGATCGATTAAAATCTGTGGACTATATTGTTACAAATGGCCCTCTGTGCAAGCCGCTGATAGGCATAGATACGCAATTAGTTCAGCAGATGGTTTTAGTTCCTTCCCGATTTGTTAATTGCAGGAATCCTGAAAAAGAGTTGCCTGTAGACGTTTTTAAAGGGCAAACCGTTCATGCATTGGCGGGGATTGGTAACCCTGAACGCTTTTTTAATGCACTTCAGGAATATTCTTCTGTCGAGATAATTCGTCATGCGAAGCCAGATCATTGCGTATATCAAAGCGCAGATATATGTTTTGATGATGAACTGCCTGTCCTGATGACAGAAAAAGATTCAGTGAAAATTGAAGATATTGCGGGAGATGAACATTGGTATCTGGAAGTTTCCGCCACACTACCGGATAATTTCATCTCACAGCTGCAAACTAAGCTGGAAACAGTTAAAGAACACAAAGGTAATTTAAACAATGGATAAGAAATTAATAGATATTCTGGTGTGTCCGGTTACTAAGACCCCTCTAGAATATAACAAAGAGACAAATGAGCTGTTCGCACGTGCTAGTGGTCTCGCTTATCCGGTACGTGATGACATTCCCGTATTGCTTGAAAATGAAGCGCGAGAATTAACCCTTGAAGAACGTGAAGCAAAATAAGGGATAAATAATGGGATTCTCTGTCATCATTCCTGCACGATACGCCTCCAGTCGTTTTCCGGGCAAACCTCTTGCATTGTTGCAAGGTAAACCGATGGTGCAGCATGTTTTTGAGCGTGCATGTCAAAGCGAAGCTGAGAGAGTACTGGTCGCCACAGACGATCAGCGAATCGCTGATGTAGCAACAGATTTTGGTGCTGAAGTTTGTATGACATCGCCGGATCATCCTTCTGGTACTGACCGTTTGCAGCAAGTTGTGAGTGATCAGGGCTACTACGCTGATGATATTGTGGTGAATGTGCAGGGTGATGAGCCCATGATTCCACCTAGAATTATTAATCAGGTTGCACACAATCTGATGGCAGAGCCTGAGGCCAGTATTGCAACATTGAGTGAGCCGATTGAGGATGTTGCATCCCTATTGAATCCGAATGTGGTTAAGGTTGTTAAGGATATACGTGGGATGGCTCTGTATTTCAGCCGTGCTCCGATTCCATGGCCACGTGATAGCTTCCATGCGAATTCAGAAAAAGCAGAGATGCCATCGGAATTTAACTGGCAACGCCATATCGGTATTTATGCTTACCGTGTAAAACTGTTGAATGATTTCGTTAAATGGCCTCCAGCACCCTTGGAAGAAACTGAATGCCTGGAGCAGCTTCGGGCTATGTGGAATGGCGCACGAATTCATGTTGCTGAAGCGGATGAGCAGCCACCTACGGGTGTTGATACACCAGAAGATCTGGCTCGGTTACAGGCCTTGTTAGATGGGACTTTCTGAAAGTGAAAAGTGTTCTGTTTGTTTGTCTTGGCAATATTTGCCGCTCGCCAACTGCACATGGTGTTTTTCAGGCAATGGTCAATGAGCAGGGCTTAGATTCTCAAATTTTTGTGGATTCCGCTGGCACAGCTGCTTATCACATTGGTAATGCCCCAGATCACCGATCAACCCAGGTTGCGTTGTCGAGAGGATATGACCTTGCCGATCTACGTGCCAGACAGGCCGTGGAAGATGATTTTCACAGGTTTGATTACATAATGGCTATGGATCATTCGAATTTAAATAACCTAAAGTCGCTCATGCCTGTTAATTACACCGGTCATCTAAATTTGTTTCTCGACTATACCGATATGCCTGAGAGTGAGGTGCCCGATCCGTATTATGGCGGTGATTCGGGTTTTGAGCATGTTCTGGATCTTGTTGAGTCCGCATCCAGAGGTTTACTCGAGCAGATTAAGAAGGAAATGTAGTGATCAATTGGCAGGAAAATTCAGACCTTAGCAAAATGAATTCCCTTGGGTTCAGGGTGACAGCTGAGCGTTTTACGAATGTCGAAACTGTTGAACACTTACAAGCGGCGCTTAAGGATGTAGAAGACAATAACTGGCCGTTACTAATATTGGGCGGCGGTAGTAATCTGGTTTTGCGTAGTTTTATACCAGGAGCAGTCATCTCAGTTGCGTTAAAGGGGATTAATGTTCTAGCCGACAATGAGACAGATGCCATTGTCGAAGTAGGAGCAGGTGAAAATTGGCATGATTTTATTGGTCAGTTGCTGCAAATGGGACTGCATGGTTTGGAAAATCTAGCTCTTATCCCGGGCAATGTTGGGGCCGCTCCAGTTCAAAACATTGGTGCATATGGGGTTGAGCTGGCAGATTGTTTCCATAGTTTGACCGCCTATGACTGTGAGGCTCAAGAAATAGTGCAGCTCGATAGGTCTAGTTGTCGTTTTGGATACCGTGACAGTCTGTTCAAATCAGTGGCACCGGGTCGTTATATTATCTGGCAGGTGCGTTTCCTACTGAGTTCGGTTTTCTCGCCCAATTTATCTTACAAAGGACTTAGCCAATACCTGAACCATCTAGGTATTGACTCGCCTAATGCTCATGACGTGTATAAAGCAGTGTGTGAAATCAGGAAAAATAAACTTCCTACGCCTGCGGAATTAGGTAATGCAGGTAGTTTTTTTGAGAACCCCGTTGTTTCCGCTACGAAGTATGAACAGCTGAAACATAAGCACCCTGATCTTGTTGCATACGACATTGGGTGTGATCAATATAAATTGGCTGCAGGTTGGCTGCTTGATCGGGCTGGGTGGAAAGGTTATTCAACCGGCTCTGTGGGTGTATATGAGAAACAGGCATTAGTATTGGTCAATCATGGTGAAGGAAATGCCGAGCAGCTGCTCCAGCTAGCTGATGAGATTAAACAATCTGTTACCTCCACCTTTGATGTGCAACTCAGGATGGAACCTCGTATCTATCCACCGCTATAATCTGCAGTTATTTCTGATTTATCGCCTAAAAATACGTTTTTTCATGTCCACATGAAAGGTTACTATCGTTATATTTTGGTAGCCGTCTTTTTAGTAACTTTGATCGGAGTTAGTTATTTCTTAATCTTTGGTTTAATAAGGTTATCCCTCAGATTGTCGACAATTAAGGTCTTTCTCTTTGTTTGCTAATAGATTGCTTATACAGGCTATAGACTATTTACTCTGGGTTTAAGCAGAATATAAACCTTTTGTCTTAGTTAATTCTGCTTTCAAGTCGGTTAGAGTGTGTCAACACATTATCGGAAGTGTCTACAATAATAATATTGCTTCCGTTTCAACGAATGACCGTTAACTTATAATAAAGGGCCTAGACACATGTCCTATCAAGCAGAGTATTCGAAATCTATCGAAACCCCTGAGCTGTTTTGGGGAGAGAAAGCACAAGACCTGGCATGGTTTAAACAACCTGAAACGATCCTTTCACAAGATGATAATGGTATTCATCGCTGGTTTGATGATGGCGAAATGAATACGTCTTATCTGGCATTGGATCACCATGTTGAAAATGGATTGGCAGATAATATTGCGATCATCTACGACTCCCCAGTAACAGGTACGAAAAGAAAAATTTCTTATCGTGAGCTGCGTGATGAAGTAGCTAAGTTTGCAGGAGTGCTTAAAGCGCAAGGCGTAGGAAAAGGCGACCGTGTCGTTGTTTATATGCCAATGGTTCCAGAAGCATTGGTTGCTATGTTGGCTGTAGCGCGCCTTGGTGCAGTTCACTCGGTAGTGTTTGGTGGCTTTGCGCCACATGAATTAGCGGTACGTATTGATGATGCAGAGCCAAAAGTGATTGTATCTGCCTCTTGCGGTGTCGAAATTTCAAAAGTTATTGAATATAAGCCTATGCTGGATAAGGCGATTGAAAAATCTGCTCATAAGCCAGATGCTTGTATAATTCTGCAGCGCCCGCAGGCTGAAGCTACCATGGTTGATGGACGTGACATCGACTGGAAAGAGGCTGTGGCTACAGCTGAACCAGCGGAACCTGTTCCGGTAAAAGGCACTGACCCTCTTTATATTCTTTACACTTCAGGTACTACGGGTAAGCCGAAAGGTGTTGTTCGTGATAATGGCGGCCATGCTGTAGCGATGAAGTACTCAATGAAATCAATCTACAATGTTGAGCCGGGCGACGTATTCTGGGCTGCATCAGATGTAGGTTGGGTCGTGGGTCACTCCTATATTGTTTACGGCCCATTACTGGCAGGTTGTACGACAATTGTTTATGAAGGTAAGCCTGTTCGTACTCCGGATGCGGGTGCTTTCTGGCGTGTGTGTGAAGAGTACAAAGCAAAAGTACTGTTCTCCGCACCTACAGCATTCCGTGCAATCAAGAAAGAAGATCCAGAAGGTAAGCTGCTGGCCAACTACGACCTATCTAACTTGAATGCGATATTCATGGCAGGTGAGCGTCTTGATCCACCTACATATCACTGGACTATGGAAGTAACTGGCAAACCGGTTATTGACCACTGGTGGCAAACTGAAACCGGTTGGGCTATTTGCGGCAATATGACAGGTATCGAAACATTAGAACCTAAAGCGGGTTCAGCGACTGTACCTGTAACGGGTTTTAATGTTCAGATTCTTGATCCGGAAGGTAATGAGTTGCCTGCTGGTGAGCAAGGTGCGATTGCAATTAAACTGCCGATGCCTCCAAGTTGCCTGCCTACGGTATGGGGTGATTTTGAGCGTTTCCGTACAGGTTATCTCACTGACTTTCCAGGCTACTACTGCTCGGGTGATGGCGGTTATAAAGATGAAGATGGCTATGTGTTCATCATGGGGCGTACTGATGATGTAATTAACGTTGCAGGTCACCGTCTTTCCACTGGTGAGATGGAGGAGATTGTTGCTGGTCACAATGCAGTTGCAGAATGTGCGGTAATTGGGGTCAATGATGCCCTTAAGGGTCAGCAACCTATTGGCTTTGTTTTGCTTAAGGATGGCGTAGAAATTTCTGATGAAGCTCTTGAGGCAGAGTTGGTTGCACTGGTTCGTAAGGAGATCGGAGCGGTAGCGTGCTTTAAGAAAGCTTTTGTAGTGGATCGTTTGCCTAAGACCCGCTCTGGTAAAATTCTGCGTAAATTGATGCGTCAGATTGCTGATGGTCAGGATTACTCTGTTCCGTCGACTATAGATGACCCAACCAGCCTCTCTGTAATGGAAGATGTTATGGGGCGCAATGGTCTGATTTCGAAGTAATCAGCAACAAATGTATTACCCTTAGCTCTGTGCAGGCGGTCTTCGGACCGCTCTTTTTTAGAGCAGGTGTATATTTAAAAAAACCGCCTTATACGGCGGTTTTTTTATTTGTTTTCGTCATCCGATACTTTCTGCAGTATCCAGTCCAAGACCCTGGTAGGAAATAATCTTCTTAAAAATCCGAATAACCAAGTAGGAAAGGTCACATAATATCTGGCTTTCGGTTTTGCGCATTCTAAGGCGTGGATGAGAGGTTTTAATACAGCTTCAGGTCCCAAAGTAAATGGGGCGTTCTTTCTTTCCTTTTGTTTTTTAGCAAGTCTGCGCTCGACTGCTTCGTAGACCTGTTGGTGAGCACTGCCTGGAATTGTGATGTTTTGTTTGAAAGCTTTGTAAGCGTTCTGTCTGAATGAGCTTTCTATAGGGCCGGGTTCGATCAGGCTTATGAAGATGTTACTGCCTTGAAGTTCCTGACGTAGTGTATCGGTCAGCCCCTCCAGAGCAAACTATTTCCTGATTTGTGTTTTT
>JBOEGV010000045.1:0-16358 GCA_050633605.1 Neptuniibacter sp. | reverse complement strand
CACGCACATCCAGGAAGATAACTCCACCGTGGTCTCGACGACGATGTACCCAACCACACAGGGTAATGTCTTCGCCAATATGCTCTTTTCTGAGATCGCCGCAATAATGACTGCGCATAATTTACTGTTCCTGTTTACTGTCTCTGTCTGGTAATACCAGACGGTCATTGAATATTTATCAAAGGTTCCTGTTTAACACTCAATCAGCTGAGGTTGAACCGGACTCACCAGCCAGATTTTTCTTCTTGCCAGTTTTAAAATCTGTTTCGTACCAACCTGAACCGGACAATCGAAAACCCGGTGCAGATACTTGTTTAGTCACATCTTCACTTGAGCAGGAAGCACATGCCGGAGCAGGTGCATCACTCTTAAGAACAAGTTTTTCAAACTCGTGACCGCAGTTATGACACTGAAAATCGAAGATGGGCATGCGAAAACTGCTCGAATGTCGCTAAATTAAAGCGGCGAATTATACCTGAATTATCACATGAGAACAGGCTCCAGAGAGCTTTGAAGCCTGAAAGATTTTTATCTAAAGAAATTTACGCGTTGTCTGGCTCAAAATAGTGGTTTTAATTCATGGTTCAGGCACAAAATCCACTTCACCAGACATCAGCGCTTCCAGTTTATGGCGCACGTCATGAACCTGCTCTTCCATAAACGGAACCGAGGGCACCTTGCCCCAAACTGGCCCCGGCCAGGCAGGATCGTTATCATATCGAACAATATGATGGATATGCAGTTGCGGAACCACATTACCCAACGATGCTACATTCATCTTATGGGCAGCAAAGGTATCGGCAAGGTTAGATGAAAGATAAGAAGACTCCTTGATAACCTGGCACTGATCAGCTTCCGAGAGATGATATATCTCAGTCGCCCCAGTGCGTCTTGGCACCAGAATAAACCACGGATAATTGGCATCATTCAATAACAGCAAGCGGCAGATGGGGAAATCACCTAAAACAATGCAATCTGCGGCCAGTTGAGGGTGAAGTTCAAATTCCAGCTCCAACTCATCCATTTCCCTACTCCTGTTCGTACACATAACTTCAGCAACCTGTGAAAACAAGTTACATTAAGATTCTTATTTATTTACAACATAGCAGTTCAAGGGATTTCCTGCGACATGTCAGAGATAAAACTTTTCCATGAAATCAAAGAAATAGGGGCAGAAAAATGGAACGGTCAGAGAGCTAATGACTACCCATTCAGCCGCTATGAATTTCTTTACGCCTTGGAAGAATCCGGCAGTGTCACAGCGGAAACTGGCTGGCAACCTCTCCATCTGGAACTCAGGGATGAAAACAATACTCTCGGGTATATGCCCCTCTATTTAAAAAATCACTCATACGGTGAATATGTATTCGACTGGGCATGGGCGGACGCCTATCACCGTCACGGACTGGAATACTATCCAAAACTGGTAAGTGCTATCCCTTACTCACCTGTTATGGGGCAACGCCTGCTCACTCAGCAAGACCCGGCTCCATTATTGAACATGATTCAACAGATGCTGCCGCAACTCTGCAATCAGCTAAAAGCCAACTCATGGCACTTTCTCTTCCCGGAAGCCAGAGAAATCGCCAGCATAAAACACCCAGAGCTGATGATTAGAAAAGGTTGTCAGTACCAATGGTTTAATCGCGAATACAACGATTTCTCACACTTCCTACAACAGTTCACCTCCAGAAAACGAAAAAACGTTCGTAAGGAACGGCAGAAGGTGGTTGATCACGGCATCAGTCATCGAAAAATTGAAGGCCTGGATATCATAGATCAGGAACTGGAAACCTTTTACGATTTCTATCGCATCACCTACCTTAAGCGGGGTCGGGACGCCTATCTCACCAAAGAATTCTTTTATCTGTTAAGAGACCTGATGCCGGAAAATATCCTACTGGTTATGGCTTACAGTGAAGATAAAGCTGTTGCAGGCGCCCTCTCCCTGAAAGACTCTAAAACACTCTATGGTAGATACTGGGGTTGCATGGAAGAGTTCGACAGCCTGCATTTTGAGACCTGTTATTACCAGGGCATTGATTACTGCATTGAGCACCAATTAGAACGTTTCGACTCTGGCGCGCAGGGGGAACATAAGATCCAACGTGGGTTTGAACCGGTTCCCACATGGTCTGCCCATTGGGTAAAAGAGGTCGGATTCAATCAAGCGATACAACGCTTTGTTGATGAAGAATCCGAGGCGATGGAACAGCAGATAGAACATTTAAAAACCTACCTGCCTTTTCGCTCCACTGAATAACCTCTCGTACATGCAGCCATTAAAAAGGCCTGAGCTCTGCTCAGGCCTCATTCCGATGTGATCGGATATTATCGTAGAAGCGATATAACTTTTTTGTTAGTTATCAGCCGGAAACAAATACAGGTGCGAAACCTAAACTCCAGATGATAACTGTACCCACGCGTGTGATAACCAGATAAACCAGTCCGACAGCAAGGATTGCACCGCAGAACATAAAGGCACGTTCTTTGGTGATACCCAACACATGAGGCAATCCGTCATAGATCAGATAACCTGTGTATGCCGCTGCAGCCAAATAAGCCAGCATGTTGACCCAAGGCACTGGATAAAGGGATACAAAACCCACCAAGAACAGTGGTGTACATGCATACGCTGCCAGGGCAATACCATTGGCGGCATGTTCATCATGACCACTGCCGTAAGTTTTGGACATCCAGTCGATCATCCAGCCAAGACCAAAAACCCCTACCAGAATGGCAACGTAAGTCAGCACATTCAATTGTATTGAGCTCATGGTTGTCAGTTTGATCAATTCACCTTCACCGACTCTCCAGCCAAACTGGGTGGTAGAAATGAAAGCGCATACCGGCCCAATCAGGGCAAGAAAAGAAATATAAGTCATATAAATACGACTTGGTTGTGCGTGTTCTTTTTTGATCAGTTCCCATTCTGCATCAGGATGGGTAAACATCCCGGGTACATGACTCAGCAACATAATGATTACCTCTCAGGCTTGTTATTTTGCGAGTAGTCAGTTTTCTCCATCACTAGCTTTTACGCAGCTAAAGAAAAATAGATCATTTTTCATACAAGGAAGTTTAGACAATGATCTAAGTAACAAACCTGAAAAAAATTAAAGTTGCACCTCAATTGCAGGAGATCGAATCATTTTCACCAGTATTCGTGCTCATTTAACGCACATGCACAAATAACGGTTCCTTTAAGGCTTTGCAGAACTTCCGTCTTTAATTCCTGAGCGTTGAAGGCTAGTGCTTACAGCCAATGGAGCGAGGATATACCCACCTTGTGCTTGAGAATTTTCGATTTTTCTGGGGTAAAGATAATATGACCGATGATCTGATTGTTTTCTTTGGCAACCAAGGAGAGGTAAGGCTGGCGGTTGGGTCGTCCTGGAGGTTTATTGTTAGGGTTGAAACAGAGTCGCCTTATTCCTCTCCGAAGGTTTCCAGGTGGAGTTTTCTTAGCTGATCTTTTTCGGAGTTTTTGGATTTTCGGATATTCATTGCTTTCTATTCCTCATTTCGCCTTTTTGGCGAGTCAAGGTGTTTGCCGAAACAAATACCCTGACTCGCCGTCAGGGCGAAAAGTAGACCTAATAACAACTACCGATAACAAACAATTGAAATCAAAACCAACATCCGCTAACTTAACCACTCAAAATCAACATCAAGAGTAGGGCTGACGTCCTCACCAACCTGCCAACCTGGGCAAGGTGGTTGCTGAAACCAGCGATGTGGTCGATACCGACAACAAATCAGGTATACCCGCAAACGTCAGCTCTCATGAAACTATGGGAGCAACTCATGTTTGAAGCACATTCACTAAATTCATCTGAACTCTTTACAGAGCAAACCCTCTTGCCCTGCAAACGGTTTAACCGTACCCACAAAGTCACCCTTAAGCCGCTTTCTATCTGGTTTGTTGAAGGCAAACGTAAAGCTGTGGATCAGGTTATAGAACGCTGTATTTTCGTCTACTCGGAATACCGGGATCATCAGGGTAGCTGCCAATTTAACTGTCAGGCCTACCGTTATCCGGAATACCTGATTCAGAGGGATCTTGATCGTTATATTCAGGTTGCGACTGAACAGCCGTTAGATGGTTAGAGCTGGAACCGGAGAGCCTTAGTGGCTCTCTGATCCTTCACTTACGTTTTATGGAGCGACCCGCTTTTTCTAGCAGCGGCTCTTCCGGCCAACGGTGTTTTGGATATCTGCCACGCATCTCTTTGGCGACTTCAAAATAGGAGGTTTTCCAGAAGTTGCCCAGATCACTGGTGGTCTGGATTGGTCTTCGTGCAGGTGAAAGCAATTCAAAACGAATCGCCACCCTGCCCCCGGCAATCATTGGGGTATCGATCTCGCCAAACAGCTCCTGTAGCTGCAAGGAGACAATCGGTCCCTGTTGCGGGTCGTAGGTGATTGAAACGGATTTACCACTGGGCGCCTTGTAGTGGGTTGGCACTTCTTTTTCGAGTAGTTTCTGCTCATCCCAGGACAACATACCCAGTAACAGGTCATAAATATTTACCCGTTTAAGCTCGGCAATGGAGTTCACACCATTGAGATAAGGCAATAACCATTCATCAACGGTGTCCGCGAGGCTGGCTTTTGATATGTCTGGAAAACTCTCCATATGCTCACCCAGCCACTGAACACGGGAGATAAGCGCTTCGCATTTATCAGTCCATTTCAGAAGGCTCAAGCCAGTTTGCTTAAGCACCTGTTTGAGACATTCCTGAAACTGCTCTTTAGGCACATCGGTAAGCACCGTGCTCTTCAGCACCAATGCGGCATATTTAAGTGAGCGGCTGCCACGGATTTTCTGCTTGTCTTTGTCAAATCTGTAGCTTTCTTCGTTGTGAATACGGTCTTTAAGAGACGACTCAATGATATCGAAACTGATCTCCGCTGCATTATAGATACGCCCTTCCTTCTTCTGGGCATCACAGTCCGCCACCACTAACCACTCTCTTCCCCAAAGAGGGTCATCATCAAACAGAAAAACGCCACGGCCGTTGGCAAGCTGGTAACGACCTTCTGTGTTGGCTCTTTGTTTGGCAAGGCGGTCTGGATAGGCAAAAAGCAGTAGCTTACCTACTGAATTATGAAGATCACTTAAGGAGTAACCAGTTTGATCTTTATCCAACCTGAGTGTTCTACGATATGCTTTCGCACTGACCAGAAGCTGCTCCATAGCCGCCCGTTTAATTGGGTAGTTTTTAAGGGCTGCCTTTCTGTCGCTACGGTAATCCTGAACCGCCAGCAGGCGCTCTGTAATATCTACGCCGGACCTTTGATGAGAGGAATGCTGAAAAACATCCCGATCAGCCAAGAGTGCGGCTAGGTCACAGGCGATATTTTTTTCCAGAACACCTTCTGCCTGAAACAACATAGCGGCCAGTCTTGGCGATAAGCCTATAGACACTGCCCGGTTACCAAGGTCGGTAAGCCCACCCTCTTTCAACATTCCCAGAGAGGTAAGCATGGCTTTGGCAGAATCGTAATGTGGACGAGGTGGAGGTGTCAGCCAGTTGATCTCTGAAAATTCGGTCGAACCCCACTGGCATAGTTCCAGAAGTAGCCCGGTCAGATCCGCAGAGAGAATCTCCTCCGTCTGAAACTCTCGTAATGAACGTTGTTTATCCTCGCCCCAGAGACGAATGCATTCACCCGCCTGGGTACGCCCTGCGCGCCCGGCTCTTTGCTCAGCTGAAGCTTTGGATATATACACTGTTTCCAGACGGGTCATACCACTGGCAGGATCATACAGAAGCTCTTTTTCCAAACCGCTATCGATCACTGTGGTCACACCTTCAATGGTAAGACTAGTCTCGGCAATATTGGTAGTAAATACAACCCGACGTTTTCCCGCAGGGTCGGGTACCAGCGCCTGCTCCTGTTGGGCTAAAGACAAACCACCGTAAAGTGGTAACAGCAGCCAGTTTTGATCATTAAGGATGGATTGAGCGGCTTCAATACAACGCTTAATGTCTGCCTGACCCGGCAGGAATACCAAAACATCACCGGTTGCAGATTGATTAATAACTCCGCGTAGAGCCTGAGTTACCTGATCGCTCAGCCGTTGCTGACTTGCTGCACGATAGGAGATATCAACAGGAAAAGTACGCCCCGGGCATTCGATTATTTCAGCTCCCCCCAGGTAGTTTGAGATCATACGAGTATCGATGGTGGCAGACATCACCAGTAGCTTCAGGTCTTCGCGAATCGTTTGCTGTACTTCCAGTGACAGCAACAACGATAGATCACCATGTAATGAGCGCTCATGAAACTCATCGAATATGATCAGTGCCACATCTTCAAGCTCAGGATCGTTTTGCAAACGGCGGGTCAGAATCCCTTCCGTGACAATCTCCAGTACTGTTTCACCGGAAATTTTTCGGTCGTTTTTAATCTGATAACCGATCCGCTGCCCGACCCTTTCACCCAGCAAACCAGCCAGATAGTGGGCAATCGACTTAGCTGCTACCCGACGCGGCTCCAGCATGATGATTTTTCTGCCATCCAGCCATTCAGATTCGATCATGCTCAGAGGCAGCGCGGTTGACTTACCTGCGCCGGGTTCAGCCTGCAAGACCAGATTATTCTGCTTAGAAAGCGATTGGGAAATTTGCGCAAGAAATTGCGCAATCGGTAACTGTTTATGAGCTTCTGCAATCACTAAAATATCTGTCTCTACTGAACGCCTATGCCGCGCTACTATAGCGATTTAACTGGTTCAGATCGAACTTGTTCGCATACAACTCTAAATCAGTCGAACTTCCATTCGGGTGATAGACCAACAATGTCGGTATTAAATGCTTCTGGTGGCATTCTCGATTGCAGCTTTTCCAGAAAGACCTTCCATACCTCAGCCACCGGAACACTGTTATCGAGACGATCCACCAGCTCAAAAGAATCACCTACAGAAATCACCCCGTTTTCCAAAACCCGGTAATACCAGCCTGAGATCGCCTGCGACATCAGCAAAGGCGCCATATGGCCGTTACTGTATTTGTGATTCACCTTCCAACAAGGCCTGCGCGGTTGTGATACCTGGACCAGAGCCTCACCTATTTTGATCGTATCACCAATATGTACCGTCTGATCATCCACAGCACTGGATGAAAGGTTCTCACCGATACTGCCGGGTACAAAACTGCTTTCAAGATGACTCAGTGCCTGCTTGAGTACTTCATAGTTTTGCGCGGGAAAATGATATAACGCCTTTTCCAGACCGCCATGAACTCTACGATCCACCTGAGTATCGCCTTCCAATCCCATCTCCGTCAGCAGACAGGACTCAACCGGCTCTTTGAAGATACCTGTTGGTGCATTCTCAGGACCGATTGGCTTGGGTTTTCCTATATAAAGACCTTCGACCGTTCCAGTGTAGATCTGCATCATTCCGCTCCTCGATAGCAATGATTATAAGCATAGACAAAGATATAACCTGTGCAGATAAATAGATAATTCTTTCAAAAAAAGCGGGGAAGGAACCCCGCAAATGCTTTCTAAAACGCTTGGCTATGTCCTCTTCAGTTGCACCACTCTCTTCCTTAATACACTGATGCACACTTTGTCGTTACGATACAGAACACTGTGACTCATGAATATTATTCTCGTGTTGATTATTACGAAGATTCAGTGGCTTGCGGCTAACATGCAACGACGTTTACAGCCAAGCCACCCTGAGAGGTTTCTTTATATTTGTCCTGCATATCGAGCCCGGTCTGATGCATGGTCTCAATTACAGAATCCAGAGATACGTGATGGTCACCGTCACCGCGCAAAGCCAGTCGCGCGGCGTTGATTGCCTTCACGGCCCCCATGGTATTTCGTTCAATACACGGCACCTGAACCAGACCGCCTATAGGGTCACAAGTCAGCCCCAGGTTATGCTCCATGCCGATCTCTGCTGCATTTTCAATCTGCTGATTAGTGCCACCCATCACCGCACACAGAGCACCCGCTGCCATCGAGCAGGCAACACCAATTTCACCCTGACATCCCACTTCTGCTGCCGATATGGATGCGTTCTTTTTGTACAACATTCCGATCGCGGCAGAGGTTGCAAGGAAATCAAAAACGCCTTGCTTATTGGAGCCAGGTACAAAGCGGTCGTAATAAGCCAGTACCGCTGGAATTACACCCGCAGCACCGTTGGTAGGTGCTGTTACTACGCGCCCACCTGCTGCATTCTCTTCATTCACGGCGATGGCAAAAAGGTTGATCCAATCCATTACCGTAAGCTGGTCTTTCATGGCGGCTTCCGGGCTGGACCTCAGCTCTTCATAAAGTTCATGGGCCCGGCGCTTAATGTGCAGTCCTCCTGGGAGTTCTCCCTCCTCACGGCAACCACGCTCAATACAGCTGTCCATGACCTGCCAGATGCTCCAAAGCTTCTCTTCAAGCAGATCCTTTTTAAGCCAGGTCAACTCATTAGCTAATACGATTTGGGCAATGGATTTGTTTTCTTTTTCACAGATGGCAAGTAGCTCGGCAGCATTATTAAAGTTGAATGGCAGTCTAAACTCAGGCCCGTTAGCCGCTGCATCCTGGCCTGTTTCTGCATCACTCAATACAAACCCGCCACCCACTGAGTAATAGATGTTGTCATGCAGAATAATTCCAGCCTCATCATAAGCTTTGAAATGCATGCCGTTTGGGTGTTTAGGCAGGGATTGTCCGAAATGAAATGGTAGATCTTTCTCCCGATTGAATCGAATAACGTATCTACCCGCCAGTTGAATATGACCGCTGCTTTTGATGGACTCTATATATTCAGGGACTTTGTCGGCATCCACCTGATCAGGCTTTTCACCCATAAGGCCAATCATCACGGCAACATCGGTTGCGTGACCTTTACCTGTCATAGCGAGGGAACCGAATAAGCCGATATTTACAGAGGAAACTTTGTGCAAGAGTTCACGTTTTTCCAGCTCAGCCAGAAAGCGATTTGCAGCAACCATTGGCCCAACGGTGTGTGAACTTGAAGGCCCTATCCCGACTTTAAAAAGATCAAAAATACTTAAAAGCATTTCATCTTCTCCATAGCCTTTGGGAGCACTTGTACAAACCCTCTGGCTCCCTCTTTCTTATCATAGTTGTTACCTCACCTCATATAACTGTGACCATCACCTGTTTATCTATAACCGACAATGTTTTTCTCACCAACAGACGGTCTAAATTCAGATTAGTCATGAGCTTTCCTATAATCAATATTAATTCCTTATTGGAAACATGAGTCACGAAATACAGTAATACGCTCAAAGCCTATTACTCAGCCCCTTAAATTTACTCGTGGAAAATCCTCTGATCTTCAGTTTGGGCTGTTAGCGATTATGGGTTGATGTAAAGAGTAGAGGCAAATCGTTATCATGAATCAAAATCAAATTTCGCACATGCAGCAAGAATATAATTCATAGATCATGTCACTTAGTTGAATTTTTATCCTACATAAGTATTAGAGAAACTAATTCTTCTCATCTAAACTCAACCTTACCGGTTAGTGAATTGAACTGGGGGAAGCCAGTGGCATTAACCGATAATAATTAATAAAAAGCAGATTGATGAGCCGCGAGGAAGAGAGATGTTAACCTACGAAGAATGCTTAGAGCTAAGTGATCTTACTGCAGATGAAGTTGATGCTATTGCTGAACATGAACATATGGATCCAATGATTGCTATGGCTCTGGGCCACTATTTGATCACTCACAATGGGGATCAGAAAATCAAACGGATCATCATGGATGATATTGAAAAAGCTCAACGGGACCGTAACTATGCCCATGCTGAGATGCTGCAAAAAGTGCTGAATCACTTTATTGCCACCCATCCTGAGCATAACCAACGCGCTGCTTAACCGCTGCTCAAACAAAAAAGTGCCCCGACATAAAAGCCTGGAGTTATTGCTCCGGGTTTTTATTTTCTAACCGATATCTGCCCTTTCAGAAAAAGATACTTTAGGTCACCTTCTGCAGTTAAGACACTGATGGATTCAAACTTTCCTAATTGTTCAAGAACCAACCTCTCAACGCTAATTCTATTCAGAAACCTTTGTTCAGAAGACGATGAATAATGGAGCCGACGATATGAAACGGAAGTGATTCAGGATGTGCCTTTGTCGTAATTACTGCACAAGGCCATTGAACTGATATGATTAGTTTAACGATGCCAAGATAGATTTCCACACAGATTAATTGCTCCTTTTAATTCCTTTCGCAGTAAATACAGACGTATCGGAATGAAACGTAAACCATGCAAACCAAAATGCATTTACTGTCGGCCAGAGCTGACTGTTTTTCTCATCAATGACCTCACCAGTCCTGGATTCAGAATTATATTTGATACGTAGTTCGCGACCGTTAAAAATTTCTGAAAGCTCGCCGCCGCCTGATTTAGCCAGTTCGGAAAATGGGTATGCCCTGTATTTTCCAGCAACCTCCACTCCCAACACCCTTTCTTTTGGATGATAACGTTGACTGAGAAACTCAACTGGGAAATAAAGGACAAGGCTTTGATTATAATCACCGTAAGGACTGCGACTGTAGTCACGTAAAAAACCGGTATCCCGACTAAGTACCTGACCGGTAGGATAACGTTGTTTCCATTCTGCCCAGGTCAACTGTGACATCGGCAGATGCTCCAGCTTTGCTCCAACGCTTGGACCACTTACCGCCTCATGTTTCAACTGCGACCAGAGAGATTCTGACTGACGATCATAGAGCAATACATCACTATTATAGAGCAAACCGGAAACACCAAAATCCAGAGTTTCGCCTTGTACTTGTGAATTAAACGCCATACCCGTGCCACACAACGGACAATAGCTTATGACAACCGATTGAGACCCTATTCGGTCATTTACAATCTCATGCCAATTCAAAATGGATATTGGATATGCGCGGTGTTCATTATTAATCGAAATACTCAAAACCTGATCTTCATCTTCCAACCAGTCAACCACAGCCGCGCTTTCAAACCTGGGTGAATCTATTGCAGGAATACCATCCCGCGCAGGACCACCCGGCAGGATCAGCTGTTTTGGAATTGTAGAATTGGACAGATCAAAACCATTGTCCGGGCCAGCAAACAAAGTACAGCTTTTCAGGCAGAGAAATGTCACCAATACGGTTATAACAAAAGCCAGCCAGCTTACACGTGAAATCACAGCAGTTTCCTCAATGTTTCAACTGTAGGTTGGATTAGGAATACGCTGAAAAATTCAAAATGATTTTCCACTGACCGCCATGATATGATGCCGCAGATTCTTCTGGACCGAATATTCTGATGAAAAACAACTTTTACTACGATCTCGAATCCGCCGCTAAAGGCTCCAGCATCGAACTGAGTGTTGCACTGGATAACTTAAGATTTAACGATGATGGCCTCATTCCAGCCATTGCGCAGCAGAAAGATACTGGCGAAGTTCTGATGATGGCATGGATGAACCGTGCCTCAATAGAAGAGACCCTGGAAACAGGCCAGGTTTGTTACTGGTCCCGTTCACGCCAAACCTATTGGCGCAAAGGTGAAAGCTCCGGTCATGTGCAGAAACTTGTTGAGATGCGTATCGACTGTGATGGCGACACCCTACTCTGTTTAGTCAACCAACTGGGCCCGGCGTGTCATACTGAACGCCCCAACTGTTTCTTCCATGCGGTTAAAGAAGATAAGGTTGAGATCATCTCCGAGCCCTGCTGTTCTGAGTAAAGTTCTTACTGGTCAGATAAGGACTTTCTGACATGAAGGACGCTGGCGTACTCGCTCAAGATATACCAGCAATTTCACCTCTCCTGCTAACAACTCGGCACCTTTTGGATGTTTTGCCAGATAATCCAGCATAGGTGCCAGCATGATATCCGCAGCACTAAACTGATCACCACATAGATAATCCTGCCCATCCAGCTGCTTGGTCAGTGTATCTATCGCTCTGTTTACCTCAGGTATAGCAGCTTCGACCTGATCCATTCTCACAGAGCCGTCTTCCCCTTTAGGGAAGAGAAATTCCAATAAAAACTTACGCACAAACGCCTGATCTACATATATCCCAATGAGATTTGCCCACTGATCGACCTGAGCACGAGCAAATACTTCCTTAGGGAAAAGTTCATACCCCGGATACTCATCATCAATGAACCTGATAATTGCAGCGGTTTCACAAATGGAACGGCCATCTTCAAGAATAAGCACCGGGATCTTTCCATAGGGGTGATATTTGAGGTGGGTCTCGTCAGCCAGTTTCACTTGCTGATCATTAATCTTCATACCGTAGCGGTAGCTAAGGCCTTTCTCTTCACAGGCGATCATCACACTGCGGACAAAGGTACTGAACTCTGGCCCTAAGATTTTTAACTGAGCATCCATTTTGCTATCCCATCATGAATTAGAGGTTGCTTTTAACTTAGTCTTTACCACAATATGTTCAAGAACATATTTTATTTATTAATAAGGTGCCCAATGGGATGGTCGTCTGAACAGAAGCAAAAATCGCGTGCAAATATCCTCAGCAGTGCAGCGGAACTTTTTACTCGTGATGGATTTGATAACGTCGGAATTGATGATGTTATGCAGCATGCGGGGATGACGCGAGGTGCATTCTACAATCACTTTTCCTCAAAAGGTGAGCTCTATGCTGAAGCCATTATGGCTGCGGCAATTGACTCTAAACAGCGAATAAAAAGCAGTGCAGATATCGGTTTCAGTCATTTGATCGAGCAATACCTGAGTCTCACTCACCGTAAAGGCGAAGAGTTTCGCTGTCCCCTGGCATTTCTCACAACAGACATTAATCAACGTGATGAGCAGGTTCGCAGCACATACACCCAGGTACTTAAAGGTTTCATTAACAGTATTAATCAGGCAGATGAAAAAGCCCTTTCAAGTGAAAAAGAGGCCATGCAGAAAGCCGTTTTAATGATTGGTGCTGTAGCTATATCCAGAGCGATTAATGATGAGGAATATGCCGAGAAGCTTCTAAGCTCTTGTAAAGACGCTGTGCTGACATAAAACTCATACTGCCACACACGATCAGGAGGCACTACTCTGGTTGAGTAACTGAGCTAAAAATGCCTCCACCAAAGGGGTGTTTGTGCTGTGTGAAACAATGGAGAAACGCCTGCTTAAATCCAATGGCGATTTAAGTTCAACCAACTGCCCGGCTTGTATATCTTCCCAAATACATAATCGCGACAAGCACCCTATTCCCAAATCAGATTTAACGGATTGCTTGATCGCTTCCTGTCGATTCAAAGCCATGGAGTTTTCTATATAGCCACCCGCCTTTTGCACAGACTGATCAAAAACATTTCGGGTTCCTGAACCGGATTCCCTGAGAATCCAGCGATATTCTGGCAGCTCTTCCAAAGAGATCGAGCCTCGCTTTGCCAAGGGATGATCCGGACTACAGAACAGTGCGAGATCATCTTTCAGCCAGGGAGTCAGCTTAAGTTTTGCAGGTGAAGCCGGTCCTTCAATAAGCCCGATCTGCGCCTGGCCTTTTTCAAGCCGGGTAATCACTTCTCCGGTGTTTCCAATCAAAATATCAGGGGTTATCGCCGGGTGGCTGGCGGTAAACTTTGCAGTGAGCTGAGGAAGAAGATAACAGGCAATAGTGACACTGGCTGCGATCCGCAATGTCCCCCTTAACTCACCATCCCCTATTACTGGGTTCTGTATTTCATCAAGCAGGAGAATAATCTGCCGCACTTTAGGCAGGAGATCCAAACCATAATCAGTGATCTGCAACTCTCTGCCAACACGGGTAAAGAGTGAACAACCTATGCTCTGCTCCAGCTCTTTAAGTGCCTGACTAGCGGCGGACTGACTCAGCGCCTGCTCTTCTGCTGCCAGGGTCAGCCTTTCCAGGCGAGCTGTGGATTCAAAGATCTGTAATTGACGGATGGATAAGCTCATCTCTTGCCTGTTCGGTTTTTCTAATAATAAGTATTAATTATATCCATTATACTTATCATTGGTTTATATAGACAATGCCCGCATTCTTTAACACTGCAGGGCAAAAGATATGTCTCGGTTACTCCTTCTACCTCTGATCGCGCTATCTGCTGTCCTGCTCTCTCAATTTGAATCGCTCGCCAGCCTGGGTCTCAGCGCTCTTCCTCTGGCAATTATCCTGGGCATGTTGGCTGGACATCTATTTACCGCAGATGAAACCGATCTGGATCATACCGTTACCCGTTTCTGTCAGAAAAACTGCCTGCGCATTGGGATTATTCTGTTTGGCCTCAATCTAAGCTTTCAACAGATCGCCGGGGTGGGACTGGAAACATTATTACTGAATATCATCGTCATCTGCGCTGTTATTGGCAGCGGACTCTGGCTGGGTATCCGTATTCTGAAACTGCCAGTCGATACCGCTATTCTGATTTCCGCAGGTAGCGCTATATGCGGCGCTGCAGCCATACTTGCAACAGACTCAGCGATCAAAGCCCGCCAGCAACAAGTCACGATTGCGGTTGCCACAGTGGTGCTTTTTGGCACTCTGGCGATGTTCGCCTACCCGGTGATCTTTCCCCACAGTCTGATGTCAGAGCAAGCCTTTGGCATCTATATTGGCAGTACCATACACGAAGTAGCGCAAGCCGTGGCGGCGGGTGAATCAATCAGTGCACAAGCTCTGAATAATGCGGTTGTTACCAAACTGATACGGGTTATGTTGCTAGCGCCGTTTATTCTTATTCTGTGTGCTTATATGGCCAGGCAGAGTGAATCCGATGAGAAAGTGAATCTCATAGCAGTAATGCCGTGGTTTATTTTTGGCTTTATATTGATGGCGGGGTTAAATTCTGTGTTCGCGCTTCCGGAGTTTTTATTGCAAAGCGCGTCTTACCTGAGTCAGTACCTGCTGGCTCTGGCCATGGCAGCTTTGGGAATCCAAACCCGGTTGGCGCTAATCAAAGAAGCAGGCATTCGCCCTATTATTATGGCGCTTAGCCTCTTTGTGCTTTTACTTGTCGGCGGATTATTTCTGAATTTACTGATTGTTTGAGAGCCATCAGCCATAAAAAAACGGCCTCAATTGAGGCCGTTTTTGAATCTAAACCGGGAGATTATTTACCCCAGGAATCACGCAGTGTCACAGTACGGTTGAATACTAGTTTCTCTGCGCTTGAGTCTGAATCAATACAGAAATAACCAGTACGTTCAAACTGATAACCACTTTGTACTTCAGCCTCTGCCAGTCCAACTTCGCAGCGGCTTTCTGTTTGTACAACCAATGATTCCGGATTAATAAACTCAAGGAAATCGCGTTCTTTATCGCCGTCCGGGTTTGCTTCTGTGAACAAACGATCGTATTCACGCACTTCACATGGAACAGAGTTATCAGCTGATACCCAATGCACTACACCTTTGGCTTTATAACCTTCTGGGTTAGCACCGTTAGTCGCAGGGTCATATGAACATTTCAGCTCAACCACATTGCCCGCATCATCCTTAATCACTTCATCACAAGTGATTACGTAGGAGCCACGCAGACGAACTGCAACACCCTGAGTCAGACGTTTCCACTTACGCGGAGGCACTTCAGCAAAATCATCCTGCTCAATCAGAATGTTCTTAGTGAATGGTACTTTGCGCGTGCCCATAGTTTCATCCTTAGGATGTTTAGGCAGCTCAAACCACTCTTCTTTACCTTCCTCGTAATTGGTGATGGTCACCTTCAATGGGCGAACAACACACATAGCACGAGGAGCGTTTTTATCCAGATCTTCTCGGACAAAGAATTCAAACTGAGCCATATCAACTGTGCCATCAGTTTTCGATACCGCCAGACTGTCACAGAAGTTACGCACCGCTTGTGGCGTGTATCCACGACGACGCAGACCAGAGATCGTTGGCATACGCGGATCATTCCAGCCATTGACATGGTTTTCATCCACCAGTTGCTTCAGCTTACGCTTACTGGTGATTGTGTAATTAAGGTTGAGACGGCCAAACTCATACTGACGTGGTTTAGAAGGTACTGGCAGGTTCTCAATAAACCATTCATACAGTGGGCGATGGTCTGCAAACTCCAGAGTACAGATAGAGTAAGTCACACCTTCAATTGCATCTTCCTGACCATGTGCAAAATCATAGCTTGGGTAGATACACCACTTATCACCAGTCTGGTGATGGGATTCCTTGCGAATACGATAAAGAATCGGATCGCGAAGATTCATGTTTGGAGATGACATATCGATCTTGGCACGTAACACGCGACTGCCTTCTTCGAACTCGCCGTTTTTCATGCGCTCCAAAAGGTCCAGGTTCTCTTCAGCAGAACGATCCCGGTACGGGCTGTCTTTGCCTGGTTCTGTAGCCCAACCACGGTACTCTTTTGCTTCTTCAGG
>JBOEGV010000044.1:0-12719 GCA_050633605.1 Neptuniibacter sp. | reverse complement strand
GTTAATTCAATTTCCTATCTTACGGGTGAGAGATAAGGTGCAAAATGAGCTATAAAAATTCACATGACGCATGCAGCAATCTGACTGCAGAACAGGATTCCGATTTTACACAGATGATTGAATGCGGTGTAAGCCGTCGCGGATTTATGGCAGGTATGGGCGCATTGGGTATTGGCGCTTTTATTGGCTTGTCTCCTATCTCTCAATCTGTACAGGCAGCAATGCAAGGTGTGAGCAGTAAACTGATGGGCTTTAAGCCAATCCCTGCAAGCACTGCTGACACAGTTGTAGTTCCTGAGGGCTACAAGGTTTCGAACCTGATCTCATGGGGTGACCCGATTTTTGAAGGTGCGCCGGAGTTTGATCAGTCTGGCAAAGCACCAGCATCTGCCCAGGCTCAGCAGTTCGGAGATAATACCGATGGTATGTCATTGTTCCCGATCTCTGAAGATCGTGCAGTGCTGGCTGTAAACAATGAGTACACTAACAATGATCTGCTGTTTGACCATAAAGGTGAAAACATGACAGCAGATGATGTATTGAAAGCTCAGAATGCACACGGTGTTTCAGTCTTTGAAATCCAGAAAACATCAAAAGGCTGGACTGTTGATCGTGCCGGTAAACTGAACCGTCGTATCACTGCAAACACGCCTATGCAACTGACAGGTCCTGCTGCTGGTCATGATCTTCTGAAAACTGCTGCTGATGCGAGTGGTATGGAAGTGCTGGGTACCTTCAATAACTGCGCGAACGGTGAAACGCCTTGGGGTACTTACCTGACTTGTGAAGAAAACTTCCACAACTACTTCGGTACAGCGGATGAGTCATACGCGGTTCCTGCTGAGCAGAAACGTTATGGTATCAAGCCTGAAGATAAGCGTTATAAGTGGAGCAAGTTTGACGAGCGCTTTGATCTAGCTAAAAACCCGAATGAACCAAACCGCCACGGTTGGGTAGTTGAAATTGATCCAATGAACCCAGAATCAAAACCGCTGAAGCGTACTGCACTGGGTCGTTTCAAGCATGAAAATGCTGCGTTGATGATTGATAACAGCGGTCATGCTGTTGTGTATCTGGGTGATGATGAGCGTGGTGAGCATCTGTACAAGTTTGTCTCCAAAGGTAAGTACGACGCATCCAACAAAGCAGCTAATCGTAATCTGTTGGAGGAGGGCACATTGTACGTTGCTAAATTCGCAGCGAACGATGGTGAGTTGAAAGGCAAAGGTGAGTGGCTGGAACTGACTTTCGGTAAAAACGGCCTGACACCAGAAAACGGCTTCAACAACCAGGCAGAAGTGTTAATTCATACACGTCTTGCAGCAACTCAGGTGGGTGCTACCACTATGGACCGTCCTGAGTGGGTAGCTGTTCACCCGAACAAAATGAGCGCTTGCTGTACTCTTACTAACAACAAGCACCGTGGTAAAAAAGACAACCAGCCTGTTGGTGGGCCAAACCCGCGTACAGGTAACAAATATGGACAAATTGTTCGCTGGACGCCGGTGAACGGTGATCATACTGCGGCAGAGTTTGAATGGGATCTGTATGTGGTTGCGGGTAACCCATCAGTGCATAAAGATGGCTTGAATGCGGGCAGCAGCAATATCACGGCTGAAAACATGTTCAATAGCCCGGACGGTCTTGGCTTCGATAAGGCCGGGCGCCTGTGGATCATGACAGATGGTAAATACTCCAACAAAGATGATTTTGCGGGTATGGGTAACAACCAGATGTTATGTGGTGATCCGGAAACAGGTGAAATTCATCGTTTCCTGGCTGGCCCAATTGCTGCTGAAGTTACAGGCCTGGCATTCTCTCCAGACTACAAAACAATGTTTGTCGGTATTCAGCACCCTGGAGAAAAAGGTAAGCCTTCACACTTCCCGGGTGGTGGTGACAGCAAGCCTCGTTCAACAGTGGTTATGGTGACGCGTGAAGATGGTGGTGTAATCGGTGCTTAATGCACCGTCAACTAAAAAGGGGCTTTAAGCCCCTTTTTTATTGGTAATTTCCAGGCATAAAAAAACCGGCTAAAGCCGGTTTTTTATCGAAAAAATTTCGATTAGATGCGCAGACCACCATCAACCTCGAAGCAACGACCAGTGATGTAGTCGTTTTCAAGGATGAAGTTTACAGTAGAAGCGATCTCATCTGGTTTACCCAGACGCTTAGCAGGAATACCCGCAGCAATTTTATCAAGTGCTTCAGGTTTCATGCTCATAACCATCTCAGTACCGATGTAACCCGGAGCGATAGACGCTGCACGGATACCGTAACGAGCCAGTTCTTTAGCCCAGGTAACAGCCATAGCTTCAACACCTGCTTTAGTTGCAGTGTAGTTAGTCTGGCCCATGTTACCGGAACGAGAGATAGAAGAGATGTTGATGATGCAGCCTGGAACGCCCAGGTCAATCATCTGTGCAGCAGCTTCACGAGCACACAGGAATGTACCCGTCAGGTTAACATCCATAACCAGGTTCCACTGGTCCATAGACATCTTCTTAGCAACTTTACCAGTCTCACGGTCTACTTTGAGGAACAGGCCATCACGAGTGATACCTGCATTGTTTACCAGACCGTGCAGCGTGCCGAAATCGGAAACGATATCAGCAAACATTTTTTCTACTTCATCTTCTTTAGCAACATTGCAGATGTAAGCGCGTGCTTCAACGCCTTTTTCCATACAAAGGCCAACAGTAGTGTCCAGATCTTCCTGGCTCAGGTCGGCAAGCGCAATCTTTGCGCCTTTAGCGGCAAGTTCAAGCGCCATTGCGCGGCCAAGGCCACGTCCGCCGCCAGTTACAACAATTACTTTATCTTTGAGTTCCATTGAGGATTTACCCTTACTTCGGTTTCTCTTTTGTGCGTTGCGTCATTGTTCAGAAAATAAACTTATCCCGCTTTTGCAAAAAAGTCTACTGCTCAATCAATATCCTCTATTTATCAATAAGTTCTATATACAAATTTACATGCACTTAAGTTTAATTGTCGCGTCTGCTAACTCTATGAAGTAGTTGGTTTTTTTTGCATTGCGTTAATTTTTACGTACTTTGGTATGGCGTGCGAACATACAGAGGGACTAAGTATTAAAGTGTTACTGTATAAGCTGGCTTTGCTTGAAAAAAAGTAATTAAGCCTTACCTTATAAACATCCTTAATCGTATCTAAGTACCGAGGAACACGGTTTTATGAAGTTTTTGTTCATGTTGTTTATAGTCATCCCAATTGTAGAGATCACTATATTGATCAATGTTGGAGAGGCTATCGGGGCATGGAATACCGTTGGGTTAGTCATATTGTCTGCTTTTATCGGGGTGAATATGTTGCGTTACCAGAGCTTATCGACTCTGGCCCGCGCTCAGCAAAGAGCTAATCAGGGGGAAATACCTGGTCAGGAAATGGTAGAGGGCATAGTGCTGGCTGTTGGTGGCGCTTTGCTGGTAACCCCTGGGTTTGTAACCGATGTAATAGGTTTTAGTTGTTTAATTCCATACAGCCGTAAGGCCTTTGCAAAGTCCTTATTGAGCCGTTTTACAGTGATAGCTACTGAAGAACGTCACAGATCTTCCACTAATTTTTATGCTCAGGACCCGTTTTCTCAACAATCTAAGCCTTCTGATGGACAACCCCAGAATAATATTGAAGGCGATGTGATTGAGGGTGAGTATGAACGTAAAGATTAATCCCCAGTTTTAATAAAAAAATACACATATAGAGTTGAATTAGTTTTATTTGCCCCAAACTTGCAATGCAAAGGGTAGAAGCTCGTTTGGGCCAACCCTGTAACTAACAAAAATAGTGATTTTGGTCAGACAAAGATCAGGAGATAAAATCATATGAAAATTCGTCCACTTCACGATCGTGTAGTTGTTCGCCGTAAAGAAGAAGAAGCTACTACAGCCAGCGGTATCGTACTGCCGGGTTCTGCTCAGGAAAAGCCTAACCAGGGAGAAGTCATAGCTGTTGGTGAAGGTCGTACTCTGAACAACGGTGAGCGTCAGCCTTTGACGGTTCAGGTTGGGGATAAAGTATTATTCGGTGGTTATGCCAATACAGTCAAAGTTGATGGTGAAGAGCTACTGATTCTTAGCGAAAACGAAATTTACGGTGTACTGGAAGACTAGTTCGTCCGGTTTAACTTTTCGTTTTACCAAGATTGTTTAAAGAATTTGATACAGGATTTTTAAAATGTCTAAAGAAGTATTATTTGGCAATGATGCGCGTCAGCGCATGCTGGCTGGTGTAAATATTTTGGCTGATGCAGTTAAAACAACTCTGGGTCCAAAAGGCCGTAATGTTGTTCTGGATAAGTCTTTTGGAGCGCCAACGGTAACTAAAGATGGTGTTTCTGTTGCGAAAGAGATCGAACTGGAAGATAAGTTCGAAAACATGGGCGCACAGATGGTTAAAGAGGTTGCGTCTCAGGCAAATGATGTTGCGGGCGACGGTACTACGACTGCAACCGTTCTGGCTCAGGCTATCGTAAATGAAGGCCTGAAGTCTGTAGCTGCTGGTATGAACCCAATGGACCTGAAGCGTGGTATTGACAAGGCTTCTGCTGCAGTAGTTGAGCAGATTAAGGCTATGGCCGTTCCTTGCGCTGACAACAAAGCAATTGCGCAGGTAGGTACTATCTCTGCGAATGCTGATGAGCAGGTTGGTGAGATCATTGCGGAAGCAATGTCTAAAGTAGGTAAAGAAGGCGTTATCACTGTAGAAGAAGGTTCTGCTCTGGAAAATGAATTGGATGTTGTTGAAGGCATGCAATTTGACCGTGGTTACCTGTCTCCTTATTTCATCAACAATCAGGACAATATGTCTGCAGAAGTAGAGCAGCCATTCATTTTGTTGGTAGATAAGAAAATTTCTAATATCCGTGATCTGCTACCGATTCTGGAACAGGTTGCTAAATCATCTCGTCCACTGCTGATTATTGCTGAAGATGTTGAAGGTGAAGCGCTGGCAACTCTGGTTGTGAATAACATGCGTGGCATCGTGAAGGTTGCTGCTGTTAAAGCGCCAGGCTTCGGCGATCGCCGTAAAGCGATGCTGGAAGATATTGCGATCCTGACTGGCGGTACAGTGATTTCTGAGGAAGTGGGTCTGACTCTGGAAGAAGCATCTCTGGAACAGCTGGGCCAAGCGAAACGTGTTTCTATCACTAAAGAAAACACAACTATCGTTGACGGTGTTGGTGTTGCTGAGACCATCGAAGCGCGTGTTAACCAGATTCGTGCGCAGATGGAAGAAACCTCTTCTGATTACGATCGTGAAAAACTTCAGGAACGTGTTGCTAAACTGGCAGGTGGTGTTGCGGTAATCAAGGTTGGTGCTGCTACTGAAGTCGAGATGAAAGAGAAGAAAGCACGCGTTGAAGATGCTCTGCATGCTACCCGTGCAGCGGTAGAAGAAGGCGTAGTACCTGGCGGTGGTGTAGCTCTGATCCGCGCAATGGACAAAGTTAAAGATCTGAAAGGCGATAACCACGACCAGAGTGTTGGCATCGAGTTGGCATTCCGTGCACTTGAAGCGCCCCTGCGTCAGATTGTTGGCAACTCCGGTGAAGAAGGTTCTGTTATCGTATCTAACACCCGTGAGAAGGGCGAAGGTAACTTTGGTTACAACGCTGCAACTGGTGAATACGGTGACATGATTGAAATGGGTATTCTTGACCCAGCTAAAGTTACTCGTTCTGNNTCACTACTGAAGCGATGGTTGCTGATAAACCATCTGAAGGTGGTGCTCCAGCTATGCCTGATATGGGTGGCATGGGCGGTATGGGCGGTATGGGCGGAATGATGTAAGCAAGCTGCTTAAAACCTAGTAAGTCTCAAGAAGGCCCGCAAGCCAAGTGTTTGCGGGCTTTTTTATTGCCTGTTCGTCTTGTTTAGTCCTATACTATCCCAGTAAATAGTAGGGTATTTAGGGTTTAATGAGGGGTATCGGCTGAATCACATGTTTGAATATTTGGTTGTTTTACCGTTGATACCCCTCATTGATCCCCCTATCGATACCCCTCATGAGGTGGTTTGATGGCATTAACAGCAATGGAAGTAAAGAAGCTGACCTGTCCAGAAGGGCGGAGTCAAATTAAGAAGAGTGACGGTAATGGATTGTTTTTACTAGTAAAAAGCAATTCTTCCAAGCTTTGGCGTATGCGTTATCGGTACGCTGGGAAGTACCAGGAACTGGCTTTAGGTCAGTACCCCACGATACCCCTCATTGAAGCTCGAAACCTGGCTGCCCAGGCCCGTGCTCTCCTGGTACAGGGTATTAACCCTACAGCAGAGCGGCGCTCCAGAAAGCGTGAAACTGTCGCAGTAGAGCGAACATTCAAAATCATTGCATTAGCCTGGTGGGAACAGCAAGAGTCCTCGTGGTCTTCTGATCACGCAAAGAAGGTAAAACGATGGATCGAGCAAGAGTTGAAGTCTATCGGTAAGCTGTCGGTTGATGCTGTCGATCAAGGGCATATTACGGAAGTGATGCTGTCAATTGAGAAAGGAGGTCATCCTCGCAAAGCTCCCGTTATACTCTCGGTGATCAACCGTATTTTCGGTTATGCACTGGCTCACCGGTTTACACGTAATAATCCAGCTCAAGGTTTACCCCTTAGCGATATTCTTAAACCCATGCCGAAGGTTGAACATCGTGCGGCAATTACTCGATCTAAGGATTTAGGTCAATTGATCCGTGATATCGATAATTCAGACTTAGGCAGCTACTGCACTGCTGAGGCGTTGAAGCTCATTCCCAGGTTATTCCTGAGACCTGGAGAAATTAGAAACCTTCGGTGGGATTACATCGATTTTGATCAAAAGATACTAGTCATTCCTGCTGAAGATATGAAGCGCGGTAGGGAACATCTGGTTCCCCTGGCTGATCAAGTCATCGAGCACTTACAGGCAGTTCAAGAGATAACAGGTTATTCATCGTATGTATTCCCAAATGAGCGCGATTCTGGCAAGCCACTATCTAAAAACGTCATGACCAACCTGCTGAGAAAACTTGGCTATTCTGCTGATGTGATGTCGGCTCATGGGTTCAGAGCTACGGCATCCACTATCTTACATGAGCAGGGCTGGAAACCAGAGGTCATTGAAGCTCAGTTGGCTCATCTAACGGGCACAGCCACTTCTAGAGCCTATAACCGGTCGATCTATTTATCTGAGAGAACCACAATGATGCAGAGCTGGGCTGACTATCTCGAAGCGGTGCGTGATGGTGCTGATGTGGTGTCAATAGGAGCGAAGTAGGAGAGCACTGTTTTGTCTTGATCAAAAATTGTCATTTTTGAGAAGGTAGCTCCCAGCTTCCCAATGATACAATATTTGAAACAAGCAATTGGACGATAGAGTGGCAGTCAATTAGACGGATAACAGGCACCTTAAAACTATATTTTCTAACCATGACGCAAAAATAGGGTTAGAAAATCAAAATATGTATGCATAATCTTGTCAGCCCCTTTTCTTTCAGTACCAACAAATCCTAACATATCGATGTTTTTCAATTATATCGACATAACAGTCTGATATGTCGATGTGATCGACACGTTAAAATTTAAGCATTTTACTTAGCGCCCTTTTAAGTTAGGCAATCAGACGGTACTATAGCAGTCAATCAGACGACAATATAACCAGCATCTGGACGCTATGGCTAAATCATTATTCCCAAGAGTTATCGCCCCACTGCTGCTGGAAGCACTAAGCGATACTCCAGTCGTTTGTTTATTAGGGCCTCGCCAGGTGGGTAAAACCACGTTAGCCAGGGAATACTGCCCTGATTATTCCTACATCAGCTTTGACGACAGCACACTACTGAACACTGCGCAACAAGACCCTACGGGGTTTATTCAGGGCTTGCCCGAACAAGTGATTTTAGATGAGGTGCAGCGAGCCCCTGAATTATTACCAGCGATCAAGGCTGCTGTTGATCAGCGCAGAACACCTGGTCGCTTTCTGCTGACAGGTTCGGCGAATCTGTTGCTATTACCAAAGGTGCAAGAATCCCTGGCAGGGAGAGTTGAAGTATTAAACCTGTTTCCATTAACGGAACAAGAGAAGCACCGCAATAAAAACTCCCTGCTTAGCTCTTTGATTAGCGGAAAAATAGCTCCGCAAATCATTGGTGAGCAAAGTACTATTAAGGGTGTCGCTGAAGCTGTATGCCAGGGTGGCTACCCAGAACCGAATACTCGCTCGGCTGCCAGAGCCAGACAATGGCATCGGCAATATCTGAATGCCATTATTCAGCGCGATGTTAAAGATATTGCGGCCATTCGGGATGAAGATGAAATGCTCGCCTTGATGGAAATGCTGGCCTACCGGACAGGCACTTTACTCAATGTCAGTAGCATGGCTAATGAGTTAAAAATGACCCGGGAGACCACTGAAAAATACTTGAGCATACTTGAGCGCCTGTTTTTAGTGCGCAGACTTTCCGCCTGGCATCGTAACCAGTCCAAACGATTGGTGAAGACACCCAAAGTACACGTTATTGATTCCGGCCTTGCGACGACACTCAGCGGGTTAAAGGCCGACGACTGGAATAACCATAAAAGCAATTTTGGCCCTGTATTAGAAAGTTTTGTCGTTCAGCAGCTTATTTGTCAGGCCAGCTGGATAGGCAGTGATTTTAAATTCAGCCATTACCGCGATAAAGACCAGGTAGAAGTTGACCTGGTGATAGAACGTGGCCAACAGCTTTGGGGAGTAGAAGTAAAAAAAGCAGCCAGTATCAACCCAAAAGACAGTGCAGGTCTGGCCCGTTTGGCCGCTCAGGCAGGTAAGCGCTTTCAGGGTGGCATCTTACTCTATTGTGGCAATAACACCTTGCCGCTGACTCAAGACAATTGTTATGCGGTACCGATGAATACACTCTGGCAATAGAAAATTTTAATTAAAAAGTAATGCGGCAATTATATGAAAAACACTTATGTGTATAGGGCGAAAACGATAGATGTTTGAACAAACTTTTAAAAATATAGATGATGTGCGCTGGAAAGAGGCCGGTTTAATTAACCGGAGCAAACCAGAATACGCTTAAAGTCAGTTTGCGTGAGCTGGTGAATGCAGGGCGACTTCATCGGTATGGTAAAGGGCGAGCAACGTGGTACCAGATCTGATTTGTATTCACGGTTTAAAACTAGGAATTACAGGGTGCTTTACTTAATAGGCTTGGATGACTGAGCAATTAGGTAAACTATTCCAGGAATCACAGCTGGCGCTTTAAACAGATGGATATAGATAACTGGATAGAAGCGAAAAAGACCAGCAACCAAGACAATAGTGAAAAAGGGTAAACACCGTTGAACGCAGTAGAAATAGAAGAAGCCATTAGCCACTTAGCCGAGCAAGATTTTGACGCGGCCAGCTTCCCCTATGCCTTCCTTGAGGCGTTTGGCAACAAGGCAACCACCATCAAGCGCCTGCAAAGCGGCTCGTCCAACAAGTCTGATATTGGTGGCGTCCTGCAAACTAACAACATCCATATCGCTGTATGCGCGGAAGGTGAAGTCACTGCCACGTTAAAGACACTCAAAGCCAGCCCAGCAACCGCCAAAGCTAAAGCAAAATTTACGCTAGCGACCGATGGCATTACCCTTGAAGCAGAAGACCTCAACACAAGCGAAACCGTCGCCTGCGACTATAAAGACTTCCCCAATCACTTTGGCTTTTTCCTGCCACTAGCTGGCATTACCACCGTTAAACAAATCCGTGACAACACCTTTGATATACGGGCAACCAGTCGCTTAAACCGCCTGTATGTAGAGCTGCTTAAAAACAACGCCGATTGGGGTACGTCAGAACGTCGCCACGATATGAACCACTTTATGGCGCGCTTGATATTCTGTTTCTTTGCCGAAGACACCGATATTTTTAATGGCGATAATCTGTTTACTGCCACCATCGAGCAAATGAGCGCGAGAGATTCCTCCAACACCCATGAAGTGATTAGCGAAATCTTCCGCTCGATGAATACCAAAACCGCAGACCGCAAAAAAGAGAATATCCGCTCATGGGCAGATGGCTTCCCCTATGTAAACGGCGGTTTGTTTTCCGGTAGCACCGAAGTACCTCACTTCACCAAGATTGCCCGCTCCTATTTATTGCACGTTGGCAATTTGGACTGGAAACAAATCAACCCTGATATTTTCGGTTCGATGATTCAGGCCGTAGCCGATGATGACGAACGCGGCGCATTGGGGATGCACTACACCAGCGTGCCGAATATTCTCAAAGTGTTAAACCCACTTTTTCTGGATGATCTACGTGAACAGCTAGAACAAGCAGAAGATAACCCACGAAAATTATTAAACCTGCGCAAACGCATGTCCAATATTCGCGTATTTGACCCTGCCTGCGGTTCAGGTAATTTTCTGGTTATTGCTTATAAGCAGATGCGTGAAGTCGAGGCAAAGATTAACGAGCTTCGTGGAGAGAAAGACCGCCCAACAGATATTCCGTTAACCAATTTTCGCGGTATAGAGCTGCGAGATTTTCCAGCAGAAATTGCTCGACTAGCGCTAATCATTGCCGAATACCAGTGTGATTTTCTTTATCGCGGACAAAAACTTGCGCTCGCTGAACTCTTACCTCTGGATGCAGAAAATTGGATTACCTGCGGAAATGCTTTGCGAGTTGATTGGCTTTCAGTGTGCCCACCTACAGGAACAGGTGTTAAATTCATTGGAGATGACCTATTTAGTACACCATTAGATCAGGCGCAGATTGATTTTGAGAATGAGGGAGGTGAAACCTACATTTGTGGCAACCCGCCCTACAAGGGGAGTAACTGGAGAACAAAAGAGCAAACAGATGAGCTTGGAGTACTTTTTTCGGGGTTGTCAAAAGGATGGAAGGCGTTAGATTATGTTGCTGGCTGGGTACTTAAAGCAGCGGAGTACAGTAAATACTGTTCGGCATCCAAGAGTGCATTTGTTACTACAAATTCGATATGCCAAGGTGTTCAAGCGTCTGTTTTATGGCCAGCAATATTTTCTTATAATCAGAATATATTTTTTGCTCACACATCGTTTAAGTGGTCAAATCTTGCGAGTAACAATGCTGGTGTTTCTGTTATTGTCGTAGGCTTAACTTCGGATTTAGCGGGACAAAAGAGAATATTTGAAACGGATGAAAGGGGCAAAACTAGTGTTAGAGAAGTCTCCCAAATTAATGCGTATCTACTTAACGCGAAAAATGTTTTTATAGAAGGTGCAAAAACCCCTCTGGGATTTGATGCGAAAATCACTGATGGAAGCGGTGCTCTCGATGGAGGGGGCTTAATACTAGATCGAATTTCTAAAAACAAAATAGATAATATTGACCATGGTAAATACTCAAGATTTGTAAAGCCCTATCTAGGGTCAAGCGAATTTATCAGAGGGAATCTAAGGTGGTGTCTTTGGATTGAGGATGATCAACTTAAATTTGCTTTAGATAACCCTGATATTTTCCAGCGAATCCAAAATGTAAGAACGTTTCGGGAAAGCGCAGGGACGCGCGCTAGAACAGCGATTGGGCGACCTCATAAATTCGCATGGATCAATAAGCAGCACGGGAGTCAAATAATTGTTCCAACTGTTTTTTCGGAACGTAGAGAGTACATAACTGCCGGATTTTTAGGAGAGGATTATGTAATTAGCAATGCTGCAAGTATTGTGCAAAATGCCGAACTACATGTTTTTTCAATTATATCGTCAATGATTCACATGTGTTGGGTAAAGGCTATAGCGGGAAAGCTAAAAACAGATTTACGATATACATCAACGACCTGCTACAACACATTTCCGACTCCAAAACTTACAGAAAAAAACAAATATGATTTAACTCGCTGTGCTGAAGATATTCTTCTGGCTCGTGAGGCTCATTTCCCAGCAACTATCGCCGATCTTTACGATCCTGAAAACATGCCTGAAAACTTGCGCCATGCCCACGAACGCAATGATGAAGTGCTGGAACGCATTTACATTGGCCGCCGCTTTAAAAATGATACAGAGCGGCTAGAAAAGCTCTTTGATCTCTATACAAAAATGACAACAAATTCTAAGAAGAAGGTATCCTGAAAATGACGGAACATAAATCCATCCCCTCTGTTTCAGTAAAATATGCCTGTAATGGCAGCTCGAAAAAATCCAATGAGCTGGGTATGCGCGTCATGCAGGAGCGAGCCTACGAAAAACGTGGGGAACAATATCTTCTGATTAAGTCACCGCCTGCCTCCGGTAAAAGCCGCGCTTTGATGTTTATCACTTTGGATAAGCTACACAATCAAGGCGTTAAAAAAGCCATTATTATCGTGCCTGAAAAATCCATTGGTGCTAGCTTCAACAATGAACCCTTAAGCCAATACGGTTTTTATTGGGATTGGGAAGTCGCACCAAAATGGAATTTGTGTAACGCGCCCGGTGAGGATGGCGGCAAGGTCAACTCTGTAAAAGCCTTTATGGAAAGCGACGATCAAATATTAGTATGCACACACGCCACATTTAGATTCGCAGTGGATAAGTTTGGCATACCAACATTTGATAATTGCTTGATTGCCGTAGATGAGTTTCACCATGTCAGCGCCAACCCCGATAACAAATTGGGCGCACATCTTGGGCAGTTAATTGCTCGCGACAAAGTGCATCTTGTTGCTATGACGGGTTCCTATTTTAGAGGCGATGCAGAAGCGGTGCTATCGCCGCAGGATGAAGCGAATTTTGATACCGT
>JBOEGV010000043.1:0-65985 GCA_050633605.1 Neptuniibacter sp. | reverse complement strand
GGAAAGTCTCGGACATAGGAGTATTTATCAATCACTTCCGTATCACCGAGGCGGTTCCACTTGTACTGATAAAAACCCTGACCATCTTGGCGTGCGGACTTGAGTATCTTGGGTATGATCAGTGTCCCTTCCGGATCGGTGAACCCTGACATATCCCTTTGATGGAATTGCTCAGCGGGATGCGACAAAAGCTTTGCCTGATAATCAGCCACCCAGAGATAATCGTTATTTCCGAATTCAAACTCACGTAGATCTGAAAAGATCTGCTGCCAGATCTCCTCATCCTGTTTACCCTGATTCCGGCCTTCCCTAAGGGTAACTTCAATATAGTTTTCAGACAGGTCCAGAAGTGAATCTAAACGCTGTTCATGGGAATTAAGCGTTTTATCAACATAAGTCTCGGTACTCGAATACATCCGGTTAGCCAGATCATAAACAATATTTAAAACCTGACGATTGGTATGTAACTCCAGTCCAAAGACATTTTCTTTGATAAGCGGAACCGTGAACCAATAGATGGAACCAAAAATACTGCTGATAAGAACCAGCAACATAAGGAACAGGCGAATGGTAATAGGTGAACGGCGGTACATCGGCTTTATATTTTTGTAGTTATGTTGTTCCACTGCGGGATTGCTCGAATGTATCACAAAGTAAGCACCCTTCGGCACTTTGTTACATTTCGTTAGATTTGGAAAGCTTAGGTTAGATTTAAAAAACAGTTACGAAAAGGTTGCCCCCTATTGTTGTATTCATAAAAACAACAACTGAAGTCTCTCGCAATTAAAGCGGGGCTTTGGGATGAGAAGAGTAGCAACAAGATGACCCAGCCAACTCAGGATTTCATTCTTGAAACCCGGAATCTTACAAAAGCTTTCAAAGGTTTCACCGCTGTTGATGATGTAAACCTCAATATAAGGCGGGGAGATATTCACGCCCTGATCGGACCTAACGGGGCAGGCAAAACCACAGTATTCAACCTGCTCACCAAATTCCTGCAGCCGACTTCAGGCAGCATTCTTTTCAATGATAGTGACATCACAAAGCTAGAGCCAGCCGCCATTGCCCGCAAGGGTGTGATTCGCTCATTCCAGATTTCAGCGGTATTCCCCCATCTTAGTGTTCTGGAAAATGTCCGTATTGCCCTGCAAAGAAAGGAAGGCAACAGCTTCCATTTCTGGAAATCTGAAAAAGTACTCAACCGCTTAAATCAACGCGCTCTTGAACTCCTGGATTCGGTTGGTCTGGAAAGCTTTGCAAATACGATCACAGTTGACCTTTCTTATGGCCGTAAGCGTGCCCTGGAAATTGCAACAACCTTAGCGGTTGAACCAGAGCTGATGCTTCTGGATGAACCAACTCAGGGTATGGGGCATGAAGATGTTGGTCTTGTGGCTGACTTGATTAAGAAGGTTTCAAAAAATCGCACCATTCTCATGGTTGAACACAATCTGCACGTAGTTTCCAAGCTTGCTGACCGCATTACCGTTTTACAACGTGGCGCCATTCTGACTGAAGGCGATTACAAAACCGTATCCGCAGACCCACGGGTTAGAGAAGCCTACATGGGCACCGCTGCGGATGAAGTAGAACAAGAACAGCAAGCGGAGATGGCATCATGAACCAACAGGCAGCTATTTCTACTCAATCGCAGGCACAGCACGGTAATCACCGCGAAAAAATCCGCATAAACAATTTGCATGCGTTTTATGGTGAATCACACATCCTGCACGGTATCGATATGACCGTAAATCAGGGAGAGCTGGTGACCCTGTTAGGACGTAACGGTTCAGGGCGCTCAACCACCCTTAAAGCCATTATGAATATGGTTGGAGAACGCAGTGGTCAGATTGTTATCAACGGTCACGAAACCATCGATATGCCTGCTCACAAAATTGCTCATCTAGGCATGGGTTTTTGCCCGGAAGAACGCGGCATATTTTCCAGCCTGAATGTTGAAGAGAACCTGATGCTTCCACCCAATGTCCGCACTGACGGCATGAGCGTGGAAGATATCTACGAAATGTTCCCTAACCTATATGAACGTCGGACCAGCCAGGGCACACGATTGTCTGGTGGTGAACAGCAGATGCTGGCATTAGCCCGAATTCTGCGGACCGGCGCAAACATCCTACTACTGGATGAGATAACCGAGGGCCTCGCCCCAGTCATTGTTCAGAAATTGGGCGAGGTGCTTGGTCAGCTCAAAGAGCGTGGCCTCACAATCTTACTGGTAGAACAAAACTTCCGCTTCGCAGCCCCTATCGCTGACCGTCATTACGTTATGGAGCACGGCCATATCGTCGAACAGGTGCAGGCAGAAGAACTGGAAGCAAAGACCGAGCTACTCAATACCTATCTGGGCGTGTAAGCGCCAAAACAACAAAAATAAATCCAACCGGAGTCAGAAAATGAAAAAAATAAACAAGTCTGTTTTGTCCGCTGTTGTTTCAGGTGCCATTGCCGCAACACTGGTATCCCCTGCTATGGCCGCTACTGACGGTAAAGTAAAACTGGGCATATTAGCAGATATGGGCGGCACCTATGCTGATATTTGCGGTCCAGGTTGTGTAACTGCGGCGAAGATGGCTGTAGAAGATTTTGGCGGCAAAGTACTTGGCAACGACATTGAAGTCATCTCTGCAGATTCTCAGCTGAAGCCCGATATTGCTTCGTCTATTGCTCGTAAATGGGTCGAAGATGAAGGTGTCGATACCATTGGTGGGTTGGTGTCTTCCGCTGTATCCGGTGCGGTCTCCAAGGTTAATGCTGACAATAAGAAAATCACTCTGATTTCCGGTTCTGCTTCTAACGCATTCACGACTAAATCCTGTAACCCATACAACGTTCACTGGACTTATAACGTAGTTGCTTTGGCGAACGGCACGGTTAAGCCAATGGTGCAGTCCGGCAAGAAAAAATGGTTTTTTATCACAGCTGATTACAGCTTTGGGCACGCACTTGAAGGGGTCGCCTCCAAAGTAATCAAAGCAAATGGTGGTGAAGTGGTTGGCAATGTGCGTGCACCACTAGGCACTACTGATTTCTCATCTTATATCCTGCAGGCACAGGCTTCCGGTGCTGATGTTGTAGCCCTGGCAAACGCAGGTAACGACACGGTGAATGCGCTTAAAGCAGCTACCGAGTTTGGTTTGACCGAACAGATGGACGTAGCCGGATTACTTGTATTTACCCAGAACGCTCAGGCTATGGACCCAGCAGTAGCTGCCGGCATGCGCCTGACTACAGGTTTCTATTGGGATCTGGATGATAAAGCACGCGACTGGGGCAAACGCTTTGAAGCGCGTCACGGCAATATCCCAAGCATGATCCATGCAGGTGTTTACTCAGCAACTATGCACTACCTGAACGCAGTTAAAACGGTAGGTACTGACGATTCAGATGCCGTAATGAAACAGATGAAGCAGAGCAAGCCAGACGATTTCTTCTCACGTAATGCTGAACTTCGTCCAGACGGACGTATGGTTCACGACATGCTTTACGTAGAGATCAAAAAACAAGCTGAACGTAAAAGTGAAAGCGACATCTACAGGGTAATCAAAGTGATCCCTGGAGCTGACGCCTACAACCCTATGCAGCCTCAGTGCAACTTCTCTTAATTGATCTGCCACTCACACCTCAACTGTAACAGGTGTGAGCGGGGCGCGACTTACTGATTGTAGGTAGCGCCCCACCTTTGCACTTCAATTCCCGGCTAAAAGTAGAGACATCACATGGCTACAATTTTTGATATCAACCTGTTTGCCCTTTTCGGCCAGTTACTGGTCGGGCTGATTAATGGCTCCTTTTATGCCTTGCTCAGCCTTGGGCTGGCGATCATTTTTGGTCTGCTTAAAATCATTAACTTTGCTCAGGGAGCAATGTATATGCTGGGTGCATTTATTGCCCTGCTGGCATTGAAATTTCTGGGTATAAACTACTGGTTCGCGCTATTGCTGGTACCCCTGACCGTCGGGCTGATCGGCATTCTGATGGAACGCTTTCTGATCCGCCCTATTGCTAATGAAGACCATCTGTACAGTCTGCTTCTGACCTTTGGCCTAGCACTGATTATCCAGGGGGCTTTTACTCATGCATTTGGATCTTCGGGTCTCTCCTATGCAGTACCTGAAGAACTCAAAGGCGGCACCCGCCTGCCCTTTATGTACCTGCCAAATTACCGTGCCTGGATCATTATCGTTTCTGTTCTGGTGTGTGCCGGTACCTGGTGGATGATCGAAAAAACCAAACTGGGCGCATATCTGCGGGCAGGAACTGAGAACCCACAATTAATGCAGGCATTTGGTATCAACGTACCACTGATTGTCACGCTGACCTTTGGCTTTGGTGTCGCACTGGCAGGTTTTGCTGGGGTTATGGCTGCACCGGTTTACTCAGTTTCACCTGATATGGGGTCAAACATTCTGATCGTCGTGTTCGCCATCGTTGTAATCGGAGGAATGGGCTCGATTGGAGGCGCAATTCTTACCGGTCTTGGGATGGGTGTTGTAGAAGGCCTGACTAAATATTTCTATCCCGAAGCCTCAAATACCGTGATCTTTCTGGTGATGGTTATTGTCCTGCTTCTTAAACCCGCTGGCCTGTTCGGTAAAGAAGCCTGATCCGGAGGATAAACCTATGAACAATATGAAACTGAATTTATTTCTACTCGCCATTGCGCTAATCGCCCCAACCCTGTTGTATCCGGTGTTTCTGGCCAAAGTACTCTGCTTTGCTCTGTTTGCATGTGCGTTCAACCTTTTGCTGGGTTTTGCGGGATTACTGTCCTTTGGTCACGCCGCATTTCTCGGTACCGGCGGATACGTCACCGGCTACCTGATGATCAACAGCGGCCTCACGCCTGAACTTGCCATCATTATGGGTACGGTTGCAGGCGGCCTTCTGGGAGCCATCTTCGGTAAGCTGGCAGTGAAACGTGAAGGTATCTACTTCGCTATGGTTACCCTGGCTCTGGCTCAGCTGGTGTTTTTCTTCTATCTGCAAGCGCCATTTACAAATGGTGAAGATGGTATGCAGGGTGTACCACGCGGTGAACTGTTTGGACTGATCGATCTCTCTGACAACACGGTTATGTATTACTTTGTTCTGGCGATTTTTGTTGCTGGCTTCTGGGTAATTAATCGCACGATTCACTCCCCTTTCGGCCAAATCCTTAAAGCAATTCGTGAAAATGAAGACCGCGCAGTCTCACTGGGTTACGACGTAAACCACTACAAACTGATGGCGTTTGTCATCTCTGCTGCTCTGGCAGCACTGGCTGGCTCTACCAAATCACTGGTATTTAATCTGGCCTCTCTGACCGATGTTCACTGGCATATGTCCGGTGAAGTCATTCTGATGACTCTGGTCGGAGGTGTTGGAACCATCCTTGGCCCGGTCCTGGGTGCTGGTTTCATTGTCTCTATGCAGAACTATCTATCCGGCGGCGAGCTGGGTAACTACATCCACATCATCATGGGGGTTGTGTTCGTGATCTGTGTACTGAGCTTCCGCAGCGGCATTGTTGGCCAGTTTGCAAAATTCAAACGCGATAATTTCTAACTCACTGATTGATCAATACGAGGGAAGCAAAGTGAATACTTTCGTTAACAATAAGAACTCAGCCTTCGAAGCCAATCTGGAACAGAATCAGGCAAACTACTCTGCCCTGTCACCTATGACATTTCTGCACAGAGCAGCCACTGTTTATCCAAACCGTACTGCAACGGTTCATGGAGAAACACGCCGTAACTGGAGCGAAACGTATCAGCGCTGTTTAAAACTGGCCAGCGCGCTCCAGAATCAAGGTGTTAATCCAGGTGATGCCGTTTCAATCATGGCTCCCAATCTACCGGAACACTTCGAAGCACATTTTGCCGTGCCAATGTGTGGTGCGGTTCTTAACTCCATCAATATACGTCTCGATGCAGAAGCTGTAGCTTTCATATTGGCACATGCAGAAAGCAAAGTACTGATCACCGATAAAGAGTTCAGCACTGTAGTAAAAGCTGCATTGGAATTAGTCGAAAACAAACCACTGGTTGTAGATATTGATGACCCTTACTGGGATCAGGGTGAGCTAATTGGCGAACTTACCTACGAAGCACTGCTGAATCAGGGCGATGCTGATTTCACTGCGTATCAGGTTCAGGATGAATGGAAAGCTATCACTCTGAACTACACATCCGGCACAACGGGTAACCCAAAAGGCGTGGTTTATCACCACCGTGGCGCCTACCTGAATGCAATCAGTAACGCTATTTCCTGGGGGATGGGTCAACACCCAGTGTATCTCTGGACCTTACCGATGTTCCATTGTAACGGCTGGTGTTTCCCCTGGACTGTTGCTGCCATGGCTGGGGTCAATGTATGTCTGCGCCATGTCCGGGCAGATGACATCTTTAATCTGATCAAACAGGAAAAAGTGGGGTATTTCTGCGGCGCTCCTATCGTGCTCAACATGCTGAACTCTGCGGATGATTCACTAAAAGCAGGTATTGATCACAAAGTTAATGTTATGACGGCAGGTGCTGCTCCACCAGCAGCTGTAATTGCCGGTATGGAACAACTGGGGTTTAACGTTACTCACGTTTACGGTCTGACTGAAACCTACGGCCCTTCTGTTGTCTGCGCATGGCACGACGAATGGAATGATAAAACTCTGGATGATAAAGCCCGCTTGAAATCCCGTCAGGGTGTGCGTGCGCCAATGCTGGATGGCCTGATGGTTGCTGATCCTGTGACCATGAAACCTGTCCCTCAGGATGGTGAAACCATGGGTGAAATCTTTATGCAGGGTAATCTGGTAATGAAAGGCTACCTCAAGAACCCAGAGACCACAGCGGAAGCATTCAGTGGTGGCTGGTTCCATTCCGGGGATCTGGCTGTGTGGCATGCCGACGGTTATATCGAGATCAAAGATCGTTCGAAGGACGTCATCATTTCCGGTGGTGAGAACATCTCCTCCATCGAAGTGGAAGATGTGCTTTATCGCCATCCAATGATTCAGGAAGCGGCCGTTGTTGCCAAGTCTGATGAAAAATGGGGTGAAACTCCCTGCGCTTTTGTCGCCCTGAAAGATGAAGAGCGAGAAATCACAGAGAAAGAGATTATCGAATTCTGCCGTGAGCATATGGCGCACTTTAAAACGCCAAAAAACATTGTTTTTGGCCCACTGCCCAAAACATCTACCGGCAAGATTCAAAAATTCCTGTTACGTGACCGTGCAAACGCGACAGAACAGGAATAACCCAACAACTATAAACCCCCGGCAGTCTGTTAATGACCGGGGATTGAGCGAGAGGTACCGAGATGAAAATATTAGTCGCCGTCAAACGCGTGATTGATTACAACGCCAAGGTCCGGGTTAAAACGGATAACACCGATGTTGACCTGAGTAACACCAAAATGGCGATCAATCCATTCTGTGAGATCGCAGTTGAAGAAGCTGTCCGCCTGAAAGAAGCAGGCACTGCCTCTGAGATTATTGTGGTATCTGTTGGCCCCAAAACCTGCCAGGAGCAGATCCGTGCTGCACTTGCATTGGGTGCAGATCGTGGAATCCAGATTGAAACCGAAGAGAGCCCAGAGTCGTTGAACGTTGCCAAACTACTGTCAAAGGTTGTCGAAGCGGAGCAACCCGAGCTGATCATTATGGGCAAACAGGCAATCGACTCCGACAACAACCAGACTGGACAGATGCTGGCTGCTTTATTGGACATGCCCCAGGGCACCTTTGCGTCAGAAGTAAAAATTACTGACGGCAAAGCCGAAGTCACTCGTGAAGTGGACGGTGGCTTACAAACAGTTGCGATCAATCTGCCTGCGGTTGTCACTACAGACCTGCGTTTGAATGAACCCCGCTACGCAGCGCTACCGAACATTATGAAAGCCAAGCGTAAACCGCTGGAAGTAAAAACACCTTCTGATTTGGGTGTTGAACTGAAACAGCATACGCAACTATTGAAAGTGACTGAGCCCGCACAACGCAGTGCCGGTATTCTTGTGGACAGCGTGGACGCGCTGATCGAAAAACTTAAAAACGAAGCCAAAGTAATTTAAGGGGGCGCTGATATGGCTATTCTGGTTATTGCTGAACATGACAACATCGCCCTGAAGGGTGCCACTCTTAACACGGTTACTGCGGCTCAGAAGATTGGTGGCGATATTCACCTGCTGGTTGCCGGTCACAACTGCCAATCTGTTACCGAAGCTGCGACCAAAATCGGCGGTGTAAGCAAAGTATTGCATGCGGACAGCTCAGCATACGAGCATCAGCTTGCAGAGAATCTTGCAAAACTGGTGTTAGAACTTGGTCGTGATTACAGCCACATTCTGGCTCCTGCTACCACAACCGGTAAAAATGTTATGCCACGCGTGGCAGCCCTGTTAGATGTGGCCCAGATCTCCGATATTACCGCAGTAGAATCTGCTGACAGCTTTCAGCGCCCAATCTATGCGGGTAATGCTATCGCTACCGTGAAGTCTCTGGATGCTATCAAAGTGATCACCGTTCGTGGTACTGCATTTGAGCCTGCTGAGTTAAACGGATCAGCAGAAGTAAGCCCTGTTGACCCCATTGCTGACCTTTCAATTTCAGTATTTGTATCTGAAGAGATGGCGGTATCTGATCGCCCTGAGCTGACTGCCGCAAAAGTGGTTATTTCCGGTGGCCGAGGCATGGGGAGCGGTGAAAACTTCGCCATGCTGGAACAGGTGGCCGATAAACTGGGAGCCGCCGTCGGTGCTTCTCGTGCCGCGGTTGATGCAGGCTATGTACCTAATGATATGCAGGTTGGTCAAACCGGCAAAATCGTAGCACCTGAACTTTATATCGCTGTAGGTATCTCTGGTGCCATACAACATCTCGCCGGGATGAAAGACTCCAAGATTATTGTTGCCATTAACAAAGATGAAGAAGCACCCATTTTTTCCGTCGCAGACTACGGCCTTGTTGCTGATCTGTTCGATGTGATGCCTGAGCTGCAACAAAAACTGTAGCTCCCTGCGGGGCTGGGCTTCTCTCAGGAGCCCGCCCCATTTTTTGCTTCTGATACCTTATTCAGGGAAATATTTATGAGCACTTATACTCCTCCCCTACAAGATGCAGCCTTTGTTTTAGATCAGCTGGTAGGTTTCGATCAGCTTTGTAACGATCTGCAACTTGATGAAGTAAACAGCGAACTTGCCAATGTGGTTATTGAAGAATCGGGCAAACTGGCTGCTGATGTTCTGGCCCCGCTGAATAGCGTTGGCGACGAAAAACATCCTCAAGTAAGCGATGGACAAGTACAGGAAACTGCTGGCTTCGCCGATGCATATCAACAGTTTATTGAGAATGGTTGGGCAACTCTGACCGGTCCTGAAGAGTTCGGTGGCCAGGCACTACCTAATGTTCTTAGTACCGCTGTGAATGAGCAGCTGCACTCAGCCAATATGTCCTTTGCACTCTGCCCAATGCTGAGTCAGGGTGCTGTAGAAGCGTTAATTGCCCATGGCAGTAATGAACTTAAACAACAGTACCTGCCACAGTTAATCAGTGGTGAATGGACCGGCACCATGAATCTCACTGAACCCAACGCCGGGTCAGATCTTGCGGCCGTAGCGGCAAAAGCGATTCCAGATGATGATCACTATAAAATCACGGGCCAGAAAATCTTTATCACCTGGGGTGATCACCAGATGACGTCTAACATCGTGCATCTGGTTCTGGCACGTTTGCCGGATGCTCCTGCAGGTGTAAAAGGCATCTCTCTGTTTATCGTGCCGAAGTTTCTGTTGGATGATCAGGGCCAACCTGCTGAACTGAACGATATCAGCTGTATTTCTCTGGAACACAAAATGGGTATCCATGGCAGTCCAACCTGCGTCATGAGCTTTGGTGATAATGGCGGCGCTGTTGGCTATCTGGTTGGTGAAGCCAACAAAGGCCTGAGTTATATGTTCACTATGATGAACCATGCCCGTCAGACCGTTGGCCTCCAGGGTTTATCTATTTCCGAACGTGCTTACCAACAGGCACTGCAATACAGTCAGGAACGTTTTCAGGGTACAGATCGAGATGGCGGTAAAATTGCCATTATCGATCATCCGGATGTTCGCCGCATGCTGATGGCGATGAAGAGTGGAAACGAAGCCATGCGTGCTCTGGCATTTACGGCTGCGGCTGAAATTGACCGGGCTCATAATGGTAATGAAACCAGTAAAAAGCGCGTAGAACTTCTTACCCCCATCGTAAAAGGCTGGATGACCGAACTAGCCCAGGAACTCACCTCCCTGAATATTCAGGTGCACGGCGGGATGGGTTTTGTGGAGGAAACCGGCGCAGCGCAACACTATCGGGATGCCCGTATTCTGCCTATTTATGAAGGCACTACTGGCATCCAGGCACTGGATCTGATCGGGCGCAAAACTTTGTTTGATAAAGGTGCAGCTCTAAACCAGCTTCAGGCTGAGATTCAAGGAACGGCAGAACTTCTGACAAGCTTAGATAACAAACAACTCAACTCGCTTGGAAAACAACTGGAATCTGCATTGCAAAAAGCAAACACAGCGAGCCAGTGGATTCTGGAAAATACCGCTACTGATAAACAACTGATGGGTAATGTCAGCTTCGATAACCTGATGATGATGGGTTATCTGACAGGTGGCTGGTTACTCGCTCAAAGTGCGTTGAAAGCAGCAGAATTACTTACAGTAGATAACAACTACGGTGAAGCCTTCCTGAATGCCAAACTGAGTACGGCACAGTTTTATGCTCAACACTATCTGCCTCGTATTAGCCAGCATTCAGAAAGCATCTGCAGTGGTTTAAACCAGACATTTGCATTGGATATTGAGCAGTTTTAAGGGGGGCATTATGGAACATGAAATAATGGAGTTTGACGTTCTGATTGTTGGTGCCGGTCCAGCCGGACTTGCAAGCGCTTGCCGTCTCAAGCAATTAGATCCGCAGCTCAACGTTTGTGTTGTTGAAAAAGGCTCTGAAGTGGGCGCGCATATTCTTTCCGGTGCGGTAATCGACCCCAAAGCGCTGCACGAGTTGTTCCCTGACTGGAAAGAGATGGGAGCACCTTTGATCACCGCTGCAGAGCAGGATGAAATCGTACTGCTCAAAGATCAGCACTCTTCGGTAACTATCCCAAACTGGATGGCACCGAAGACCATGCACAATAAAGGCAACTATATTGCCAGTCTGGGTAATCTGGCCCGTTGGCTCGCAGAACAAGCTGAGAATATGGGGGTAGAAATCTTCCCGGGTTTCACAGCGGCTGATCTGGTATTTGATGAGCATGACCGGGTTAAAGGTGTTATTACCGGAGATATGGGCGTCGGTAGTGACAACATGCCGAAAGATTCCTATATGCCGGGCATGGCGCTGCACGCGAAATTCACTATTTTTGCCGAAGGCTGCCGTGGTCATTTAGGAAAAGAACTGATCAATAAGTTTGATCTGGATAAAGACCGTGACCCGCAGCATTACGGTATCGGTTTAAAAGAGCTATGGGGTATCGATCCAGCCAAACATAACCCCGGTCTGGTGATTCATGGTTCCGGCTGGCCACTTGAGGGGGATACCAGTGGTGGTTTCTTCCTCTATCACGCTGAAGATAATCAGGTTGCCGTGGGTTTGATCATTGATCTGAACTACAGCAACCCCTGGATCAGTCCATTTGAGGAGTTTCAGCAGCTGAAACATCATCCGGTTCTTGCCAAGTATCTGGAAGGCGGCAAACGAGTTTCTTATGGTGCACGTGCTATCGCCAAGGGGGGCTTTAATTCATTGCCAAAAATGGATTTTCCCGGTGGTCTGCTTATAGGTTGTGATGCAGGAACACTTAATTTCTCACGTATAAAAGGCACCCATACTGCGATGAAATCGGGCATGTTGGCAGCAGAAGCGGTTTTTGATGCCTTCCAGAACGATAAAGCTGAAGCGAATGGTTTTGAAAACCTGTTTAAAGAAAGCTGGCTTTACAGGGAGCTGTTCAGCTCGCGTAATTTCGGTCCGGCCCTGCATAAATTTGGCCGCTGGATTGGTGGCGCGTTCAATACCCTGGATCAGAATTTGTTCGGTGGCAAGTTGCCTGTCACTCTTCACGATCGGGTTGAGGATCACGCCAAACTGCAGGAAGCAGCGGAAAGCAAAACCATCTTCTATCCAAAGCCAGATGGCAAACTTTCCTTCGATAAGCTGTCGTCAGTTTACCTCTCCAATACTAACCATGAAGAGGATCAGCCCTGCCACCTGCAACTGAGTAAAGAGGAACTCCCACTGACAATTAACATTCCACTCTACGAAGAACCGGCTCAACGCTACTGCCCTGCAGGAGTTTATGAAGTGACTGAAGATGAAACCGGTAAACGTTTGCAGATTAACGGCCAAAACTGTCTGCACTGCAAAACCTGTGACATTAAAGACCCCTGCCAGAATATCCAGTGGGTCCCACCGGAAGGTGGCGGAGGGCCAAACTACCCAAATATGTAAACTGCTTGCATCCCCGTCTCCGCTTGATAGGCGGGATTTAGTATGCACCCCTTGGTATACCGATTGGTATCACCACTCCAGAACAGACCGGTTTACACGGCTAAACCCGTTTGTTCTTTATAGGCTCGGTGCCTATTTTTGCCCTCCCTCCGGAGGGCTTTTTTTATTTACAGGTTCCACACCCGACTCTTTTTTAAACGCTTCCCAATGTGTATCTATAGCCTGGGCCTGCTCCGATATCCAACGGCTAAATGCAGCGACTTTTGGTCGCTCAAAATGACTGTCCGGAGCAACCAGATAGTTTGCATATGGTGAGTACCAATAACCGGGTAAAGTACAAACCAAATGCCCACGCTGAATGTACTCATAAATAAGACTGAAGCGAATAGGTGCCACACCCTGACCGTTTAGCGCGGCATCAACTTGTAAGCTGGAATCCAGCAACTGCAAAACCACTTGGTTTTGACCACCACACAGCTGCTTAAACGACGAGTTAATCTCTTTCAGTTCTGGCGAATCATCAATCAGTAAAGGCAACTCACTCAGCTTTTTCTGACCGCTTTCAATTTCTTGCAACAGCAGCGGGTGACAAACTGGAAGTATATAATCCTCCGCCAGTATTTTTTCCTCCAAACCCGTGCCTCCTCCAGAACTAAACCGGATTGCCAGATCCTGACTGTCATCACTGAAATCATGCAGATCACAGGAGGTAGACACCAAACAGCTGAACTGCGGATAAGCTTGCTGAAACGACCCCAAACGCGGAATTAACCAGCGAGCAGCAAAAGATGGCAGGGAAGTAATCTTCAACTGATTAGGAGCGGGGTCAGCCGCCAAAACCCTGCAACCCTGTTCGATCGCACCGAAAGCATCCTGAATATGCGGCAAAAGACGCACTCCCGCAGGCGTTAAACGCACTTCACGATTCAAACGACTGAACAACTTCTCCGAAAAGAACTCTTCCAACTGCCGGATTTGCTGACTCACTGCAGCCTGAGTAACAAAGAGTTTCTCTGCCGCAAGCTTAAAACTGCCTGTTTCAGCAGCAACCTGGAAAACCCTTAACGCTTTAAGAGGGGGCAAACGATCCATAACTTAAGTTTTTCTTAACTGAAATTAAATTTATATCGTTTGTCACTATAGCAATACACAGCCATTATACCTATAAATTCAAACCTAACAGGGAGATAAAAGATGAGCACTCAAGTATACGAAAGTTTTCAGCCATCAAAAGAGATAAGAAATAGTTATCCTCTTCCGACCATTAATTGGAACAAAATTGCGCGAATTCTAAAGCAATGGCAGCACAATTACCGCAGCCGTAAAGCACTTTCACAGCTGGATGATGAGCGATTAAAGGATATTGGGCTAAGCACGGAACAAGCTAAGGCCGAGGCTGGAAAAGCGTTTTGGATTGGGACAAGATAAGAACGGTAAGGAACCTGAGCAATGCATACTTCTCAGGTTCCTGTATTTTAACCCACCTGCTTAACCTTCAACTTACGCCCGCCACGCTTCTCGACAATCAACGGCACACACTGTTTGTCGTCATCGTAGATTACTACGCAGTCTAAACACTGGAAGCATTCGTCGTAGTCGATTTTTCCGTTCGGTTCGATCGCCTGGTATTCACATTTCTGTTTGCACAGCTGACAAGGTGAGCCGCATTCGCTGCGGCGTGGCAGCCATTTGTAGAAACGTAATTTACCCAACACCGCCATGCCTGCGCCCAGTGGGCAGATGTAACGGCAGTAGCCTTTGTAGACGAACAGGCTGAGTGCTAAGAGAACAACCGCCCAGAGTACGAACGGCCATGAACGATCAAAGATCAGGGTGATACTGGTTTTGAACGGTTCGATCTCTACCACGGTGCCGGTTAGAGGTACGGAAACCACCGCCACCACTAAGATAAACAGCAGCACAACGTACTTGAGCCATTTCAGTCGGGCATCCAGCTTAGTGGAAATTTTCAGTTGTGGCAGTTTAGCAAAGGCCATCAGTTTACCAATCAGTTCCTGAAGCGCTCCAAACGGGCAGAGCCAACCACAGAAGGTGCCTCGTCCCCAGAAGAAGAAGGTTAAACCAATATACGCCCAGAGAATGACTGTCATCGGGTCATACAGGAAGAACTCTAAACTTCGATCTGCCAGCCACGCCTGCAAGATACCGGTGATGTTCACAATGGAGAGCTGCCCCTGCGCATACCAGCCGATAAAGACTAGGGTAAACACCATGTAGAGTGGGCGGAACCATTTCAGGTGTTGTTTGCCTTTAGTCAGGAGTGGGTAGCGGATTAGCACCACAGTGAGGATCGTTAATCCAATGAGCAGGATGACAATATCGGTAGTGCGCCCCGCCCAAAGGCTGTGCCAGGTTTTGTTATCTGATTCTGCCTCGATGTAATAGTCATCCGGCATGGTGGTTTTAACATCTAAAGTTCTGTTGATGTTCTCTGGGAACAACATGCCTTTCTGGCGGTTTACATGCAGTTCAAACTCCGCTGGGTACGCCGGGTCCAGACCGGATTGGGCGAGCACATGAAACGCTTTCCATTCATAATCCTGTAAAGCTTCTGGCAGCTTGAGTTGATACTCCAGTTCAAATAGATCCAACCGGTCGCTGAGGTCAAAGTCACGAATTTCAATTGGCAGTTCTGCCTGATGCAGGCTGAGCCGTTCCGGGATTTTACCGCGTACGAAATCTTCCCCAACAAAAGAATAACGCCCCTGCCCCAATACTAAAATAACCTGATCATGTGTGTTTATGTTTTCGTTAAGGTATTCCCAGGATTTAGGCAATAACAGGTTTCGGCCTACGCTGGGCACGGTCAGATTGGCGACATAGAGTTCGATAAAGGTTTCTTGTGGCGATTCCAGTGCTTCTTCATCCAGCCCTTCACCTGCAGAATCAATAAACTGTTCCTCAATATCCGCATTGGTAAAATGAAACCGTTCGATTAACCGCTCTTCAAGCAGTTGATTCCAACTCATGGATTCAAATTTATCCATATCCAGACGAGCGATCAGGTCTGGATCACGGCCTTTGGCAAAACCCAGCTTTTCACGGGCGACCTTAAGAGAGGCGGCTAAAACTGATTGGTTGAAAATTCTGACCGATGCTGTCGCTTTGGTTACGCCGTCAATATAAGCATTGGCGGTGTTTCCGGTAGCTTTCGCTGATTTAGCATCAATCTTTACGTTCTGCATTAGTGAAATGCCGGTGTACTGTTTGGCAAAATCAATTAATGGCTTTTCACCCAACCCTTCCAGAAATACCGGTTCGTGATGCGAGATAACGCGCACATCAATAAAGGTGCCATTCGGATCAATTGCCACCAGCAGGTTAAAAGGGATACCTGCAAAACCCGGAACGGCGGCCAGATCAATCGATTCAAATGCATACGCAACCAATGGCGTATCTGTAGAGATCTGTTGATATATAGGCCAGATCGGCATATCAGAATCTTGATCACCCACAACATAGGGTGATGGGAACGCCTTGATCATATCCTCTTTAGACATAACCCCGGCGTGGAGCAGTGTAGAGAGCATCAGTACCCACAAACACAGCAACGAAATAACACTCTTTAACAACACAGTAAAACTGCTTTTTTTGCTGAACATAGCTCTGTTCTGATTATTATATTTTTTGTTAATGCTAGAGATAAGCGTTATCAACCATAAGTATATTTAAGGCCTGTTATATGGGGCCTTAAGTACAGTGTCGGGGCACGACAACCGATGCTAATGTGGATCGGTTGCATGTGTGCCCTACTGGATGAATGATCTCAAACCCCGGCAGTTGAAGGGTCGATATGATTTTTTACTTCAGTGATTGAATTTGCTGGAAAGCCACTGCGCTCTGAATGCTCATGAATCAGCTCTTCAGTTGCGGATTCATAAACACAAAAGGTTTTGTCACCTGCAACATAGCTGTGCTGCCACTGGATATCTTTATCTTCAGCCTGCATAGCAGATAACACAGCATTGGACTTTTCAGCAGCAGCGCTCAGGCTTGCCTGATCCGCTTCGCCAATATTTGGAAGGTCACGTTCGATAATAAATTTCGGCATTGATTGTTGCTCCAGAGATTATTTTTATTTGGGATTATTGATACTAAATTCCCTGGACCACAAAAGATGCTATGAAATCCGTAGCACCTAACTACGGAAAGTGTAGTTAAGAAGAATCAAGATGGCTTACTTACAATTCTGCCCTGTGGCTAAAGCATCCGAACTACTTTGTGAGAAGTGGACTTTTTTGATCATCCGCGAGTTACTGGTGGGTGGGAAACGATTTAATGATTTTCAGCGCGGATTAGCCTCCATCTCCCCAACTGTTCTGACTAAACGTCTGAACGAGCTCACCGAAAACGGTTTGATTATTCGTAAGAAGATTCAGGGACAACGGGGTTACGAGTATTTTCTGACTGAGCAAGGCAAAGAACTGGCACCCATCATTCAGCAGATTGGCGAATGGGGTATACGCTGGACCCGTGGTCAAATTGCTGACTCAGAACTGGATATTGAGCTGTTAATGCTCTACCTGGAACGTAGTATTGAAAAAGAAAAACTACCTGGCGGGGATACCACAGTCTGCTTCAATTTCAGTGATCAATTACAGTTCTCGAAATGGTGGATTATGGTGTCTGAATCCGGGATTGATGTATGTACGGTAGACCCGGGTAAAGAGGTGGATATCTGGTTTAACACCAACCTGCGAACCATGATCGAAATCTGGATGGGCGATATGAGTTATAAGGCTGCAATCCGAGATAAAAAGCTCCAGCTTATTGGCCCTGCAGTATTAACCAGCAACGTCACCAGCTGGATGGCAAACAGTATTTTTTCCGATATTCCACCCGCAAACGAGATCTGAAAAGCACAAAAACCTACTTTTATATGAGCCGCTTTCAAGTAAAAATAGATAGTTAAAACTTTAATAAACTTATTCTTTTAAAAACCGTCTTCCCGCGCTAAATTTCACTAACCTAATATTTGAGGTTTAGGATGAAATCCAAAAAACGCGGAAGCTTCCAATCTGGTATACAGTACCTGACACTAATAATGGTGCTTATTTTCAGCGCCCAGTTGCATGCCAAAACATTTTTTATGGATGAGCCAGAAGAACCGCCTTCAAGTTACTTCAGTAATGATGATATCCGCTCAGAAAAGATAACTGACGAAGATATAAAGCCAGCTAAAGATTTTGGCAGAAAGCATCGTTTGGTTACAGATTATCTTAACAGCCCCAGCGATCCAGTAGCCGCTGATGCAAAATGGGATAGTGAAAAAATTCTTCAAGTTGGTGTAATACGCCGTTCATATGGCGATCTGGATTATGCTGGACACATTTGCAGATTAATTATCGCCTCTAAACTGAAACCCTGGGGCATAACAGTCCGGATTATTTACTTGCCAAGCCTGATAGCTTTCGATCGTTTGGAAATGCTGGTTGAGCATCAATGCGCCTAAGTTAATCAAACTCAATAATCAATTAGCTTACTTAGCTTCGTACTCTTCAAGAACTTCTTTAGCAGCACGAAACGCTTCCTGAGCCGCAGGAGCACCACAATAAACAAGCGAGTGAAGCAGAACTTCTTTGATCTCTTCCGGCGTACAACCATTATTCAGTGCACCACGGACATGACCTTTTAACTCAGTGGGTGCCTTCAACGCAGCTAACATGGCAATGGTCACCAGGGAACGGGTACTGCGAGACAGCCCATCACGTTGCCAGGTACTGCCCCAGGCATGTTCATTGATCCAGTCCTGCAGATCCTGAGTGGTTTCGTTGGTGTTATCTATGGCCTTCTGAACAAACGCCTCACCCATGACTTCCGTACGAACTTTTAAACCGTTTTCATAGTCTTCTTTGGACATCAGAATCTCCTCTTTAAATGATTCTTAGCAGTTGTTAATGACTAAACAACCTGACCTGCAGCAAAGCCAGAAGCCCAGGCCCATTGAAAGTTGTGACCTCCGAGGTGGCCGGTCACATCCAGGCATTCACCAATAAAATACAACCCGGGTGTGTTTTTAACTTGCATGGTTTTCTGGTTAATTTCATTGGTATCAATTCCGCCAAGAGTCACTTCAGCAGTTCGGTAGCCTTCCGTGCCAGAGGGCTTAACCTGCCATTGTCTGAATGCCGTATTGACCGTTTCCAAGTCTTTATTGGAATGGTTACCCATAATGCCGCTAAATCCAAAGAGCTGACATAGAATCTGCGACATACGTTTACTCATCAGCTGAGCCAAGACGGTTGTTATTTCAGCTTTAGGCCGGGAATCTCTTTGCTCTTTAAGCCAACTGAGAAGATCAAAGTCCGGGAACAGGTCTATCTCAACGTCTCCACCCGGCTGCCAATAGGAGGATATTTGTAAAATGGCAGGGCCACTCAATCCACGATGGGTAAATAGCATATTCTCGACAAAGCTGGTTTTGCCAATGCTTGCTCTAATGCGATGGGATACACCAGAGAGTTCTTTTAGCAGATCTTTCTCTTTTGGTTGCAACGTAAAAGGGACTAATGCTGCAGTACGGGGCAAGATTTTAAGATCAAACTGCTCAGCAATATCATAAGCAAAACTGGTTGCTCCGCCGTTCGGGATAGACAATCCACCTGTAGCAATAACAACTGATTCGGCCTGAATTGATCCAGCTGAGGTTTGCAGCTTATAACCCAATGGCTTTGTTTCCAGTTTATCCACTGAGATGCTTGTTCGAATTTCGTTACCGGCCCACTCACACTCAGTCAGTAAAACCTGAAGAATCTCTTTACTGCTGTCATTGCAAAAAAGTTGTCCCAGAGTTTTTTCGTGGTATTCAACACCGTGGCGGTCAACCAGATCGATAAAGTCCTGTGCTTTGTAACGACTTAAAGCTGATTTGCAGAAATGAGGGTTAGCTGAAATAAAATTCGCTGGAGAGTTATGGATATTGGTAAAGTTACAACGCCCGCCACCAGACATCAGAATCTTCCGGCCAATTTTGGCAGAATGCTCTAACACCAATACAGAACGTCCGCGGTAACCTGCTGTAGCAGCACACATAAGCCCTGAGGCCCCTGCACCAATAATAACAACGTCGTACTGTTCCACCTGCGAGCTCCGCCCATCCGAAAGCGGGCTATCTTACCATAGCCATTTCCAACCAGAGTCAGTTTTTATGGCTCCCGTCGCAAAGAGGCGGGTTACCGGTTTGCTTGCACATACAAAGCCAGACGTCGCTATTTTCTTCTGCGGTAAACACAACAGGGTCTATCCCTGTACCCTGATGGGATCCATCACAAAAAGGTTGCGTACCGGAACGCCCACAAGCACACCACGCATAGGTTTGACCTGCCTTCAGTGTAACTTTTTCAGGGCCATCAGCAGCGCGATGGACAGGAGAATGTGACATGTTTGCTCTCCTTATCTTTAATTACTGTTTCCAATAAACGTAGAAGAGCAAAACAGATTGATCAAATTTCGAACGAAATATTACAATTCAGAAACAGGCTGGAATTAATCCTGCGATTTCTCTTTATTCATACGACGAATCTTATCTGCCAAACGCGTTTTACGTTCTGCCTGAGCATTCTTATTTTTGTCTGTTTTTTCCGCTTCGCGCTTTTTCTCATATGCGGATTTGTGTTTCTTCTTTTTCGCTTCAAGCGCTTTGCGTTTGCGGCTATCGTAACTTTCCGGATCAGCCAGACGCTCCTGTCGGCTTGGGCCGCTATCGTCTATAAAACCTTTAGCTTTACGGCTTTTCTTCATACGTGGCATTCTTAATCAACCTTATTCTGTTCTGCTTCTGCCTGCTGTGTTTCTTCCAGCAAGCGTTGTTCTTCGGCCAGACGGCGTTTTTCATCCCATTCGGAAACAGTTTCAAAACTGAGCTTTCCAAGTTTCCCTGAGCGAATTTCATTCAATAAAAGTGTGGATGCTTTATTGCGATCCACAATTCCGCCAGGTTTAAGGCAGCCACGGCGTCTTCCAATCTCATCCAGAACACCCTCAGCGGTGTCTGGCATCTCTTTAAATTTGAAGCGCTCTTCTAACCGTTCAGGATAGTCAGATTTCATGAACCCCGCAGCAAAGATTGCAACATCATCATGCTCTATGGCGGTATCTTTAATCGCACCGCTAGCAGCTAACCGGTAACCTGAATCCAGATCTTCAATTTTCGGCCAAAGGATACCTGGTGTATCCGACAAAGCCATTCCGTTTTTGGTTGTAAAGCGTTTCTGGCTCTTTGTAACAGCAGGTTCATTACCTACTTTGGCGATTTTTCGTCCCAAAAGTGCATTGATCAGTGTTGATTTACCCACATTGGGGATACCCATGATCATTGCCCTGACAGGTCGCCCCGAAGATGATCGGGATGGTACCATTTGCTTACAAAGCTCAGCGATACGATTTATCTGTTTTTTCTGGGTTTGATCTAAAGCTATAGCCCGGGTGTCTGGCAGGTTATTAAAGTAATCCAGCCACTGTTGAGTTTTTACATCATCGGCAAGGTCACTTTTATTCAGCAGTTTTACCGCAGGTTTGTCTTTTCGCAGAGTATCAACCAGTGGATTTTCACTGGATTGCGGCAGACGGGCATCTAAAACTTCGATGATAACGTCAACCTCGTCCATCACCTTGGCTATCTCTTTCCGGGCTTTATGCATATGCCCCGGAAACCAGTTAATACTCATGGATCAATCCTAATTTTAAAAACCGGTCTATTATACTGTATGCAAGGTATTTTTATCGATTATATCAGCCAGAATATACGTTGATTTGCTCTTGAAATTTCTAAAATTAGGCTGTTCAAGTCATATTTCGATGATAGACTTAAGTCACTTTTCAGCTGTATGGAACTATCCGCTTAATTATGGACAACACAGATAGCTCACAAGTTTTAATGGCTCGTCAGCCAATCTTCGATCGCAATCAGAAGGTTGTAGCCTATGAGTTGCTGTACAGAACAGAAGATGCTCAGGGGCATGCTTTATTTTCGGGTTCTGAAGCCACCAGTGAAGTTTTGCTCAATGCATTTACCAGCATATCGGATGCAGGTGAACAAAAACGGGTTCCAGCCTTTATAAATCTTACCCGCGACCTGCTGGTTGGCAAAAAGCTACCTGAGTTTTCCAAGAAACACATAGTGTTAGAAATTCTGGAAGATATTGAGCCTGATGAGGAAGTAGAGGAAGCAGTAAGGGTTTTACACTCTGAAGGTTACCGCATCGCAATGGACGACTTCGTCTATGATCCTAAATTTGATCAGCTACTGAAGTATTGCCAGATTGTTAAAGTTGATGTGATGGCACACTCTAACGAAGAATTGGCAGAGCAGGTTAACCACCTGAAGCGACATAAAGTTACCCTACTCGCAGAAAAAATTGAAACTCATGAGCAACTCGCGGAATGTATTGACCTTGGTTTCAAATTGTTTCAAGGACACTTCCTCAGTAAACCCAAGCTGATTAAAGGCAAAAAAATTGGTGGTAGCCAGGTAGCTCTTATGCAGCTGATTCAGGAGCTGCAAAACCCTAAAGCAACACCTGAAGTACTTGAAGAGCTGATTATACGAGATCCTGCTCTCACCTATAAATTGCTGCGTATCGTTAACTCAGCGGGTTATCACTTGGTTCGTCAGGTAGAATCCATTGCCCAAGCAATCGTTCTACTTGGGCTTGAACAGGTCAAAAAGTGGGCGACTTTGATTGCTATGTCCTCTTCACAGGACAAACCCGAAGAGCTATCAAGAGGCCTGCTGATCCGCGGCCGTATGTGTGAAGAAATAGCTCTTGCTATGAAAAAATCCAATCACGGCAGCTACTTTATGGCGGGTATGATGTCTGGTTTACATGCTTTGCTTGACCTTGAACGCGAAGCCATGCTGGAACAGGTACCACTGGGTGATGATATCAAAGAAGCGGTTACCTTGGGTAAAGGCGATATTGGTCAGGTATTACGAAACGTTGTCAATTACGAAAATGGTGATTGGGATTTACTGCCTCTCGACCTGGATGGCCCTATGTATGATAACGCCTACCGCGCAAGTCTGGATTGGACACAGGAAGCAATGACCGCAATGTACGAATAATATAATTATCGTATTAAACTTACACAGTGAATTACAGGGCAGCTTAGGCTGCTCTTTTTATTTAAACCATTTTTTCAACTAATGTCTGGTGCACTGCAGCAGAATTGACCGTAAAATACATGTTCCTTATCTATTATGAATAGAATTCGAAAGCTCTATGCCACTACCTGCACCTAGTAATCGCACCTTAAAACATACTCGCCGTGTCATTTGTGAAGGTTATAAGCGTGACGATGGCCTTTGGGATATTGAAGCTCATCTAATCGATACAAAAACCTTCTCTATGGACTTTCGTGACCGTGATAACGGGGTTATTCCGGCAGGTGAACCCCTGCACGGCATGTCAATACGTATCACTGTCGATATGGACCTGAATATTCTGGATGCGGTTTCGTGCATGGACTACACGCCGTTTAACTGTTGCAAGAACATTGCCGGTGCGTATAAAAAGTTGGTCGGTTTACAGATTGCCAGTGGTTTTACACGCAAAACCAAAGAGTTGTTTGCTGGTGTACAGGGCTGCACTCACTTACTGGAATTACTCGGACCATTGGGAACTACCGCTTTTCAGGCAACTCATCAGGAACGGGAAATTCAGGAGCAATATTATAAAGCTGAAAACAACCCTCCTCCTATGCTCAACACCTGCCACACTTTAGCTTCCGACGGGCCCATAGTTCAGGAATACTGGCCAGCTCACTACTCGCTGCTACCCGCAGAAGTGATTAATACCGATGATATCCCTGAAAACCCAATCTAATCGAAAGAGAGGAAAGAAATGCTAATCCACCCGAACAAATCCTGTCTTTTAATCATTGATATTCAGGAAAAGCTGGCCCCTGCTGTAACTCAGTCTGAGCAACTGATCGAAAACACCCGCTGGCTGACAGAAATCGCCCTAAAAACAGACGTCCCTGTATTAACCAGTGAGCAGTACCCACAAGGGTTAGGCCATACAATCAAAGAACTCGCAGAGGTGATTCCTGAGAGTGGCATAATGGAGAAAACCTTTTTCTCATGTATGTCTGAACCCAGCTGCAATGAGAAAATCAATTCTATACGTCCAAACCAGGTCATCATAACCGGTATGGAAGCCCATGTATGTGTCCTGCAAACTGCGATTCAGTTGAAGCAGCAGGCACGTGAGGTTTATGTAGTAGCCGACTGTGTGTCTTCAAGAAACCCTGAAGATAAAGCTCTGGCACTGGAAAGAATGCGTCAGTGCGGTATTTATGTGGTCAGTAAAGAGATGGTTGCATTCGAATGGTTACAAAAATCCGGTACCGAACTGTTTAAAGATATCAGTAAAAACTACCTCAGGTAGTTTCTCTACTCTTAATATCTATTGCATAGGAGCCCGAAGGTTTTCAGGCTCCTTATCCTGGCTATTACACCACATCAACAGGCCCGCCTTTTTCTTTCCAAGCCTCGAAGCCGCCGTCAAAGTGACAGATATTTTCCATCCCCATATCCTGCAATGTTTTAGTCCCCAAAGCTGAGCGCCAGCCTTTTGCACAATGCAGCACGAGTTTTTTATTACTGGCAAATTGCTTATGGTGGTAAGGGCTTTCTGGATCGGCCCAAAATTCCAGCATACCTCTTGGGGCATGAAAAGAACCGGGTATGCGCCCTTCACGTTCAAGCTCTCTTATATCTCTTATATCTACAATCACAACATCCTGACTTTCATAAAGTTTGATTGCCTGTTCCACAGATATGGTTTCAATCTCTTTATAAGCCTGCTGCACCAGTTGTTTAACCGTAATCTTCATCGCTAACATCAACCCGGATTCAAAATTTCACTTAAGAATATTTGCTTTAGCTGAAATAAAAACTAGGCCTTAGTTCTACAGAGCAATTAAAAAGGTGGTAATACGCATAAAACATACGTGATTATGAATTCTCTACATATTCTATATTGAGAAATAGAAAGGCATATTTTTATTCTAAAAGACTAAATGTGCACCATTGACTTAACCACAATAAAAAATATACAAATAGTACTTATAAATTAATGGATTAAGCATATTCCAGCGCACCACAAAAGTGCAATAACTGGTTGTTTTTCATCCATAATAATTCAGCAGTAGGATAAATCATGAATAATATGCAACTTAAGGGCAAACTCACTCTGACAATGCTCTGCGTCGGTCTGGTTCCACTTCTGATTACGCTTATTATTATTGAACAGCTTGCTGCAAATGCCCTCGAAGAACGCGCCTTTGACCAACTCAAATCGTTACGGGTGAGTAAACAGCACCAGATAGAGAGTTATTTCGTACAGATTCAGGATCAGATCAAAACCTTTTCAGAAAGTATGACTGTGATCGAAGCCATGGAATACTTCGATGATTCTTTCGATAACAGTAACAAATATTCTTCTGCCGAAATCTCACAGTTCAAAGACAAAGTCACAGAGTATTACGAAAACGATTTTGCTAAAGAATTCAGTACCCAAACAGGCTCAACTACTGATTTATCCAAACTTATTCCTGCAGAACCCGCTTCTATTGTTGCCCAGTATCAGTATATAGCCGCAAACCCAAATCCATTAGGGGAAAAGGTAGAGTTGAAGACAGCTGGGACTGGATCGCAATACGATGAGGTTCATAGCAAATATCATTCTATCTTCAGTAATTATCTGGATAAATTTGGCTATTACGATATTTTCCTGGTTGAACCGGAAAAGGGTTATATCGTTTATTCTGTATTTAAAGAGCTGGATTACGCCACCAGCCTGTTAACTGGCCCATACAGCAACACAAACTTTGCCCGTGTTTTTAAGGCGGCAAGAGATTCCGGCCAGCCGCAACAGACCTTTGTTGAGGATTTTGAGCCTTACCTGCCTTCCTACAATGCAGCCGCTTCATTTATCAGCGTTCCTGTAATCAAAGAAGGTGAGCTACTTGGGGTTCTGATCTTTCAGATGCCTGTAGATCGAATCAATGGCGTAATGCAAACAGCGGAAGGGCTGGGTGAATCCGGAGAGAGTTATCTGGTTGGTAAAGATTTGCTGATGAGAAGCCAGTCCCGCTTTACAGATGAACCGACTCTTCTTCACCAGCAGGTGGACACCTCAGGTGTTAAACAAGCTTTGGCAGGTAAATCTGGCACGAGTATTTTCCCTGATTACCGTGGTGTGCCCGTGCTTTCCTCATATTCACCTGTAGATATTGAAGGCTTTGATTGGGTGATACTGGCTGAAATTGATGAAGCTGAGGCGATGCAGGCAGTGTCTAAGGTTCAGTGGGTTGGCGTTATTCTGGCCGTACTGGTTTCCATCATCATTGCTTTTGTCTCCACCCGGTTTGTTAAAGGTGTGATTGCTCAACTTGGTGGAGATCCGACATTAATCAATAAAATTGCTCTCGATATTTCACGGGGCAACCTCAACCTTAAAATTGATAACACTGACAAACCTATAGGTGTGCTGGCGTCAATGTTAACGATGCGAGATAACCTAAAAGCTCAGATTGAAAGCGACAAGCAAAAAGCCAAAGAGATAGGTCGGGTTAAACAATCATTGGATAAAGTTAGCTCAAAGATCATGATGGCGGATCTCAACTACGACATTATCTACCTTAACGATTCTGCTACAAAACTTTTCACAGAACTGGAAGGGAAAATCCGGAAGGCATTACCAGATTTCTCTGCGAATCAATTGCTGGGTAAAAGCATTGATGTGTTTCATAAAGACCCAAGCCTCCAAAGAGCCCTGCTTGAAAAGCTCAACACTACTCACTCATCCGATATCCGCGTTGGTGAGCTCCATATGCGGGTGATAGCAAATCCTGTAGTGACCGATGAAGGCGAAAGATTAGGTACCGTGGTTGAGTGGCAGGATCTAACTCAGGAAGTACTTATTCAGAAAGAAGTGGCTCAAATAGTTAATGCCGCTAAAGAGGGTGATTTAAGCAATCGAATATCACTGAATGAAGAAGCAGGTTTTTACGGCACCATGAGCAATAGCGTTAACTCACTGGTAGAAATTGCCGATGACGTGATTAAAGATATGAATATAGTCCTTTCTGGCATGTCCACAGGTGACCTTACCGTAAACATTGAACGCGACTACCATGGAGCCTTTGGCGAGCTAAAAGAAAATGCGAATGCTACAGTTGCTAAACTGACTGAAATCCTTGAACAGATCAAAGTCACCTCAAATGAGGTTAAAATCACGGCTGAAGAGATTGCATCAGGAACGAATGATCTGGGTGAGAGAACGGATCAACAAGCAAGCAACCTTGAAGAAACAGCTGCCAGTATGGAGGAGATGAACGCAAGTGTTTCCAATACAGCTCAAAACGCGGCTGAAGCCAATGAGCAAGCGAAACAAGCTATGGAAAAAGCCCGTAACGGCGGCAATATTATTTCCGATGCTGTTAACTCTATGTCTGAGATCAGTGAAGCCAGCGCTAAAATTGCAAATATCGTTAATGTTATTGATGAAATTGCTTTCCAAACCAACCTTCTGGCACTCAACGCTTCTGTTGAGGCTGCACGCGCAGGTGAACAGGGCCGTGGGTTTGCAGTTGTGGCTGGTGAAGTTAGAAACCTCTCTCAACGCACCTCCTCATCTGCAAAAGAGATCAAGGACCTGATCTTAAACAGCCTGAGCAAAGTGGAATCGGGTAAAGCCCATGTCCATACCTCAGGAGAAGCACTGGAAGAAATTATTACCTCTGTTGAGCAGGTATCAGATGCAATAGAAGGTATTGCACAAGCCTGCCGTGAGCAGAGTACCGGTATTGGTCAGGTAAACAGCGCTATCTCCAGCATGGATGGCATGACTCAACAGAATGCAGCCTTGGTTGAAGAAGCAACATCTTCTAGCAAAACAATGTCAGAAAAGGCTAATCACTTAACCCAGAAGGTAGAATTCTTTAAGGTAGAAAGCTAAGGGATATTTGAGAAAGCCTGAATCATTGGATCAAATAATTTTGATTCAGTAATTTAATGTATTGCTCAGTATCTGTGTAACCATACACCATGGCATCACGGTAATTGGTAAGAGCCAGAATTTGTGCGTCCGGTGGTGAGGGTTGCAGGAAACCATTCATATAACACCATGCAACATATACCGCTGCACGTTTAATATTTCCTCGGTCCTGACTTTCTTTAAAGTATTTGCAGGCAGCGTAGTAGCGGTTCTTTTTTAACAATATTTGAGCCAGTGGGAAGGTAGCATAACCATCACCCTGATCAACACGATCCCGGTATGCTGATTCCGCTCGAGCTGAAAAATAAACATCTATATTTGTCTCTAGTTGTTTGCAAAAGATCCGCACATGATCCGCAATCGCATCTTCGCAAACAGGATCTGCATTATCGGCTATCCAGGTGATCATACGCGGGTAGTTAGTATCACCCGACAACATCGACCACCTGTCACGCTCAAATATATAGGCAATCGATAACAAACGACCTAATGGGTCCAGCTCAGGAAAGTGAGTGTCTCGAATAGCCAACGCCCAATCATCGGCTAACTGCTCCATCTGCTGCTTAACAAAAAAAGAGGCTTTGTAATTATAAAAAGCTTTCTTCGCATGATGCCCTAACTCATGCAGGATAATATCCATAAGTGCACTTTGAAGCAGCTCGTTCTTTCGAGTAGTTATAATTCGTTTATAACGAGAGTCTGTATTGGAAAAATGCACGGGAGTTTCGACTTCGGTTCCGGAAAAATCCGGATGGTTGTCCCAAAAGTAATAATGGAAATATTGTTCGGGGAAATCCGGGTCCTGGCGATGTAGTGCAACAACATAAGCTTCGGCATAAGCATTCAGTCCCTGGATGAATTGATCACTGATCAGGACTCTTGGAATTTTACCGCCCAACGACAAAGCAATATCAGACGCTATTAGGTTGGGGACAACTTTTATTTTTACCGGTGCCAGGCTCTGCTGCTCCTTAGAATCCAGCTCTAGAAGCATAGGCTCTATTTTATGAATCAGTTCCTGAACCAGAACAGAGTGTTGGGCATCCGAGTAGATCACCTCTAAACCCTGTACGGTAGGGGGAAATAATGCCCATAATAGAATTAAATAACCCGGTCTCACAAAGCCCCCTCATGAATTTAACGAAAACCCAGCTCTTTATAAATACAAGAGCCGGAACTTCGCCATATCATTTAGTTACTTTTAATATAGGTTATTTTTTGAGCACTAAGTTCATAATTTTTTATTCGAACTCCATTGCTTCAAAAACTCTGCCCGCATTTTTAGCCGCCAGCAGATCAGAAGTTTCAAGATGTGAATATGGGGATTGGTCAATTTCATACGCATCTTCAAGCGCCCCTCCCTCTTCTAGAAGGGCTGCCACTTTGCTTCGTAGATATTCCAGATAACCACGAGTCCACTTATCAACAGTAGCGTAGTCTGTCGCCTCACCGTGGCCAGGGATTATTGTTTTACCTTTTGATAAGGGTGCAAACGACTCATGCCAAGTCTCCAGCCAGGACGCTGTATCTGTATCAGGAAATATAGGTAACATTCTTTGATGGAAAGCCATATCTCCAGCAATGATTACCTGGCGGTCAGGAATATGCACTGTTATATCTCCTGGAGAGTGAGCTGGCCCCAGATGCAACAGCTCTACCTTTAGCCCGCCCAGATCCAGTTCCATACGTTCATCAAAGGTTTCATCAATTGCAACGAGTTCAGTACCATTCGCACGCTCTTTTAAGATCACCTTGAGGGTATCTAAACCATTTAGCCCCTTTTCATCGATCTCTTCGATAGCGCCCTCATGAGCGATAATTTTGGCCCCCAGCTCTTTCCAGTAGCCATTCCCCAGTATCGCGTGGGATTGACCATTTTCATCAACTACATATTTAACCGGAAGATCAGATATTTGCTTTATTTCGTCATGAAGAGCCTTAGCAAGAAGATAAGAAGCCCCGCCATTGACCACTAAAATATACTTTTCACCAATAACAAAGGACAAATTATTGTTGTGTCCAGCATTCTCGTAACTGTAATACTGTGTCGCACCTATCGAAGACCAGACATCTTCAGCCACTTTCACAGGCTTACTGTAAAGCAGCGATTCGGGGTACTTATCGGCAGGACTGGCAGCAATTACCTCTGCACAAAAATATAGACTCGCCACACCCAAGAAAAGTTTTTTGTAATTATTCTGTCCCATCTTTCGACCTATAGCTTATTAGAATATATATATAATAAAATATAAGACATTCCTTATATATGAACAACCCAAAGTCGATCTTGCATTCCGTTTTCTTTCACGAGAAACTCATTCGCATTATAGGAGGATGCTTTGAGTAATACTGTTTACCGTCTTGATAAATCACTTTTAGAGAAGAAAACAACGCTTTTCACAAACATGCAGATGTTTTTTGTAGGAACCGCCCTCATGCTAATGATGATGGACCTATCTAAAATCTATCTGTTAGCCCCGCTAGGGGCTGGTTTGATACTGGTAAGTTGGTATAAAAGTCAGTTCAATAACATCCATGAAGAGTTCAAAGACACTTCTGTAGAGATGGCACCAAAGTCTTTACTGATTAAGAAACCTGCCATGGACTTTGAACAACGGGTGACCTTTCGAGAAATTGAAGAGATAACGCAACACCGTCAAAACTTTATTCCAATGGTGACACTCTATCTGAGAGATAATCTGGGAAAGATTGAACTTCCAGCTTTAGAAAAAGTGAATGAGTTCATTTATGAACTGAATAACGCGGTACAAGATCGCAATTAAATCCGACCTTGTACTGACCTTCTTGTCAATTCACGTTTGCAGGGACTAATTTTGGAACTGAGTTCTCAGGCTGTTCATCATATGAGTGCACATGAGCTATGCCCAGTAAGTCAGAAAGAATACCTCTGCATCCACGCCAGTACAGTTTAAGGCAGGTCTGATCTTCAGTTAGAAAAAAACGACTCGTCAGACCGATATGAATTGTAGAGATTATCTGCGCAGTATTATGTAATGAAGCAACAGATGCCCCTGGATTTAACGCAGATAGCTGTCGTTGCCAATTCAATACAAAATCATCAGATAAATTCCGCAGTAACACTTTTACTTTTGGGTTGTTCGCTGCCTCTGACATAAATGCGAAAAGCGCCCGTGAGTATTCAGAATTCTGGAGTAAGTGGTCAAACAGCATTTGCTCAATCTGATCCAAAAATTCTGCATGTGTTGTCGGATCAGGATATGAGTGCACTTCCAAAGTCAGATTTTGCAAGATGCGCTCAAGAACCTCTATTTCCACTTCCTGCATCGTTCTGAAATGGTGATACAACCCACCTTTACTGATTCCAGCATGATCAATCAACTTCCCAGCGGTCAGTGCGCTTAGTCCACTCTGACTAATAATCTGAACGGCAGAATTGATAATCAAACTACGTGTAAGATCCGCATTTCCGTTTGGACACATGATAAACACCTTAAATATCAGCAACCAAAGATAAGCACCAAAAGTGGCTCCGCACCAAGTGCCTTCAGTAACTATGCTACGCCCGATGATGAACTAAGGGTATTCAAACTGAAGTCTTTACTGATGCAGATCAATCACGTTTCATCAGTTCTACTGTTTTTAAAATATTGCCGTAACCTTTAAAGGAGCCAGCTATAATTTAGAAACTACTAAAATTGGGAAAGAAGCTTAGCCATCAAAGCTGAGACATCAATAATGTAAAAAAAATTAATTCATATCAATATGTTAATTTTTTTTAAAAGCTTTTATGCAGCTTCCAACTCTGTCATTATTTGTCTCATCTGTGTTTATTGCTGCGCTTTAACGGCGCTCTGGATAGTTGGATATGGAATTAAAAAATTTATATGTCACAGTGATTGAACCATCCAAGGTTCAAAGAAATATCATCACTGGTCATCTCAATAGCTTCGGTATTGAGAATATTGAAGAATTTGAAGAAGCAAAACCTGCCTTGGAGCATATGTTAGCAACTCCACCAGATATCGTTCTTTCTTCAATGCATCTACCTGATATGACAGGAACAGATCTGGTTACACAAATGCGTGGGCTGGCTCAGTTAGAACAGATCACTTTCCTGCTGATCTCATCTGAAACGCACTATCGCTACCTTGAGCCCATTCGACAAGCCGGTGCTATTGCTATTTTACCCAAGCCGTTTAATCGCGATGAAATGGCAACAGCTTTACGAAGCACCCTTCACTATATCAGCGATTCTGAACTTGACGTCGACAATGAGGATTATGATGCCCTAAGGGTATTGGTTGTTGATGACAGCTCAATGTCCAGGAAATATATTCAGCAGATGCTTGAATCTCTTTCCATCAAAAGCATCGAAACTGCAAAAGATGGTGCAGAAGCCTTGCAATTGATCGATGACGGGCACAGGTTCGACCTGATCATTACTGATTACAATATGCCAAATGTTGATGGTCAGGAGCTAACAGAACATATTCGTAATCACAGTGAACAGCCTACTGTGCCAATTTTGATGGTAACCAGTGAGCAAAATGAAAGCCGACTTGCTGCAGTCCAGAGTGCAGGCGTATCAGCTATCTGTAATAAACCACTCTCATACGATATGGCAAAGCAGCTCATCGAACAGCTGGTTACAGACGCTGAACTTTAAGCTTCAATTTTCACAATAAAAAACGCGGCTTATGCCGCGTTTTTTTATAACCAACAAATTTACTTATCGTCTAACAAGCTCTGAGGACTGAACCCCATAATCAAAGCGCCCCAATGCTGCCCGTTGATATAAATGGGAATAGAAAGATCGTTTAGTATCTCGCCTGTATCCCTGATAAAGGTCTGAAGCAGGAATGGCGCTGTTGAACTCGCTCTTCTCACCTCCGCACGATTACCGGCAAAAATACGACGATGACGACTTTTAGCATTATCAATGTCAAAATTACCCGTAATACGCTCAGACACTTTGGTATGGTGAGCAGCAGCATAACCATTTCGGTCGACTGCAATGGCATAAATAAATTCTGGTCGCTCAGCTATGAAACTATCAAACAATGGGCGCATCAACGCTTCATACTGATCAGCATAACTCGTGTCAAACTTCTCTGGACGTTGCCCTTCATTTGTTCTTATGTAGTTCTGATCAAACAGATTACAGCCTCGATTAGATAGGTCTTCCAAAGCGGACTGAACCTGTTGTGACCAACTGCGGCCTGCCAGGATCATGCCCTCAAACGCACCGTACCCAATAATGAAGCGAGACAGTAACTCCTGAGTTTCTTCCGTAGAATGTTCCAATTGCTCTGAATAGCGTTGAGACTCTTCAATCTCACCATGCATGGAAGTAGAGATATTAGTTATCTCTGTTACATGATTATGTGACTCTCGGTTTGTATACGCCAATTCATCTATTGCAGCACTGATACTACTCAACTGGCTGTTAAGGTCTTCAAAGTCATTAACCAACCCATGGAATTGACCATTGGTGCTGCCAATAAATTCTTCAGTTGAGCCTACATAATCCAAAATAGTTACAGCACTTGTTCCTGTTTTCTCAACTAACGAGGACATCTGGCTGATGTTTTCGTCTATTTCGCTGGTAGCAGTGCTAACTTTCTGAGACAAATTTCTGACTTCATCAGCAACAACAGAGAATCCACGCCCTGCTTCACCTGCTCTGGCTGCTTCAATAGAAGCGTTAAGGGCCAGAAGATTGGTCTGATCAGAGAAGTCTTTAACCATGCCCAGAATATCGGTAATGTTCTTCGAGTTGTGCTCAAGCTGGTGAACCGTATCCTGAAAATCTGTAACCTGAGCGCGTATAGCTTCCACCTGTTGCTGTACACGTCCCAACTCCGTGCTGGAGGTACGTATTTCATCAAGGTTTTTCGAGTTACGTTCAGAGATCTGCAGAGTACTTTCAGCAATGTTATCGATAGCCTGAGTTGCTTCCTGGCTTGATTGGAAGACTTTCTGTGCTTGTTCTTCTTGCTGATTAGCCGAACCTTGGGCTTCACTCAAAATTTTCTGTAGACGGGTAGAACAAAGTGCAACATTAACACTCCTTCTCCGACTTTCTGCAATCATAGATTTCAGACTTTTTGAGAAACCGTTATAGCTTTCAGCCATTTCAGAAATTTCATCGTGGGTATATTCAGGTAAAGTTGCTGAAATATCCCCATCGTTTTCCTTAATCGCTTTTAAGACGCCGGTAATTTCACTGACCGGACGAAGAAAAAGGTGTCGCATGAAGAAGATTGTTGCGATTCCGGATATCAGTGCAAATGCTACTGTAATAGAGCCGTATAACCAGAAAGTTGAAAGCTGGCCTTTCAACACATCAACTGGAATGGTTCCTGTATTAACATCATTTAAGTGGGCTTCCAACTTACCAAAATGATAGAAGCCGATAACTAACAAAACTACGTGGGGGATCAGCAAAAATAATACATTACCAACTATTTTTTTGGTAAGTGTATTGAAGAATGCTTTTTCTACACTCGAATAAAGGCTCATTTTCGCTCTCATTATTTTTATAAACTGCTGCAATTCCTTTTTGCATTATTTTTCGTCCCATCTCAAACATCATAGTTTAAAATTAGGTATCAGATACTCATTACAGCTATGATTTAACGAAAAAACTACCACAGCTGACGGGTAATTCAAACAAATAAACTCACCATTCAAGCCATGAGGCTCTTTGATTAAGCTTATTTCTTTGTTGTTTCCACTCTGGACAGTGTTGCTCAACCAAATGCCAGAATTTTTTTCCATGATCCAAATACTGTAAATGAGCAATTTCATGTATCACTACATAATCAATCAACTCCTGATAAGCAAATACAAGTTTCCAGTTCAAAGATATTTCCCCTGTCGATGTGCAACTCCCCCATCTCCGCCTATACCCTTTTATTTTCAGTAAATTAGCATACAAGCCCATCTCAGACTGCCAGTAGTTTAATCGTTCAGTGAAAACGTCTCTGGCACGTATCTTATACCAGTCAGTTAACGCTTGTTTAACCCGTTCATGTTCTGTCTTTTTTGACCTGCTGGTAATATTTACTTGAATCATACCCTCATGAAAAGTGACTTCTGTTTTGTTAGCCAGCTTCCAATGAAGCTGATAGTGCTCCCCCAGCAATGGCAAGTGAGACCCCTGCTCAAGTTTCAAACAAAAAGTTTGAGCTGAACGGCTGGTTTCAGTCCATTTTTTTCTTATCCAATCCCCCCGTTCAGAAACCCACTTTTCTACCCATTGGTCTGAAACCCATGCAGGAATTCTGATCTCTATCTTTTCTGCTTTGATTCTTATCTGTGCCGTTTTCCTGCGCTTACTGCGAACCACCTGATAAGGTAGATTGTTATGATCCATGGGCTATGATGTCCAAGTAAATGAAACTACATTCTACCTGTTCATCTGAGTCTATAAGAAGCCGTTTTATGGAAAAGCTCATTGAGGAAATTAAACAGTGTCAGTCATGCAAAGCTTTCCTACCACTTGGCCCTCGCCCTGTACTCAGTGCACATCCCAACGCAAAGATACTGATTATAGGTCAAGCGCCAGGTACCCGAGTGCATCAGACCGGTATTCCTTGGAATGACCCTAGTGGCGACAGACTTAGGGGCTGGTTACAGATGGAAAAAACAGAATTTTACGACCGCAAATTGGTTGCAATAGTGCCAATGGGGTTTTGTTATCCAGGTAAAGGTAAATCAGGAGATCTCCCCCCACGCCCTGAATGTGCACCTTTATGGCATGAAAAACTACTCAATCAACTTCCACAACTTGAATTGATTCTTTTAGTCGGGCAGTACTCACAAAAGTATTACCTGCAACAAAAAGGCATCATGCTCCCCTACAAAACACTCACAGATCGTGTAAAAAATTTTGATGAATGTCCACAACCTTTTTTTCCATTACCACACCCATCTCCTCGAAATCAGATATGGCTAAAGAAAAATCCTTGGTTTTATGAGCTATGCCTGCCAGCACTTCGAGCCAAACTAAACAACGTACTTAATAAAAATCCTTAAATCGCTTTGCGGCAACCTATTACCAGTACCAGGAATTTTTTTGTCCGCTCTGGTGAAGTTCTGCCAGCATAGCGTAGCTCTTCGTAGGCATTGCCTATCTCTTCGAGCATTTCTGAAAGCTCACTCCTCACAGATGCAATTCTTGCACAATATTGTTGCACTGTTTCGCCCGGTTTACGCTGCAACCCTTGCTCTTTTAACTGTTGCGAAAGTAAAAAAATGGCCTTATCACAAGGATCCATAGGTGGAACGGTACGACTTCTCAGTATCATCAGTGTTGTAGCTATCACCACCAGAGCAAATGGAACTAACAAAAATACAGTCAACTTAAGCGCGGTGATTTTCCCCATCAGCTTCGATAAGAAAGTGTGCTGCTGATGGTGGTAGCCCAAAACCCAACGCTGCCAACCATAGTTAAACGCTTCCATTCTAAGCCGTATATATCTCATCCAGCCCTCATTCAGAATACTGGCCGAAAGAACCGGATTATCTACCAGAAACTGCTCCTCATTGCGAAGAAGCTCATTCGATGGTTGCTCTATTCTTTCTGGTGCCACATAAGCAGTAGGGTCAACTCTACTCCAGCCTTTTTCTTCTGACCAATACTCCACCCACGCATGAGCATCATACTGCCGCACCAATAAATAGCCTTCAAATGGATTTAATTCCCCCCCCTGATAACCTGTGACGACCCGAGCTGGAATACCAACAGCTCTCAACATAAATGCTGTTGCACTTGAGAAATGTCCACAGAAGCCCTGTTGAGATTCAAAAAGGAATTGGTCGATACCATCCGTACCGAGGGCCGGAGGTTTAAGGGTATAAACAAAGGACTGATTAAAGTTTTGAAGAATTTTATCAAGAAAAGCACTGATCTCCTGAGTTTCATCCCACCAGCCCTGTGCCAGCTGCTTAGTTTGCTCATTACCCTCGGGAAGTTCTAACTGACGCACAAATGTAAACAGATCACCATCAACAATAAAACTATCTGTGAGTTGAGATGTAAGCTGGTATTGAGAACGTTGACGATGGATATCATGAGCATTCAGTGTCATATCCTCATTGAAAATCAGGCGATGGGGTTTGCTTTTTAATTGCTCCAGGACAGGGATATATTTACTGTCACTTTTCTCTAGAATGAGCTCATATTGAACAGTTCCAACTCCAGAGTTCAACTGCCTTTCAATCCCTTTGCTTCTAAGAGCCTTATCTGCGTTGTACCAGGTACGCCCGTTAAAGTCATTAAGGACTATCGCTCTCCAATAAAGGTCTTTCTGGTCAGGGACTCGCCCTGTAAAACTTGCCCTGAAAGCAATTTCAGCCGACCGGGTCAACTGTGTGATATCCCCAGGAGACATCTTTTCTGATAAGCCGGTTTTCGCAGCAGAGCGATCTAAACCCACTTCCCAAAGGGGTCCTATCCTTGGCACCAATAAAAACAAAACGACCATCAGTGGGATAGCAGGAAACATCAAAAGTACGGTTCGTTTTAATGGCAGGAACAAATTAACTTCTTTTGTAATATTTATTGTCAGTAAAGACGTGGTGCACACAACTAAAGATATAAAAACATAAACCGCCATGAAAAAACTTTGATTGAAGAGAAAAGCTGTAGATGAAACCAGATAGGCAACATAGACAATAACCATCGCATCACGCTTTTTATACAGCTCTAATGTTTTAAGGCCAAAACTGGTCACCAGCAGTGCAACTGTAGAGCTTATTCCACCGCCCGTTTTATAACTTGCTATTACTCCAACAGCAGCAAAAACAACTAAAGCCGCTCTTACATACCATTTTGGAAAGGACCATCTTCCCTGGAAAACCATAAATCGCCAGCTTAAACACAGCAGAAGTAAGAAAGGTACCCAAAGAGGTAAATGTGACAAGTGCGGAATCACAGGCACGACCACCAGCAAAAGCTGCCACAGCAATGAGGTTCTCGCTAACTGCTGCCCCTTCATAACATGACCTTGCTCTTGTTCCCTGAATATCGAGCGAGGGAAATCAGTATTTGCTCAAGATGACTGGGACCGGAACCTGGTGGAATTGAAACCCCAGGCAATAGGAGGCCATATTCAATTCCCTGATATTCCAGCTGTTGGGCCCAATAACAAATCACAGAAAGTCTAGTTTCAGTCCCCAATTCCGGCCAACTGTCCCAGTTCAGCCATAAACGCCGGTCTTTATTTCCTATGTATTGTTTCGTCAGCAGCCCTCTTCCCTGGGCAAACTGTTTCCAGGCAATTCTACGACTCGAATCCCCCGGTTGATATTCATTTAATCCACCAAAATCATCGCCATTATCTACTTGACCCGGTTGCCTTCCATCACCTGATTGCCCTTCGAATACAGGCTGTTTTCCTTTTAATGGTTTGGGATATACATAGACAGAGACACCGGGTTCCATCCAGCTCCACGCTCTTAACAATCCAAACGGATACCTTGTTTCAATTAATAGAGCTTCTGGTGTGAAAACTCCTCGCTTTTTTGATTTTGCGTAGAGCTGAACCTGTGCGGAGGTTCCCTTTTCCAGTTCTGATGACTGAGCTACTTCCCCCTGCCATGACAACTGCAGGCCATGGTAATCTCTGGGGGTTCCTGAGTTTAGTTGTAGTGAAAATTCAGCCAGATCTTCTTCATAGCAGTTATATCCTTTTAAAACAGTTATACGCAGGCCTGAGAGGTTCAAAAAGGTATAGTGAATACTCAGTATCCCTAATGAGATGAGCAAAAATGCTACCGCGTGAATTAAATTATTCTGATAATTTGTTCCCACCAGAAAAATAATGATACAAAGCATCAAATAAGCCCAACCAGCAGCAGTAGGAAAAATAAATATCCTTTTCTGGTTAAGCTCTATCTGCTTACCTCTTGGGCGCCGGTTGCTGGCCCATTTTTGAAACTGACTTGTGATCGGTTGCACTATAGAACCAAACATCCTGGCCTACCCCACAACATCCACTTCATTGAGGATTTTCCAAATCAGTGCCATGCCACCATGTTCAGACAGGTCTTCTGCTGATCGTAAGCGATGACCAATGACAGGCCCTAATAACGTCTGAATATCTTCAGGGACAACGTAATCTCGACCATGCAAAAATGCCCAGGTTTTAGCCGCTGTCAGCAGAGCCAGACTTCCTCTGGGTGAAATACCATATTCGAAGTCACTGGAATCCCGACTGTATTTAACGATCCGCTGTAAATAATCAATTAAACTGCCTGATGCCTTTACCTGCTGACTCTGTCTTTTAACTTCTATTAATTCCTCAACCGTCAAACATTGAGGTAGATCCGATATTTTACTGCGTGAATCACCTCCTACAAGCAACTCACGTTCAGCTTCTATTGATGGATAACCTAACTCAATACGCATTAAAAACCGATCAAGCTGAGACTCCGGTAGCGGGAAAGTGCCGTATTGAGAAATCGGGTTTTGAGTGGCTATGACAAAAAAGGGATCAGGTAATTTATAGGTCTGACCTTCAATAGTAACCTGCCTCTCCTCCATTGCTTCCAACAAAGCACTCTGAGTTTTTGGGGTTGTACGGTTTATCTCATCAGCAAGCAGAAGCTGAGTGAAAACTGGGCCCCGATGAAATTGAAATGCGGCTTGTGAGGAATCAAAAATTGAAGCGCCCAGTATATCAGCTGGCAGCATATCACTGGTGAATTGTACACGCTGATAATCTAGCCTCAGTACCTGAGCTAATGCATGAGCGAGGGTTGTTTTACCCAGGCCTGGAAGATCTTCAATCAGCAGATGTCCTCCACTGATCAAACAGGTAAGCGCCTGCCTGACTTTAAGTTCTTTTCCATATAGAACTTTACCAACAGTTTCCACCAACTGTTCCAGCTTATGCCTCATGCATGGTACTCCCTGCAGGGTTTATCAATTAAGAATCATCAACGAACGGCGAGGAAGATAAGCATCTCATAAAATGATGGAATGCTACTAGAACTTCAATGGAATCGAATCCCGATGATAGTCGGCATATGAGGACTGACAAGCTTCATCGTGTGGAATTATCTGAACCAGATTTGCGGAATGCACACCGGCTTTAAGACAAATATCATAACCTTCTTTGATATTTTTACAGGTAACGACACCCCCTGCGGCATCCTTCATTAACTCTTTACGAGAATCACCGTCCTGATCAAATTCAACTTCAATAACAATTGGGCCAGAACCCGATTCAATAAAATTAACCCCTTTCAATGTATGAGTTTCATTGACTGTAGCTAGTTGATCGATATTCATGACTTCGCTCCTATTCCACCATCAAAATAAGCTTAGCCAAAAAAACAATATCTGCTTATAAATAAAAAACCCGGCAAATGCCGGGTTAGTGTACAAACCAATCTTTAATGATGATCACAGCCATCAGTATGGACGTGACCATGGGTTAGCTCATCTTCAGTTGCATCACGTACTTCTGTCACTTCAACACTGAACTGAAGAACCTGACCTGCCAATGGATGATTGCCGTCAAGAGTAACGCCGTCATCTTCAACTTTTACCACTGTCACAGGCTGCTGTCCCCAAGGGGCTTCAGCCATAAACTGCATTCCAACCTGAATTTCATCAATGCCCTGAAAATTAGCACGGTCAACTTTCTGTACCAGATCTTCGCGAGTATTGCCGTATCCTTCTTCAGGTTGAACAACTACATCCAGTTTATCTCCAACACTTTTCCCCATCAGGGCACTTTCTAACCCTGCAACAATATTATTTGCGCCACACAAATAAGGGAGAGGCTCCTGACCTGATGACGAGTCCAGTGTATTCCCTTCCTCATCTTTCAGCGTGTAATGAATTAAAACAACGTGCTTCTCGGCAATCTGCATATTTAATACTCATGTGGAGGGATGAGTGGAAACCACAAAGCCTGAACTGACTAGGAAGCTACGCTTTTCAACCCAAATTAATTATGAGCGTATGATAGCCTAAAAGAACCCTTAAATACCAAATCCCAATTAAGAAGAAACAGTATATTTACTGTATAAAATAGGAATTTTTCTTACACCGCATTAACCAGAACTGTGCTAGTTTTTAAATACGTAAAAGAGCGCTGCTCATGGAGGTATGAAAATGGAAAAAGCATGCACACTTTGTTATGACCTGGTGCTGAAGAACAAGACGCATACAGCTCTCAAAAAGATAAGTGAACTCAAAGGTAGCGAACTTTACAAATGTTGCTGCTGTTATGCTTATCTGCATAAACATAATAATGAGTGGGAAATTATTAGCGGAGGCGACTTAAGAGAAAATGAGGCACCAAAACCCTCAATTGAAGCTCCAAGCCCTGATTCTGCTGATTACTTGCCTTCCAATCATCACTACTGCCAGACATCATAGAACCTGATTCTGGCAGTTTTTCTCGCATACAAGTCGCCTGAAATCACATTAGACCTATATCATACAAAATAGCTATCAGGTGGGTTTTATTTCTCGCTCCAAATATACGTTTAGCGCGTGTTATGTGGTAAGTAATTCCCTCTTCCGTAAGCTTTAACTGATCAGCAATACTCTTCACCTGCATACCTTCTGAAGTCATCTTCAGAATTTGCAAACAAGTTAATGATAGAATTTCGTTGCGTAAAAAAGGATTTTGTTCCTGCTCGCAGACAGACTGTAACATTCGGTGATAAAGCTTTAGCGCAGGCAATAGCCAAGGCTCTAGTTGTTCAAAAATATCACGAAATGCGTCATCTGCCTCTCTGTGATACAAAGCAAAATAATGAAACCAGTAGTCTGAACTTCGGCCACTCATTGGGATATAAACCCGTGAATGAATACCTTTCTTCTCCCAAAAGGAATCAGCTACAGAACAACTGGAAACAGTGGATGAATTTACAACCAGAGGACCTTTACGAGTCGTCACATTTTCTAGAGCCGGATCCTGATATGCCACGCTCTCCATAAACTCACGCAAAATACCTTCGGGTAGAGACCCTGCAACCAGATCACTTTGCGTATTCTGAATCAATCTTTCGAAATCAATATCCGTTTTCAAATGTCTGCAAGTCGCTACAGAATATGAAAAATAATCGAAACCAACCTGACTTAGAACATTTCCGATTTCGCCTATCAAACGATCCCAATTGTATTCTATTGCCAGAATAGAGGTACTTTCTGATAAAGAATGCCCTTTCAAACCATTGAGCACTACAGCCATGTCCTGCACTAAACATTCCCTCGCGAAAATGCCCTAACAAGGGCAAACCCTATACAAGTAAAATTCAAACAAATTTTTCAGGCCACCTGTTATTATTTTAGATCGCAAACCTTAAAATGCCATTAAACTTTTCAACCTCAAGCCTTATGATAAAGTTATTCCAGCCAGTCAGAAGTACCAAAAAATATAGTTTTTATGTTTATTATTGATTCAAGACTAAAAAATGTATGATTTACTCTTAAGATGGCGTTTTTTGAGGCTTGAACAGTATACTTAATGTACTCAATAACCAAGTAATGTACTCTGATAATTTCTGAGTTAGGTGTAGACTTTTAATATAAAAGTCTAAAATAACCATGGAGTATGGATGGTTTTTTATATGTACGCCACATCACCCATACAACTAATTTAAACGCTTGTTTGAAACAGAATGATTAACGCGAAAAATAAAATAACACTGCAAACGATTATTCGCAGGTATATAGATATTCATTATCAAGGGTTCAAAGAATACGAATTGTTACAATATCTGGAACTGCGCGATCCCCTGATCAGAAGCATTGAGGGGCAGAGTGAATTGGCTCTGTTCAAAAAGCATTTCCTGATCATGAATATGCTATACACATTACAGGATATATACTTTTCAGAACGGGTTGGTTACCTGCACATCAGCGCAGTAAAAATCTATCTGGAAAACACAAGCAGTCCTCAAAGAACCCTCCCAATTACAGACATTTCTGACTCTAAATTGAAAGTTTACTATCTGGACTGGAATAACCTTTACGAAATGACGCAAAACTCTGTAGAAGATCTTCTTGACCAATTCTGGAAAAAATACTTTGCGTTAGATAAACGAGAAAATGCTCTGGAAGTTTTAGGCTTGACAAAGGAAGCAACTTCACACGAAATCAAAGCCAGATTCCGGCTTCTCGCAACCGAGCACCACCCCGACAAGGGAGGAAACTCTGAAAGTTTCATTCAGATACGTACAGCTTACGAAACACTCAAACAATAACCAGGGAGCAGCAGGCTCCCTGATAGTTATCTACAAAAAATCTATTCATCACCTTCCACACGGTTGCAACCACTTTGTTTAGCAACAAACAGGTTTTCACTTGCCCTTCTCAACATGTTATCTGAATCGTCTTCAGGACCCGTTAGAGCAGCAACACCAACACTAACGGTAAACCTCACGTCTCCAGATACATAAGGTATTTCCATCTCTTCCATAAGTTTTCTTACCCGGTTACCTGCTGCCATGCCCTGTTCATGATTGGTTTCAGGCATAAACATCACAAACTGATCATCGGAATAACGAGCAAGGAAATCAGATGTACGTTTCATCCCATGAATTGAAGTCACCAGTTGCTGAAGAATCTGATCACCACAATCCCAGGAATAGTCATCATTTATTTCACTGAAGTTATCAACATCTATAATCATCAGGCTGCATACCCAATCATAGCGCTGAGCTTGAGCTACAGCCTGCTCAAGAACCGGCTTCAGCGCTCTGCGATTGTACGCTCCTGTTAGAGGGTCTCGTTGAGCCTGGCTGGTTACCTGTCTTTCCAGCCTGCGTTGAGCAGACGTATCCTTAAAGACCACTACAGCCTCACTTCCTGCTCCTTTACACCGTAACTCAATCCATTTCGTTTCTTTCAACCCCTGATCTTTCAGAACAGGAAGATGTTCAGGCCTCAGTTGTACATCAGCCTGTTTAATTTTTTTCTTTTCTACGGCCTTAACCGATAAAGATTGAATGGTGGCTGCAAGGTCATCAGGGAATATATCTTCCAACTTACGTCCAGTGATTGCGTCGGCATCTATCCAAGTAGAAGTACCGACAGAACAAGACATAATTAAACCACCCACGGGTTCAATTACCATGACCACATCTGAGGTAGCGTTCAGTAGCGCTTCGTAGCGAGCTTGAATCTGATTGTCAGACATCCACCATTCTCCATGAAAAAACTAAATAACTATCAAAAAGATAGCTGTTTGGACGAATGCGGACAACCTGTTTTTTAATTTTATATAGTTTTTCCACTTTTGGTGCAGATCCATCTTAGGAGGGGATAATAATTACAGCTAGTAACAATGAACGGCACCTTGCGTCTACAGCCTCGAAGATAAGTAGAATACTCGTGGGATTGATTCTGAAGCTATCTAGAGAATATGGTATTCCAAGGGAGGAAATCCATTAAATTCTATGGAACTGTAACTGGTGGTATATGCGCCGGTTGAAAACCAAAAAATATGATCGCCTATTTCTAAAGACAGTGGCAGTTCATATTTATGATGTTCATACATGATATCTAAGCTGTCACAAGTTGGACCTGCCAGAATAACTTCGTCAACTTCTCCATCTTTATCGGCAGCAATATGATATTTAATTGCTTCACCTAAGGTTTCAATCAAGCCGTTGAAAACTCCAATATCAGTATATACCCAGCGTTCAAGGGCTGTTGATGATTTCCTTGAAATCAATACGACCTCTGAAACGATTACTCCAGCATCACCGACCAGAGATCGGCCAGGCTCAAGTATGAGTTTTGGCACGCCGTCCCCAAAATCTTCATTAAGAAAACGGTTGATCTCTTCAGCATAGGTTGGGAAATCATTGGTTTTCTGAAGATAGTTTGCAGGAAAACCACCGCCCAAATTTATCATTTCCAGCCGGATTCCGTACTCTTGATTCAGGCGTTCCCAGATCACTTTTACTTTAGCAATTGCACCATCCCAGACATCAATATCTCTTTGCTGGGAGCCCACATGAAAGGAGATACCATAAGGTATAAGACCCAGATCTCGTGCCAAAATCGCAAGCTCAACCGCCATTTCAGGATTGCACCCAAACTTGCGTGAAAGTGGCCAGTCTGCCCCCTCCGATCCGTCGGTCAAAACACGAATATAGATTTTAGAACCCGGAGCGTATTTAGCGATATTCTGAAGATCGGCCTCTGCATCCGTAGCAAACAGCCTCACACCTTGTTCGTAAAAATACTTAACGGCTGAAGCCTTTTTGATAGTGTTACCATAACTCATTCGTTCTGGCTTAACGCCAAACTGTAGAACCTTATCCAGTTCCTGAACCGAAGCTATATCAAAGCTGGAGCCCACTTCTGCTAACATGCCAATAACTTCATCTGCGGGATTGGCTTTCACAGCATAAAATATATCTGCTGCAGGAAACCCTTCGGTTAGCTCATCAAACCGTGCTTTAATAACCGCAAGGTCTAAGGCTAAAAAAGGAGTAGGCTTTGTTGCAATAAGCTCCTTTAATTTTTCAGCTGTTTCAGCATCAAAAGGCGGGGGTAATTTCATTTTCTCGATACAATTCAAATGGTTTCAAGTATAAAAAATAGGCGCGAAGTATAGTCAGGAAAATATCATTAAGCCAGCTCTACGTACCTTACCAAATCGATACCAGCAATCGTCTGATTCGTAACCACTTTCAGCCTTGAGAAACTATTTTTTCGATTTCAGCAAAGCTCTTAGCTTCATACATAACATCAAAACCAATTTTCAGACAGCGGGATATATCGCTTGAAGAAATAACGCCTCTCACCCTCATAACACCCGCGGTGCTCTCATCTACGACTAAAACATGCTGAGCACCTGAACCTTTTAGAGTTAGCATGATATCGCCTACTTTGGCACCTTTAATCTGTGCATAAGTTAAAGCTCTTATGTGCAGTTTGCTTAACATGATATGACGTATTTGAACCTGCTCGCGGCTGACGCCATCACGCTGCATAAATGCCATCACTTTCCGACCCTGTAAATCTGCCGCAGTGGCAATCCCAGAGAAGTTATTCTGATTATCGACAACAAATAACAAACGAACATGCTGGCTCTTCATATGTTCAACAGCATCATTAATAGACATTGATTCTTGAACGGTAACCGGTTTTATTTTGGTAAAATCCGTTAGGGTTTCCACTGCTGGGCTGTGCAAAGTGACGGGCGTATTCGACTGATCCGGAGACATAATAAAGTCCACCTCAGCGATCTCTTGTAATCGAACATGTTTGAATTCCTGAAACATAGATATCCCTCGTTATTATTTTTCTTTCAGAATAGACGAGGAATCTGAATTTAACCTAAGGAACTGGCTAAAGGGCGAAAAATAAAAAAGCCGCTTTAAAAGCGGCTTTATAAATCCTTAACGGTTAATATCCCAATTCACTGGGATCAATCAAAACTCCCAACGACCGCTTGTCGATAAACTTCCCTTTCGCAGTTTCCTTATAACGAAAAGTCACTTTTTTACCGATCTCTATTTCCAACTCTTTTTCTGGTGAGAGATAGGAATAACCTTCACCATCTACCGTGATTTTGTGGATATAGTATGGAGGCATACCAACCCATTCAGTGAATGGGCCTTCAGTATCAACCTGTTCCAGAATACCTCGCCCAGATAAGCTCGGCTTTTTCTTGTAGCCAGAGCGGCGGTTCCCAAAGTTACCAGCCATTAATACTCCTTAGCTTGATAGGAATTTGTTTCATTTTAGTCTGACTCAACATGGAGTGAATCAATTACATCTGATTTTTAATATTCAGATGTAAATTTGTAATTCTTAATCATGGGTTACTACCGCTACCCGAATAGCATCCATCTTAAGTGATGCTGATTCAATAGCGGAAACAAGCTCATTTTTCCTCAGGTCTATTGCATCAATCTCTTCCTGACGAATATTCGGATTCATTTGTGATAATTTGATCAACCGTTGTTTTTCTCGATCTTGCTGAGTTTCAATCTTATCTCTGGCTTCTGCCAACAATGAATGTTCAATTTCAGCGGCTTGCTCTTCCAGTTTAGCCGTCAGGGAGGATATATCATCGCGAGCATGCTTCACCAGATTAAACGCTATATTCTTGCCAACGCGTTTTCCAAGCGTGGCAAAGTGTTTTTCTGTAATAACACCGGTAAGATCACTGCCATTACTATCGACAACTTTTCTGATACAGGCTTCAGGTAGGTAACGTTGTAACTGCAACTTACGGTCAGCAATACAATGCACACGGAAGATAGCTTCAACCAACAAACTACCCGCTTTCAATGGTAACAATTTCATTGTACACAAAGATGAACTGCCATAACTTCCTTCAAGCATCATTTCCATAGCACCAGAGACCATTGGATGCTCCCAACTCAGAAAGTGCATATCCTCACGTGAAAGTGCTTCTGCCCGATGAAACGTTGCGGTTAAACCATCTTCAGGTAAGCCCGGAAAATGGCTAGTCAGCATATGATCACTAGGATGCAGAACTACCCCGTTAAGACCCGTGCTATCCTGTTCAACACCAAAGTGGTCAAACACGCGTCCCATATAGGATGCCAGTGCGCTAGAACTACTAATCTCTTCAACGGCTTCGAGAATATGTTCAGCTTGTTCAGCGTCACAAGAATTGAGCTCAAGTAATCGATCCCGTCCCTGTTGCAATTCTTCACTTAATTCAGCTTGTGACTCTGAGGTGTCAACAATGAGTTTCTCAACATCACCCCGATCGGCAGGAGCCTCCATACACCGATGCAACTGTGTTGCATATTTTTGCATTAATGCCTGACCGGTAGGACAAACCTGTTCGAATGCTCCTAGCCCTTCCCTGTACCAGCGTAATAACACTTCCTGGGCGCTGGATTCAAAATACGGCACGTGGATATTTACGTCACGCAGTTGCCCTATACGATCCAGTCGACCTATTCGCTGCTCCAGCAGATCCGGGTTCATTGGCAGATCAAACATCACCATATGATGGGCGAACTGGAAGTTTCGTCCCTCACTCCCTATTTCAGAGCAAATTAATAACTGAGCACCCTCTTCAGAATCAGAGAAATATGCAGCAGCTCTGTCTCTTTCAAGCAAACTCATACCTTCATGGAACAGAGCCGTACGTTTACCTTCAAAAAGACGTAATTGTTTCTCAAGTGTGATTGCTGTCTGGGCGTGAGCACAGATCACTAATACCTTTTCACCTCTAAATCCCTCCAACCAATTGATCAGCCAGTCTGCACGGTTATCTATGGTTAACCATTCAACCGTTTTCCCCTCTGCGATCAAGGTCTCAGGATGGAGTTGCTGTTCCATCGGTGCATCTGTTATCAGTTCCTGATAAATCTCAGGTAATGTTAAGTTATAGGTATGTAATTTACGTTGAGGGAAACCTGTTACACTTTCACGAGTATTACGGAACAGAACCCTACCTGTACCGTGCTGGTCCAGCAAAGTAGTTACCAATTCATCAATCATGTCTTCTGGGCATTCACCGGAGTCACGGTTAGATTCCAGTTTTGCAGCAATATCGTCTCCAAGGTACTGATGCAACAGAGCTGTGAATTCTTTGTTTTGTAACGACTCAATCCATTGCGCAGGTGTTTTAATAATTTCGATCAGTTGGTTTACTCGCTGAAAGCTCTTTTCCTCTGCAATAAAATTCTCAAGGTCATAGTAACGATCAGGGTCAAGTAAACGTAAACGAGCAAAGTGACTTTCAACACCCAACTGTTCTGGAGTTGCAGTCAACAACAGTAAGCCTTTAATTTTCCGAGCCAGCGCCTCTACACATATGTATGCGTGACTGGCAGCTTCCACACTCCAACCTAAATGATGGGCTTCATCAACTACAAGTAAATCCCAATCGGCAGCAATAGCCTGATCCAGATATTTCTGTTCTCGGGTAAATAACGAGAGTGGGCACAGCGCCAATTGTACTGATTCAAATGGATTGGTTTCTGAATCTTCACATCTAGCTTCATCCAAAATGGAAAAGTGCAGATTGAAACGTCGTAACATTTCTACCAACCATTGGAATATCAGACTATCCGGGACTACGATCAATGCCCGGGAAGCCAGCCCTGAAACAATCTGTTGGTGCAGTATCAGGCCTGCTTCAATTGTCTTACCGAGTCCCACTTCATCCGCAAGCAATACTCGTGGAGCGTTGCGTTTACCTACTTCAGAGGCGATGTAAAACTGGTGCGGCAAATACTGAACACGAGGTCCAATAAGTCCATAAGCAGCTGACTGCTGGTGCTGATGTTGATGCTTCAGCGTTTCCAGTCGTAATTCATAATGACTGAGTTTATCGATCTGCCCAGCAAACAAACGCTCATAAGGCTTACTGAAATGAACCGAACTTTCCAATGACGCTTCATGAATAAATTGTTCAATGCCATCGTCATCATGACCGACGTAGATGATGCATCCTGAGGAATGTTCATGGGCAGTAACGGTGATTTTGAGCCCTTCATCATCACCAATAGTGTCGCCAACCGGGTAAATAATTCTACTCAAAGGAGCATTGCTTTCGGCATAGGTGCGCTCTTCTCCCGTAGCGGGAAACAGGATAACGATTCGACGATCCACCAAATCTTTTACTACCCCAAGCCCTAATTCTGCTTCGGGATAACTGTACCAACGCTGGCCTATCTGAAATTCTTCGGTCATTTAATATTTTTTTGCTTATGCGGGGAAAAGAGCTGCGCATAATAGGCAACTTCTCGGCAGAAACCAAACTCTTTTAAGCTTTAGTAAATATTAGACCGGGTTATACTGTTAGCAACTATTAAAGAGGGGGAAATTGATGAACCTGTATGGCTCTCTATTAACACTGGCACTTATGTTTTTGCTAAGCGGCTGCATTGCCCAATCGAAACCAATGCCAACCCCTATAGCTCTTCAGGGACAAACGGACATCAGTCGGGCCTTAATCACTCAGCATCAAAACTGGAAAGGGACCCCTTATCTTTTAGGAGGCAGTGACAGAAACGGGGTTGATTGCTCTGCCTTTACCAAATTAACTTACCGACAGTTGTTCAGGATAAATATTCCTCGTACAACTCAAGGGCAGGCTTATTACGGAGAGACTATCCACAGCTCATCCCTGCAAGCAGGGGATCTGGTATTATTTCGAACCGGCGGTTCTAAACAACGCCATGTGGGAATCTATGTAGAAGATGGTGTTTTCCTACACGCATCCACCAGTATGGGAGTGATGTTAAGTCGATTAGATAATCCTTATTGGCAGACACACTACTGGAAAGCCGTTCGACCCAATGAAATGTCACGATTGCACCAGCAGCGCTGAGTCAAGGAGGCTAATCACCTCCACAGCCCACCATCTGAATCACCGGAGCATCCTCCTGTACAACCCACGCCACAGCCAATATGAATGGCACAGTAGCCCTGACCTTTTCACCCTCCTCAGTTCAATTGATAGGTGAATCCATCTTCGATCTTAAGTTCACTATCCAGAGAAAAAAGAATGGGTAAACGATCGGGACTGCGTGGATTGATTCCCTCTCGCCAACAGGAAAGCCTCTTGGCACGTTTAATTCCTACCTCTGCTACAGTAGGTGAACTCATCGCTTCTGCCGGAGTGTATGAACGCCTAATGAAGGAATCCGGAATGGGTTGGGACCGGATATACCTTAATCCAGAACCAGTTCCTCTAATTGTTGAATAATATGCGCTCCAATAGGAATCGCAGAGGTTGCGGCTGGAGAAGGCGCATTACAGACCGCCAGACAGCGACTGCTATTCATAAATAAAAAATCATCGACCACCGTGCCATTGCGCATGACCGCCTGAGCACGAATTCCAGAGGGGTAATCCATTAAGTCCTCTATCTTTAGGCCTGGGCAGTATTTCTGTACCAGTTTAAGATAGCCGGGTTTAGAAAGAGAATTTTTTAATTCATTAACCGTAGCTCTGAAATGTTTAACTACCAACTGAATCATTCCGGGATAGAACAACATTGCCAACGTATCCCTAACGCTGAAATCTGATTTTTTGTACCCCTCCCTTTTAAACGCTAATACAGCATTTGGACCAACGGTCACAGTACCATCAATCATACGTGTCAGGTGCACTCCCAGGAAAGGTAAATCAGGATCAGGGATTGGGTAGATCAGATGGTTCACTATCTGATTGTGTTGTTCTTTTAAAAGAAAATATTCACCCCGGAATGGAATAATTCTGAAGTCCGGCTTTAAGCCCATCATTTTGACCATTGAGTCTGAATGCAAACCAGGACACGCAACAACATACCGTGCTTGAAATCGCCCCTTATCTGTAAAGACTGTCACCCGGTCTGCAAACGCTTCAAGTCCGGTCACCTGAGTGCTAAATTCAATTACGCCTCCAGACGTTTTCAGCAACTCGCACATGCGCTCAGTGATCAGGGTATAGTCGACAATACCTGTTGAGGGCACAAACAAAGCACCGACCCCACTGATGTTTGGTTCACGCTGCTTAAGTTGTTGCTGGTCAAGCACCTCTACATCAATACCATTATCCGCACAGCGCTTTTCCAGAGCAGACATCCGCTCCAATTCTTTATCATTGGTCGCCACCAACAACTTTCCACATTCATCAAAGGGAATATCATGCTCAAGACAAAAGGCTTTAGTTTCCTGATTACCTTTTTTACAAAAGGCGGCTTTAAGGCTTCCAGGTTTATAATAAACACCAGCATGAATAACACCGGAATTATGACCCGTTTGATGTTGCGCTGCTCTTGATTCCTTTTCCAGTACCAGGACAGATTTATTAGGATATTTTTTTTGTAACTGCCACGCAGTAGACATACCCAGAATCCCGGCACCAATAACGACAAAGTCATAAATAAAGTGGCTGGATGGATTTAAAGGTTCAGACATAGGGAGGCTACTTTTCACCACGGGTCAATTACCGGAATAAAGACTGCATCTAAATAAAAGTAGACGCTTGAAAAGAAGCCACAAGCATATAATTCCATGGAGGTGAACACAAATTTTCTTTAAAAATTAAAGAGGTATGGGCATCGCTTCGCTGGATACAATGCCCATACCGATGAGAACACTATTCGTTCAAATAGCCTGATAACCATAAGTATATCGGTTATTTTCTCGGTAAGCCTGTAAAAGTGTAGTCAGTAATTAAGGAACTTGTTTTTTATTACCGTCATACCGCTATATAAGTCCAGTCGAAATGCTCCGCTTTATCAGCTTTAACCCTTTTGTACCAACCTGGCGCATCGATAACATCACCCAGCTCACTCAGGGGAGGATATGCCAGGCCGTTATCACGACAATATTTAGCAAGCTCACGATTGCCCCACTCAAACAGACAAGTTCTAATCTCTTTTTCATCCAAGCGCGAAGAATCATACATACCCGCCTGCATTCTCTGATGCTGTGCTTCCACCAGAATTATGCCTGCAGCAGTGGATACATTTAGAGAGCTGACCATACCCATCATTGGGATTATGACATGTGCATCCGCCAGTTCAGCCGCTTCAGAGCTAACTCCCTGTTTCTCTGCCCCCATCAACAAAGCACAAGGCTGAGTGTAATCATAGTCACGATAATCTACTGATTTCTCTGTAAAGTGAGCAGCAACCACTTTCATACCTTGAGATTTGACCGTTTCTATCGCTCTCGTGACGTCATTATGCTGACGAGTTTTGACATAAAAATCGCTGCCTTTTGCTGTTCCCCGGTAGGTACGGTAGCCCTCTTTAGGAACCACGGTGTGAACTGTGTGAATTCCAACTGCATCGCAATTACGAATTAATGCCGATAGATTGCGCGGTTTATTGACCTGATCAGCAATTAATGAAAGATCGGGTTGGCGACGATATAGTACCCGGAGTAATTTTTGCGTTCTTTCTGGGGTCATAACAAATTAAGAGCAATTAAAACGTGAGCGGACAGTATCAGAGTTTCTGCAAACCTGCGACTGTGTAATAATATGCCTCCATCTTTAATGACCCAATGACATAAACGTAATGACCAATCTACCAGCGATAATCGCTTATCAAGGTGTTCCAGGAGCGTACTCGCATTTATCCTGCCGTAAAGCTCACCCGGAACTTGAAGCACGTGCTTGCGCAACATTTGCCGATGCAATGTTTATGGTTGAACGAGGTCAGGCTAGGCTGGCGATGATTCCACTTGAAAACTCAACTGCTGGAAGAGTGGAAGAGATTTATCGTTTAATGCCTAAAACAAAATTGCATATCGTTGGTGAACATTTTGAGCCTGTTAATCACTGTTTATTGGCTCCTAAAGGCGCATCAGAAGAGACGATTAAAACCGTAACTTCTCATCCGCAGGCACTGGCTCAATGTGATGAACATATCAGAGCACTTGGCCTGGAACCAATCGCCAGTCTTGACACAGCAGGTGCTGCCGAAGAGATTAGCCAATCTAATGAGTTATCGCGTGCCGCAATTGCTTCTAGCCTTGCTGCTGAGCTATATAACCTTGAGATCATTAAAGAGAATTTCCAGGATAGAACAGGCAATACTACCCGCTTTATGATTCTTGCTCGGGATAGTCATATGCCTGAACTTGATCAAAATGTGCGTTTCATGACATCCATTATGTTCACCGTTAGAAACATGCCAGCTGCTTTATACAAAGCGCTCGGTGGTTTTTCAACCAATGGCGTCAACATGCTTAAACTGGAAAGTTATATGGCTTCTGATTCCATGACTGCCACGAGCTTTCATCTGGACGTTGAAGGACATCCCGAACAGAAAGCTATGAAATACGCTTTGCAGGAACTGGACTTCTTTGCGAAAGAGGTGAGAATTATGGGCACTTACCCTTGGCACCCTTTCCGAACCCGATGTGATCAGATTATCGAATAATCTCAATTGTGCGGCCCGTAATAGACTTAATTTTGACATACTGGCAAACCCTAACATACGGGTTTACCCCTACACCGCATCGCAACATTATAGAAAAATATATACTTTAAGCCCCTATTTCTCTGTACTAAAGTTTAATTTTGCAGCGCACAATACCAAGCCATACTGATAAGGCAATTGATGCTTTTACTATCAAGGACATGTGATAGTTGGAAAGCTCATCTGCATCCCATCTTCAACTCTGGCCTCGCCATGAGTTAACGCTTTATTAGCCCCTCTCTTTGAGGGGCATTTTTTTATGTATCAAAGTAGATCTGGCTTTTACATTGAGGGCACTACCAACTTAGGAAGGTGTTGACCTTAGCCTCCAATAGATCATGACTTGTTTATTCCACAACACTATACTTAAAGAACAGCATCAGAAAAGGATGCGATTAGGTTGAAAACATTGGTCAAATACTACAGCGAATTAATACGTTAATAATGATAGGGTTTTTGGTGCCTCGAGAGATTTCATGGATACAATCGACGTAAATGAAGTATTAGAACATTCAAAATTAGCTGATTTTACACATCACTCGGTTTTTGGTGCACTGCCTGAAAAAGAAATACTCTGGCTTCTGAAACATGGAGAAATCTTTCATCTCAAACCCGGAAGCATATTATTTCTCAATGGAGATCGTGGCGACAGTTTTTTCGTCATTCTCAGTGGTTCATTGGAGTACTCTAAATACCATGAGGGTCATTACGCGTATATCCGCGACTATGCAGAGGGAGAACAGATTGGATTTGTAAGTATGATTGCTTTACATGACCGAGTCGGTAAAGCCATTTCACCCAAAGAAAGCATTATCCTGAAGGTCGATAGCCAGCTATTCCATGAATTCCATCAACATGCACCTATTGAATTCGGCATTCTATTGATGAATTTAGCAAGGGATATGGCAAGGTCGTTCCGACAGGTAAACAATCTGATAGTTGAACTATCCAGAAGCTGTCCGCCGGTAAGTTAACTATTTTTATTCTGCCTTTCCCAACGCTGCTTTAGTTTTTCTAAAACACGTGCAACTGCTGCAAATCCAAAAGTTGCGGTCACGCATGTAGAAGCACCAAAACCACCCGCACAGTCCAGGCGAGTATTACCATCAACAATACTCTTTTGAGCACACACAGTGCCATCCGGTTGGGGGTAAACTAACTGTTCAGTTGAATACACACAATCGACAGAGAAACGTCTTCCACTTTTACTGAAACGGTAGTGCCTTCTTAGAAAAGACCGGACTTTCGCTGCCAGCGGATCATGACTTGTTTTGGACAGATCAGCTATCTCAATTTTGGTTGGATCTGTCTGCCCACCGGCCCCACCCACCGTGATAATAGGTATTTTTTGATAAGAGCAATGTGAGATCAGAGCCGCTTTTTCCTTAACACTGTCTATAGCGTCAATTACATAATCAAACTCTGTGCTGATAAGTTCCCGGATGTTGTCACGAGTAATGAAATCTTCAACTTCAATAACCTGACATTCCGGATTGATCTGTTTGATTCTTTCGGCCATCGCCTCCGTTTTGGGACGACCTACATTACCATTTACCGCATGAATCTGACGATTAGTATTTGTGATGCAAATATCATCCAGATCAATCAAAGTCATGGTACCAATCGCCGTTCTGGCAAGTGCTTCAGCTACCCAGGAACCAACTCCCCCTATGCCTATCACACAGATATGTGTAGAGCGAAACCTATCAACTGTTTCTGTACCATATAATCGGCGGGTACCACCGAAGCGGTTTTCAAAGTCATTGGACAACTACTTACTCCTAAAACTCATCATCAGTCAGTTCAGTAAGGATTATGCCACCGCACTTAGTACATTTCCCTTCAATAAAGACCGTATCATTTAACTCATACTCAACAGGGTCTATCATTCCAAGATTGACTTCCTGACACTCATTGCACCATGTCTGTTCCAGAAAGGCTTTTTTCTCATCTGCATCTCTAGCATTAAAATCGCGTTCTATACGTTCACTTTCATTCATAATTTTTCTTAACATTTTGGCCAGTTTAAGTTCTCTGGCTGATTATACTTCGAAGTGATCAGCTCTAGACATTCCTGATCGAAATAATCTCCAGCATCGGGTAAGCAGTTAAACCTAAACTCTTCACCCCCTAATAAAAATGCCAGAGAATATGCATGTAAGTATGTTCTGTCTGCTTGAGTTGACGAATAAACTGGATCTCCAAGAATAGGAGCTCCTTCACTTTTCAACGCCACCCGAATCTGATGGGTTTTACCTGTTAGAGGCTTCAACAAGAATAATCGCAAACCAGGCCTGACAGAGCTACTGAAAAATTGCGTGGTGGCTGGATTATTTTTAGTTTTCAGGAGTTTCCATGCTCCCCTACGGGCTTTATCCATATCACCTGAGATAAGTCCTTGCTTTCGCCTTGGTTTTCGATCAGAAAGTGCAAGGTAATATTTTTCCACCTTTCGATTTCTGAATTGTTCAGCAAGTTCAGCTGCCGCTTCAGCATGAAAAGCTAAAACCATCAGGCCTGAAGTCACCTTGTCTAATCGATGAATAAGGTAAAGCGAATCTAAACCCAGTTTTTGTTTTATCTGCATCACCAAACCAGAATCTTCCTGATCCTTATGTACACTTACCCCGGGCGATTTATTAATCACAAGGATGTCAGATGTTTGATACAGAATTTGAAACACAGAGAAATGCCGCTAAAAAGCGGCATAATGATAGAGGTTTACGCACATTGCAAGCAGCTGCTTATAATGAAAAAATCTGAATGATCAGGTTATCTTTTGTAAACGCTTGTAAAGGTCATGCGCTTTACTGCTGTATATATGTAAAACCAGACTACGTTTACTATCCGGTTCTACGAGGTACTTCACTTCCAGGCAAGCCACATTATCTTCGATAAATTGTGCTGAATCGAAACGCTCATCTCCACTTTTGATATTCAAAAACTTCGTACCTTCTGATACCAAAGCTAAACGCTTTTCTGTAATACAAATAAACCCTTTGTACCAATCTCTGCCAAGAACTTTGCCTTTACCGGACATATGGGTAACGGTGAAACGCACGCCATTATCCTTAATAAGAATACCTTCTTTATCGAGCTTTTTTGCAAACTTTTCAGACAAATGCCTAGACATACTTCCTCCCGCAGGTACTACCTGTTACGACTGTGCGTATTCTGCATTAAGCATCGTCCGAATGTGATGACAATTCAATGAAACATTAGAATATAAAGACTAAAAGAGTATGCTTTTTATAACCCTACGACTTCTTTAATGAAGGGGATGGTCACTTTTCTTTTAGCACTTAACGAGGCTCTATCCAATTCTTCCAGTAACCGGGTCAGATCATTCATATTCCGACTGGTATGGTAGAGCAGATAACGACCTACTTCGTCAGTAAATTCTAAGCCACGAAGAGATGCCCGCATCTGAATGGCTTTCAGTTTCAGATCATCACTTAAATCCTGCAACTGAAATACCACTCCCCAACTGAGTCTCGAAGCAAGATCAGGCAGAACTATCCCAAGACTTCGGGGCGGATATTTTGCGGCTATAACGAGACTGTTGCCTTGCTCACGTATACGGTTGAAAAAATGAAATAAGGCCTCTTCCCATTCTGAATTCCCGGAAATCGCATCGACATTGTCAAGGCAGATAAGGTCAAGAAACTCCATTCCTTCAAGAATATTACCACCCAGATGCATCAGTTCATCCAAAGGCAGGTAAGCCGCACTTCTGCCCGCAGGTTCTGCTGCATGACAGGCAGCCTGAAGCAGATGAGTACAACCAACTCCCTGAGAGCCCCACAGGTAGATAAATTGCTCACCGGAACCGCTAGCGGTATCTTGTAAGCTACTACAAATAAGCTCATTACTTTTATCATAAAAGTTTTCAAAACGAGCATCGTCTCGCAAACTTATTGAAAGCGGAATTTGAAAAGGTTGTTCTTTAGTCATTAATCGGAATTCTGGTTTTCGATGATCTCATGATTATCTGAGCTATAGAGCGAGCTACTTTTGTATCCTTCATGAAGATGACGCAGCAACACCATGATGACCGCTGCAATAGGTAACGCCAATAAAATCCCAACGAAACCAAATAATTGCCCACCTGCCATAATAGCGAAAATAACAGCAACAGGGTGCAGACCAATCCGATCTCCAACCAGCAGCGGTGTCAGCAACATCCCTTCCAGCATCTGCCCGACAATAAATACGGCGCCTATATACCCCAAAACTATAGGGTCATTAAACTGCATGAAGGCTGCAACCCCTGCCACAACAATGCCAATGATGAAGCCCATATATGGAACTATGCTCGCAAGGCCCGCGATCATACCAACCAATAACGCCAGATCAAGCCCCACTATCCATAAGCCAAGTGCATAGATAGCACCTAACGCCATCATAACAACCAGCTGACCCTTCATAAAAGCACCTAAAACTTCATCACATTCAGAAGCCCAGAGCGAAACTTTAGGTTCAATATTCCGAGGTAATAGATGTTTAACCTTTTCGATCATGACATCCCAGTCACGTAAAAGATAAAAAGTGACCACAGGAATTAACACTAGGTTAGCTAACCAAGCTGCAATTGCTACACCCGAACGTGTAATACCTCCAACCAATTGCGCCATAATATCGCCGGTTTTTTGTAGATCGCCCATAATCAACTTTTTTAAATGAGCAAAATCGAACATTGCAGGATCTAAACTGAATGTAGCGATAAGCCAGGGTAATACCTGCCCTTCAAATAATTGAATTGCCTGGGGTATACGCTCAATTAGAATTTGAAGCTGTAAACCTAATTTTGGAATAAACAGAAAGAACAACAGCATAACAATGGCAGTCATTACGATAAACACAATAATCACTGATACTGCACGTGATAATCCTGATGCTTCCAAACGATCTGCAATAGGGTCAGCGAGGTAAGCTAAGAGCGCACCAACCAAAAAAGGCGAAAGGATAGGTGAAAGAAGGTAAACCAACCCAGCAGCAACCAGTGCAAGTATCAGAAAAAACCAACGTTGCGATTCAGTCATATAGGCTTTCCTTCTGGCTATTCCTGCCAATAATAATTCAATACTTCAGAACCATCAGCATTGTATGTAAAGTCCAGTACCTGAAGGCGTGGCTCCAGTGCTAAAGCTTGCTTTAATAAATCTGAGCTACCATCAAGCGCCACCCTCACTGTAACATCACTACCCTTAACTCTTTCAGGTATCACAGTTTTCACAATCGGTAGTGACCTCAAGTAATCCGTTGCCTGGATGAAATCAGAAAACTTGGTGATGTTACTGATATTCACCGCCAGACCTGACTGAAAATGACTAAGGTCATAGCTCACGGGCGCAACAATTGGACTGAATAACTGATCGGCAGTAAGATTCACCAACTCGGGAATCACCTGATCCAAAGTCCCTGCTGTAGAATGTCTCTGCGGGTTAGAACGGTCCAGAATCATCCACTCAACTTGATTAAAACCAGTGTCAGACGTCTGCAATCTAGCAGCCAGAACTGCATCGGGAAGATACCTTGCGGATGCTTTTTCAATTGAATTAGTGAACAAGCCCCACAGGTCGCTTACAGGAAGTGAAACCTGGTCTTCAAGGTCAAAGATAGGCAACTGTAGAGGCAAACCTCTTCGATCTGCCTCCTTTTTAAAGCGCTTGATTACGTTTGATTCAGCCGTTAAATATGTCTGTTCCCCTGTTTGATCGCTCGCAAGCCAGATCAATACTGTTGGTCGTTGACTACCAAGCTGTTTATATCCTGCATGTTTCATCAAACCATTGACAGCTATTGAATTAAAATCAAGAAGTAAACTCTGCTCTTGAGTATCGCCATTTTCAGAATGGGGCTGGTAACTAAACTGCTGCAGATAATCCTCTGCGACAGGCAGCTGTGCATTAATAGTCGGGTTGCCTAAAAGATCGGAACGACCCGCCACTTTAACCAAGACTTGCTGTAATGCACTGGATAGCTGAGAAGGCGTAGGCGCACCTGTTTGAGCAACCGGTACTGCAATTTCTGCCTGATACAAACTGTCTATTTGTGCAGTAGAGCCTACATTTGAGAAGAGAACCAATACAGTTGCTATTACTATCCTCTTAAAGTCCATTAGTACGCCTGAATTTATCCAAATCTGTATGAGCCGTAACTGTACCATCCAATATAAATATTTCATATTCATTATCCAGATGAGTGTATTACGTCGCCAGAAACTGTAGAATACGCGCATTATTTTCTTCCTACTTTCCTTGCACACGAAAGGTTTACTGTTCCATGTCTACTGGTTCTGAAAACAGCTCCCTGAGCTATAAAGATGCTGGCGTTGATATTGATGCTGGCAACGCCCTGGTTGATAGAATAAAAGGCGTAGCTAAAAGCACGTCCCGCCCAGAAGTTATGGGTGGTTTAGGTGGTTTTGGCGCTCTGTGCCGTATCCCAGAAGGATATAAAAAACCAGTACTTGTATCAGGCACCGACGGTGTCGGAACCAAGCTAAGACTGGCAATGGACCTTGGCAAACACGATACCATCGGCATTGATCTGGTAGCCATGTGTGTCAACGACCTGATCGTTGCAGGTGCAGAGCCTCTGCTTTTCCTAGACTACTATGCAACAGGCAAACTAAATATTGATACCGCAGCTGATGTTGTTACAGGCATTGGTAAAGGCTGTGAACTTGCAGGTGCCGCGCTGGTTGGTGGTGAAACTGCTGAAATGCCGGGTATGTACGAAGGCGAAGACTACGATCTTGCAGGTTTCTGCACAGGCGTTGTCGAAGAAGATGACATTATCGACGGCAGCAAGGTTAAAGTAGGCGATACACTCATAGGTCTGGCCTCTTCTGGCCCTCACTCAAACGGTTATTCTCTGATCCGTAAGATTCTGGAAGTAAGTGGCACTGAGCTGACTGCAGATCTGGACGGCAAGCCTCTTGCAGATGCCCTGATGGCTCCAACACGCATCTATGTAAAATCATTACTGAAACTGATCAAAGAATCCCAGGTCAATGCTCTATCACATATCACCGGTGGTGGTCTTCTGGAGAACATCCCACGTGTTCTACCTGAAAGTGCTAAAGCAGTAATCGACACTCAGTCCTGGCAGATGCCAGCAGTCTTCAACTGGCTGCAACAACAAGGCAACGTGGAAGCTACTGAGATGTACCGTACCTTTAACTGCGGTGTAGGTATGGTTATCGCTGTGCCTGCAGATAAGCAGGAAGAAGCTTTAAAACTGTTATCCGAAGCAGGCGAAGATGCCTGGGTGATCGGTGAAATCGCTGCAGCTTCTGCTGGCGAAGAACAGGTAGATCTTGCCGGCCTGGGAGCGTAATCAGCTACATGAGTAAACGAATCGTTGTCCTGATATCAGGAAGTGGTTCTAATCTCCAGGCAATTATGGATGCTATCGATGCCGGTCAAATTGATGGCCGCATCGAAGCAGTCCTGAGCAACAAAGCAGATGCCTTTGGCCTGGAAAGAGCACGTAAAGCCAATATTCCCGCCTTAATCCTGAAACATACAGATTTTGAAAGCCGTAACGCTTTTGATCAGGCCATGATCAAAAAGATTGACGGTTACTCACCGGATCTGATTATTCTTGCAGGATTCATGCGTATCCTTACTCCTGAGTTTGTCCGTCACTACGAAGGGAAAATGTTTAACATACACCCTTCACTACTGCCAAAGTACAAAGGGCTTAATACCCATCAACGTGCATTAGATTCTGATGACACTGAACATGGCTGCACTGTGCATTTTGTGACGGAAGAATTAGATGGTGGTCCCCTCGCTGTTCAGGGTAAAGTCAGCATCGATGTGCATGATGATGCAAATAGCCTGCAACAAAAAGTACACAAGGTTGAACATTTAATTTACCCACTGGCAGTAGAATTATTCTGTGCGGATACTCTTAAATGGACACCCAAAGGGCTGACACTTAACGGCGCTCCCCTTCCACCTGAAGGCTTTCAGCTGGAGAGAAACTAGTAAGGACTGAACAAATGCCTAACTTAAAAACCCAAATTAATGGCTTGTTTATTTTTGCCACTTTTTTAAGCTGGGCACTGGTCTCCGAAGCGACTGAAGATTATTCACTCAAAGCCTTCTCTGCATCCTATGAGATTGATTGGCAAGGAGGGCTTTCTCTCAATGGCAGCACCCTCAGAGAGCTTAAAAAGGATGATAAAGGTCACTGGACATTTCAATCTAAAGCGTCTGCATTATTTGCCAGCGTTGCTGAATCCAGTCAATTTCTTTGGCAAAACCAGTTACCTATTCCCCTGGATTATCACTTTAAGCGGAGTGTACTGGGGAAAAAGCGGATCGCACACGTAAGTTTCGACTGGGAAAGCCTGACGGTAACAAATACGGTAGAAAACAAGCCCTGGAAGATGTCTATCAGCAATGGAGTTCAAGACAAACTCAGCTACCAATTACTCTTACAAAAAGATCTGTCTAACGGCTTAACGGAGTTCAACTATACCGTAGCAGATGGCGGAAAACTAAAAGAATACAAGTTTACTGTAGATGGAACCGAAATTATTGAAGCGCCCATTGGCACTTATAAATCAATACGCGTGAAACGTCTCAGAGACAATAACAATACCAGACAAACATTCATCTGGTTTGCTCCAGCCCTTGATTATCAAATCATCAAACTCCATCAGGTTGAGAAGAAGGATAAAGCCTATACCCTTCTTCTAAAGGAACTAAAACTTTAACCCTAAGCTATTCAATTTCTGGAATCCAACTCGCTGGCATTGCGCCAAAGCCGGCAAACAGGTCATTTCCAGTCTGCTCATCTACCAGATCGGCCAATAAAATTCTTTTATCATCTATGAACATAACAGCCGTCTGCGCACGCTGACCACTATGGATATCCTGGTAAGGTTCTGAAAACACCATACGGTTTCGCATGTCTGAAGCTCCTAACAGTTCAAAGAAGTATGGTCTCCAGCTCCAATTATAACCACGATGCCTTTCGTTACTTATCCAACCTTTATCACTATTCTCATAGTTAGGTGACGTTTGATTTCCAAGTCTGTCACAAATATAGAACCGAAGAAGGTGATCAGCTGCAATAAAGTGTTGTAAATCATCTTCATCAGAAGATGCTCGAAGTACTTCTCGTAATGCCAGAAGTTCATTTTTAATTTTATCTGCGCGCCAGTGGTTCCGGGATGTAGCATCAATAGCTCTGTCTCTGTAATGACTGAGTAAATCTTTAACTTTTTTACATGTCGACTCTGGAGCCTGAAGTTCTACGGTGGCTGGTGAAAACAGGTAGCCTTGAACAAAGACAGCATTACAACTCAACGCCAAATAATATTCATCATCAGTCTCGACACCTTCACAAAGAACCTTGCTACCCAGTTTAGAGGCCAATTCCCCAAGCATCTGTACCATTGAGGACCCTCTGCTGTTCAAAGCTCCCTTCTTCAGCAGAGTCATGTCCAGCTTAATGATATCCGGTTTCAAAAGCTCAATTCTGTCTAACTGCGAGAAGCCTGTTCCAAAATCATCTATTGCAACTCTGAAACCTTCCGCACGATAACGCTCAACGAGCCTTTCAATGATTTCAAGATCACCATCTAATTCCGTAATCTCTATAATAAGACGTCGAGGGTCTCCGGCCACTTGCTTCAACATGCTTAGCGTTGGCAAATTATCCAGAGATTCAAGATACTGCAACCATTCAGGTGAGATATTGATACTCAAAAAAGTATCCTCAGGCAAGCCATCAAGAACTTCTAAGGCCTGTAAACGCACATCACGATCAATCTCTATTCGTTCTTTTACCGGAATAGTTTTGTCAGAAAAAATTCTGCCCGCTGAAACAACATTTCCCGATTCATCTTCCATCCTGGCCAGTGCTTCATAACCAGCAATACGACCTGTCGCGGTTTCAACGATAGGTTGGAAATATGGGAAAATTTTGAAATTCATAATTTTTACTACTCCAACAACTGCATAACGGACTTTCCATGTCACACTGTAATTATTTTATACACCTTCTCCAGAAAATTATCTGGATAACGCCTTCGCTTTATACATTCGATTATCAGCTATCTCTATCAGCTCACCGGCACTGGAAGCATCTTCTGGATACTTAGCAATTCCGAAACTGCAACCCAGTTTAATCTGCTTACCATTGGTTATAAATGGCTTGTCAAAAACTTGCTCAATTTTTTGCTGACATTTAGTAAGATAGTTCTCGTTTTGAACACCTGTAATGACAATCACAAATTCATCACCACCGTAACGTGAAACTGTGTCGGTCTCTCTGACAACTTCAGAAATACGTAACGAAAGCTGCTTTAATAGCTCGTCACCAGCGGCATGACCAAATTTATCATTTACGGGTTTAAATCCATTCAAATCCAAAAATAATATGCCCAGCATATCTGCTGCTCGTTTAGCATGCAGTATTTCAAGATCAAGGCGATCGTATAAAGCTCTTCTATTCACCAAACCTGTTAACGAATCATGATTTGCCAGATAAGCCAATCTCTCTTGCTCTTCGGTAAAGGAGCTTATGTCATTAACAGTAAGAATAATGAACTCGTTATTATGCAGGGTGAAACGCTTTTCAACTATTTCAACTCTAAGTGTTAAACCGTCATATTTTACAGCAAAGCAATCATTATTGATCCGTTTGAACAGATCAGCTTCAGCCATATTATTAATGCTATCTTTTTCATAACCGAACAATTCCTGAGTCATAAGGTTTGCCAGAATGATTTTTCGGTTAGCATCCAAAACAAGTATTGAAGCCGCTGCACTATCAACTAGGCTCAAGAAGTTTTCAACCTGCCCTTCCGCCAGACGAGAGCGCTTATGATAGATCATGATAATGATCACAAAATTCAAAATCGCAAAGCAGAACGCGATTGTTTGCATCCAACGCAGACTTCGTGTTTTATTTTGAGAAAGCTGCTCTATGCGGTAAGTCAGGCTGTTCATCAACTTAAGTATGCGAAGGTTATTTTTCTGCGCAGCGGCCAAAGCACTATTAAGTAATGGCTCTGAATAAGTCTGATTTATTAACTTTGAGACTGGCTCTGCGATTGGAGCAAAATAAGCTTGAGCATCAAGGATATATTTTCTTGCCAGTGCATCGTGAACCGCTTCAAATTCATAATGTTCACCATCACCTCCAACAATCCTGCCACCCTGATAAAACCCATTCAGAGTCGAACTAAAAAGCTCATAGACATTTTTTAGTTCTTCAAGGTTTTGTTCACGGCCCCTTGAATCACGTTCCAGCAACAAGAGTACTTTGGTTATCCGCTGGGATAACATTCTTTGGCGCCCGGATATGTTTATTGCCTGAGCATCCCTCTCCACTTGAACTGTGATGTAATAATTAATGCCTAAAATAGAGCAATCAAGCACCAAAAAGAGGCAAATTGCTATTTGTAAGCCAACATGGTTTCCTGACTTAGCAGCTAGTGCCAGCTTATTAACCCGCTTGCCTTGGTAAATTTTTTCTAAAAATCCCATCATATCCCTATGCACTAGCAAAAAATAAACCAAAGGTCAGTTATGGGCCCAAAAATTTGCTTATTGATACTCCAGAGCTGCTTAGCTCGGTATTTATTGTTAAAAGCGAATATACTTCTCTAATTCAGGATCTACTGCTATTTCCCATCGTTTCAAAAGCTTTCTGGCATCATCAAATTTTTGCTCTGCCTCTGGCCTTAAGTGTCCAAAAGATCCATTCATACTGGCTCTGACTCTCAGCATCTGATATTTAAAAAGCGGAGCAATCTCACTCTCAATATAAGTACCGCAAATTTTCTCTTGAAGCATAAAGTTTTCTGGTTCGGAGATGCCAAAATTGTCTGATTCAAACTTCAGAAGCTGTTGTACATCTAAACAATTTTCTAACTGCTCTTGCGTAGACATCGCAGCTAACACGTAAGCACCAGATAGAGGTATAAATGAAGCAGTTGCTGTTTCCACTTTTCTTTCAGCACGAGTTTCTGCCGTTAGTAAACGCTGCTTTCGGTACACTGCAAACTGTTTATGTAACTTTTCAGATTCCGTTATTTGATCTTTATAAACTTTCTGCAAATCTTCATAGTTCTTTTTGAGTTCATTGATTTCAGAAGCGCTGCCGATCTCCTGATATGCAGCTAATTTTGCATAGCCTTTATAACCAAGAAAACCCACGATACAGATTACTAAAACAACTAAAACACCGATGCCGAGACCAATTATGAGTGACTTTTTCATATTACTTTCCCTTCGGTATCAATCTAAACAACTGGTATATAAAGGTTTTATAAGGATCCAGCTTACTGAGTAAAGAAACACTTGTCCAAATTTAACAGACACAAAAAAAGGCAGCCAAAGCTGCCTTTTTGACTCTTAGATATTACTGACTTACCAGCCAGTAACTTCTTTAAGAGCATCGCCGATCTGCGCCAAAGAACGTACTGTCTTAACGCCAGCATCTTCAAGAGCTGCGAATTTCTCATCAGCAGTACCTTTACCGCCAGAGATGATCGCGCCCGCGTGACCCATACGCTTACCTGCAGGAGCCGTTACACCTGCGATGTAAGAAACAACAGGCTTAG
>JBOEGV010000042.1:0-27480 GCA_050633605.1 Neptuniibacter sp. | reverse complement strand
TGCAGGAAACTCTGAATAAGTTCAGTCAGACTTTGATCGAATTTGGCTTTCCACCATGTCCGGGTAACATAATGGTATCCAATCCTAATTGGGTGAAGTCCCTGGGTGAGTGGACTAAAATGCTGAGCGACTGGGCAGCATCTTGTGAAGGTGATGCGCAGATGAACCTTGCGATTGCGGTTGATGCTAAGCCGGTAGCGGGGAATCCAGCTATATTTAAGGCTGCTCGTAACTGGTTTAACCGTCATTTGAAAAATAATGATGTGTTTTTCTCACACTTTGCAAAAGCTTCACTTGAGTTTGATACACCGCTTACGTTCTTCGGCAACCTTAAAGATAAAGGTGAATTGGATATTAAGAAGGGGGGGATTTTTCCTATTGTGCATGGTGTTAGGACGATTGCTCTTGAGAAAAGGATTAAGGTAACAAACACTTTTGAGCGAATTGAAGTGTTGGTTGCAGATGGGGAGTTGAAAGAGAGGCATGGCAAAGAGATGACGGAAGCTTTAAGTCTGTTTATCAGCCTGCGGTTGCGTCAGCAAGTTAAGCGAATTGAGTGTAGTGAAGATGGGCTTGATAGTACGCCGAATCTTATAGAATTGAGTTCTCTTGATAAGTTAGAAAGGGATCTGTTAAGGGATGCTTTACATATAGTTAAAGGTTTCAAAAAGCATCTAGAACTCAGATATCACCTCGGAGGTTGATGAATGATCATACCTAGAGCGGTCAGAAGAATAAAAGAAAAATACGACCACAGATCTGGGCCTTATGCTTCTCTGTTTGTGCCTTATGATGGAGATGAGGTGGTTTCTCTGGACTGTGAAACTACCAGTCTGGATGTGAAGCAGGGGGAAATTGTTTCCATTGGCGCGGTAAAGATTAAGGGTAAAAAGGTGCTCAGCAGTGAGCGTTTGGATATCAAACTGAAACCACCTAAATCGTTGACGGGCGATTCCATTAAGATCCATAAAATCAGGGAAGCAGACCTTGCGGGTGGTATAGATATTGAGGATGCTTTAGATCAGGTTCTTGAATTCGTGGGTAATCGCCCAATTCTGGGCTATTACGTAAACTACGATATTCGGATGTTGGATAAGTATATCCGACCTGCTTATGGTTTCGGCTTGCCAAATAAAGCTATTGAGTTGTCTCATGTCTACCATGACATAATAAAATGGAAATCGGTGGGCGGTAATATTGACTTACGTTTTGATACTATTTCTAAGGAATTGGATATTCCTATGCTTGAAAGGCATACGGCGATTGGGGATGCTCTAACCGTGGCTTTAATGTACGTTCGCCTGAAATATGGCGACCCGCCAGAAGTTCAGTACCTTTAAAGCAAAACTGTCAAAACACTAACGGGCTTATGGCCCGTTTTTTGCTTTTGTTTGATTGAGAGCTTTGAATTCTCTGAATTAAAGACAGAAAAATGTCACTATTCTGTGAATGAGAGATTGATGGGTTCCGAGAACTGGTTATAATGTCAAATAAATGCCGTTTTGAGGTTTTGCGATGGAAAGGACAGATATTAATAGTGTGCTGATGCAGATGCGTGCAATTAAATCGCAGGTGCAAGTTGCGCCGTCTGATCTTTCTCAAGCGGTTTCACCCATTGGTTCGCAAGGAATTACGCCAAACGAACGTACAGGTTTTGGTGAGATTCTTAAGAGCGCCGTTGACGGAGTTAGCGATGTTCAAGCAGATGCCAAAAAAATGGCGGTTGCCTATGAGCAGGGTGTGCAGGGGATAGATCTTCCTCAAGTGATGATCGCGGCTGAAAAGGCTTCGGTGTCGTTTGAAGCGATGACTCAGGTAAGAAATCGTTTGGTTTCTGCCTATGAAGACATCATGAAAATGCCAATTTAACTATTCATAATTAGAAGAATATAAGGTGAATTTCTGTGGCTGATGCAGAAGCGTTAAGTGGAAGCCCAATGCTGGGCTTTAATAAGCTTAGTATTGTGCGTCAAATTGGTCTGATGGTTGGTCTGGCTGCGAGTGTGGCTATTGGCTTTGCCGTGGTTTTGTGGTCCCAGAAAGCGGATCAGCGAGTTTTGTTTAGTAATCTGACCTTCGCTGACGCTAACCAGATTATTGAACAGCTTCGTCTGTACAACGTGCCGCATGAATTTGATTCCGATGGTCGAGCTATACTTGTTCCAGATGAATACGTTCATCAAGCACGGCTTAAATTGGCTGCTGAGGGCTTTACCTCGGATAAAACAGTAGGTTTTGAAATTCTGGACCAAGAACAGAGTCTGGGTACAAGTCAGTTTATGGAAACGGCGCGTTACCGCCGTGGCTTGGAAGGTGAGTTAGCCCGGACGATCGCCAGTATGACATCCGTCCGCAACGCTAGAGTTCACTTGGCTATTCCTAAGGATACTGTTTTTATTCGGGATACTCGGAAGCCTACTGCCTCTGTGTTTTTAGAGCTTTTTTCAGGCCGCAAGCTGGAACGTGATCAGGTCGCTTCGATTGCAAACCTTGTTGCATCCAGTATCCCTGCGCTTAATGTAAAAGATGTCACAGTTGTTGACCAGAAAGGGCGCCTTCTCAATATTCGTGATAAAGATGTGGATGTAGTTCTGGCCGCTAAGCAGCTTGAATACACCCGCTCTATAGAAGATACGTTGTTAAATCGTGTTAACAGCATTCTTCAACCTGTTGTTGGAATGGGGCGTTTTCGTGCTGAGGTTTCTGCGGATGTTGATTTTACTTCTGTAGAACAGACGGACGAACTTTATAATCCTGATCTGCCTGCTTTACGCAGTGAACAAACAATGGATGAATCTCGAGTTGGTAATGGCGCACCTGGTGGTGTGCCAGGAGCATTATCTAATCAGCCTCCCGGGCCAAGTAGTGTGCCAGAGAATGTGTCTGGTAAAGGAGTAGTCGGTTCTTCTGATGCCGTTCCAGGGTCGTCCCGCAAACAGGCTACTCGTAATTTTGAACTGGATCGTACAATTAGTTATACGCGTCATCAGCAAGGGCGCTTACGTAGGTTGACGGTTGCGGTTGTAGTGGATGATATTTCAAGTGTCAATGCGACTACGGGTGAAGCTGCACGCAGCCCATGGGGTCAGAATGAACTTGAGCGGTTACGGATTTTGGTTCAGGACGCGGTTGGCTTCTCTGCATATAGAGGTGACAGCGTTAATGTTGTGAATACACCGTTTGTGGCCGAAGAACCTATTGCCACAGAAGAGGTTGCAATCTGGGAGCAGGATTGGGTTTGGGATCTTGTTAAGCAGGTTATGGCGGCTGTATTTGTGTTGGTGTTGGTCTTTGGTATTTTGCGCCCGATTTTGCGTAACCTGGCAACAGCAGGTACTGCCGGAAATGTTGCGGGTTTAGGCGCTGCGGGAGATGTTTCTGCTGAACTTGAAGGGTTGGAAAGCGGTGATTTTTCGGCAGAAACGGTTTCGTTTGGCAGTGATGATGGTTTATTGCCAACGCCGAATGAAAGTTTTGATTATCAACTGAATGCTATTCGTAGCATGGTGGCTGAAGATCCTGCAAAAGTTGCTCAGGCTGTAAAGCAATGGGTCAAAGAAGATGAGTGACGAGTCTGAACTCAATGAAATTGAAAAAGCTGCAATACTACTAATCAGTTTGGGAGAGGCTGATGCCGCTGAAATTCTCAAACATATGGGCCCAAAAGAAGTTCAGATGATTGGCGAGGCTATGGCGCAGCTAAATAATGTGCCTCAGTCCAAGGTTGAAACTATTGTTGGCGATTTTATGGGTTTGGTTAGCGATCAGACGGGAATAGGTATCAATAATGATGTTTATATCCGTGCCATGCTTAACCAGGCCCTGGGTGAGGAAAAAGCAAAAACCCTTCTTGATCGTATTTTGATGAGTACAAATACATCGGGTCTGGATACTCTGAGATGGATGGAGCCTCGTCAGATAGCTGAGATTATTCGTTATGAGCACCCCCAGATACAGGCTGTTGTTGTTGCCTATCTAGAGCCAGATGCTGCAGCAGGAGTTCTGGGTTGTTTCGATGATAAGCAGCGTTTAGATATCTTAATGCGCGTTGCTGCTTTGGATCGAATTCAGCCTCAGGCGCTGCAAGAGTTGAATGATATTCTTGAGCGTCAATTTGCTGGCGCAAGCGGAGCGGGGTCTGCAACCTTAGGGGGTATCAAGTCGGCAGCAGATATAATGAACTTCATTGATTCCAGTATCGAGGCTGAATTGATGGACGGTATACAAGAAGCTGATGAAAATATGGCGAATACTATTTCGGATCTGATGTTTGTATTCGAAAACTTACAGGATGTTGAGGATATTGGTATTCAGGCTATTCTTCGTGAGGTATCTACAGATGTTCTGGTTGTTGCTCTGAAAGGAGCTGATGTTACCTTGCAAGAGAAAATTTTCCGCAATATGTCTAAACGTGCTGCTGAACTTCTGCGCGATGACCTGGAAGCTAAAGGTCCGGTTCGTGTTAGTGAAGTAGAAGAAGCGCAGAAAGAAGTGCTTACGATCGCTCGCCGACTCGCTGATGAGGGTGAAATTGTCCTTGGCGGCGGCGGTGAGGCGATGGTCTAGGTCTGATTAGATATGTCTCAGGATTCTAAGCCATATAAACGTCTTCGTGCAGAAGATGTGCAGGAGTTTCAGGGTTGGAGTCTTCCTCAGGTTGGTAGACCTGCTGGCGTGGGACTCCAGCAAAAAGACCCGGTACAGGTGCAGGTGGTAGAGGAAGAAATTGCTGCTGAGAAAATTACAGTTGCAGAGCTGGAATCTATTCGCGAAACGGCTAGGCTTGAAGGTTTATCTGCTGGCCTTGAAGAGGGGCGGTTAGAAGGTAAGGCTGAAGGCCACGAGAATGGTGTACAGGAAGGTAAAGAGCAGGGTTATAAAGAGGGTTTTGCGCAAGGCGAGGCTGAAGTTAAACGTCTGCAATCTCTGCTACAGCAAATGGTGCAAGAACTGAAGTCGCCGGTTGAACAGGTAGCTGAAGATGTTGAACAATTACTGCTGAATATGGTTTTGCAACTTTCTGAAAAAGTAGTGGGCGCCGAACTTGCTGAAAGAAAAGGGCAGCTGGTAGAAGTTATTCGCTCTGCGCTGAGTCAGTTGCCGGAAACTACCGGTCAGGTCAAAATTTTCGTTAACAGTTCTGACCATCAATATGTTGAAGATGTAGTTTCCACGGAAGATCCTAATGTTGAAGTGATGCAGGATGCCTCAGTTGCGGCTGGAGGCTTTAAGATGGAAGCTGCCAATACGATTGTGAAGCATGAAGTAGAAGAACGTTTTGCATATGTTGCGGATCAGTTTGCTGCAACGCTTGCCAGCCCGGAGACTGATGATGAGCAGGGTGCTTGAGCGACTGCAAAAATATAAAAATCCTCATTTGGAGACTTTATCTCCCAGTATTATCGGTAAAATTACTCGTCTTATAGGTTTAACGCTTGAAGCTGTAGGTATCAAAGCGGGAATTGGTGATTGTTGCTTCATAGAAATGTCTGATTCTCAATTAGTTGAGGCAGAGGTTGTTGGTTTCTCAGGTGATCGAGTTTATTTGATGCCGCTTTATCCTTTGGAGGGTATTCAGGCCGGAACCCGTGTTATTGCTCAGGCTCAGTCTGGTAAAGTGCCGGTAGGATCTACTCTATTAGGTCGGGTATTAGATGGTGTTGGCAAGCCTATTGATGGTAAAGGGCCGCTAAAACCGGAGTCAGAGACTGATCTTTCGGGGAAAATTATTAACCCCCTTGATCGTGAGCCAATCAAGCAAACTCTGGATGTAGGTATTCGAACGATCAATGGTTTATTAACTGTTGGTCGGGGGCAGCGTATGGGTTTGTTCGCAGGAAGTGGTGTGGGTAAATCTGTTCTCTTGGGCATGATGACTCGTTTTACCGAAGCAGAAATTATCGTTGTAGGTTTGATCGGTGAGCGAGGACGAGAAGTTAAAGAGTTTATTGAGAATAGCCTTGGTGTTGAAGGCTTGAAACGTTCGGTTGTAGTTGCTTCACCTGCGGATGATTCGCCCTTAATGCGTTTGAGGGCTTCGCAATTAGCGACCAGAATTGCAGAAGATTTTCGAGATAAAGGTAAAAATGTACTTCTGCTCATGGATTCCTTAACTCGCTACGCTCAGGCTCAACGAGAAATAGCCTTAGCCGTTGGAGAGCCTCCTGCAACAAAAGGTTATCCGCCCTCTGTATTTGCAAAAATTCCCAAATTGGTTGAGCGTGCAGGGAACGGTGAGGCTGGTGGAGGGTCGATCACTGCCTTTTACACTGTGCTTACAGAAGGTGATGATCAGCAAGATCCTGTTGCGGATGCTGCTAGGGCAATTCTGGATGGTCACATTGTATTGTCCCGTCAATTAGCTGAGCAGGGGCATTATCCTGCTATAGATATCGAAGCCTCAATCAGTCGTGCCATGCCGCAGATTATTGATGATACGCATCTGAAGATGGCGATGAAATTTAAACAGGTTTACTCGAAATATCGCCAAAATGAAGATTTGATAAACGTTGGGGCTTATGTGAAAGGTAGTGATCCTGACACTGACTTCGTTATAGATAATCTGCCTTCTATTTTGAGCTATTTACGGCAGGGAATTGACGAGGCCTTCCCTCTGGTACAGTCAATGCAAGAAATGATTATGGTACTTTCAACACCTCCTTCTCAGGAATCACAACCACAGCAATTGCGCAGGCCTCCAGTTAATGGGTTGCAAAAATGAGTAAACGTACCAAGCGGTTGCAGCTAGTTCTTGATCTTGCTGAAAAGAAAAAAAAGCAAGCAGATCAGTTTTTGGCTGCAAGCCGACAGCGAGTTGAACAGGATAAGCAGACAATGGCTCAGCTGGAGCAGTACATGCTTGAGTATCAACAAAATTATCTTGGGCAGAATGCCGATGGCTGCACGGGTGCTCAGTTGCATGCTCAACAGGCATTTATGCAAAAGATACAAGACGCACAGAGTACTCAGAAGCAAGCGATGGAGCAGAATCGTAAAGAGTTGGAGGTGGTCGAGCAGCATTGGAAAGAGGTTTATGCCCGTTTTAAGGGGTTGGAAAAGCTCACGGATAAAGCTAAGCGCGCAGAGCTTTATGAGCAAGAAAAAGCTCTGCAGAAACAACTTGATGAGCGCTCACAGAATAGACGGCCAGCATTTATCTAATGTTGGCCTTTTTTTTGCTGTTTAGTCTTTAGGCATGATTCAGAGGAGCCTGAAATGAGTCAACAGCTATCAATTCCAGCTGGTAATGGATTGCTATCCATTAATCTTCCACAAGTTGCAAACTCTCCGGGTGGCGGGGGTTCCCCGTTGTTTACCGGCTTTAGCACTATTATGAGTGATGTTGCTGTAAGCCCTGGGGGGGCGGATATACCAAGTGGCGCTTTCTTGCCGCCTCAGGGTATTAGTTTGCCGCAGGGTCTCGCCGGTCAAATGGATCAAGATTCTGGTCAGATCAAACAGAGATTGTTGCATCTTGCTGAAATGCTTGGTCATCAAGGTGAAGCAGCTGAAAGTGTAAAAGGTTTGTCTAAAGATGTCATTGCTGAACTAGCGAAGGCGTTACGTGATTTTGCAGAGGGTGAAATCCCTGAGTTGCCTGACGAACTTAAGCAGAAATTGCAGGGATCTGAGGTTGTGTCTCAACAGTTGCAGGATTCTGATGAACACCCTGAGCAAATAGAAATATTGCCTTTCGACGAGTTGCAGGGTCAGGATTCTTCTGATGAAGAGGCTGCCGTTCAGCTTGTCGATATTAATGCCGAGGTCGATGTCGATATTAATTCGGATTCCGATGCCGTTGTTGATGCCGTTGTTGATACTGCTGTTGATGCCGTTGTTCAAGTTGAAACTGACGATGAGACGGATGAACAGGTAGTCGTAAGTCTGCTCGATGAGTTAGATGGTTCTGAATATCAAGTACCTCAAGAGAACCAGGTTCAGGATGACTCAGTCATTTCTGAAATTGATAATTCAACAGAACAAAAAGCGGATAGCGACGTTCAGCAAGTAGGCTTAACCGATGACGATGAGGTGATAGAGCCGGCTGAGGGAAATCCTGATACTGAAACTCAGGTCCAGCTAGAGTCTCAGGAGGAGGTTGTCGAAGAAGTATTAGTGGATGAGGAGTTGCTGGCTGCAGTGACAACTGATCCTCGCCGTTCTCCTGTGGCTGAGGCTGCAAGGCAGGAATTTAATGCTGATGGCTATCGCAATAAAGGGGAATATATCAGCCAGATTGCTCGCTCAAGTAATCAGGGGCAGTCTTCTTCTGGTGCTGCAGCGGCAGGGGCAGCCGCAGCTTTAGCGTCAGAAGGAAGTGATGTTGATGCTGAGCTTAATCAGACCAATCGTGGCAATCAACAGTCAAGTAATGAGGGGCGTCCTGTAGAGAGGGATATACCGCGGAATACATCGAAGCTGGACTTACATAATAACTCTCAGCCTGAAACAACTAAAGCAACTCAGGATAGTCAGCAGGTCAAGCCGGCTAATCCTACATTTGCAATGGATAAATTCGAGTCTATGTTGGCAGCTTCTCAAAAACTGATGACTAAAGCTGCAGCAGGGGCTGAGAAATTAGGGGACTCGCCGTTTGCTCAGCGCTTGGATAACTTGAGTTCGTCAACAAATGGGGTGCCACAATCAGTGAGTCAGCCAACGCAGGTGCAAAAGGCTGTGACTGAAGCTAATAATTTAATGATGCCTCAGAACGTTAAACTGAATACGCCTGCCTGGAATAATGCTCTGGCTGAACGGGCGGTTATGGTAGCTGCTCAAAATACCAATGTTGCTCGGATACAGCTTGATCCTCCGGAATTGGGAAGTTTGAATATTCGGGTTCAGATTAATCAGGATCAGGTTAGTCTGAGTTTTACTTCCCCTCATGCCAATGTGCGTGATGCAGTCGAGCAAAGTTTGCCGCGTTTAAGAGAAATGTTTGCCGAACAGGGGTTGGCATTGAATGAATCTTCGGTGTCTGATCAGCAGAGTAATGGCTCCTCTCGGGAGGAGATGGCTGGTGAAGGTGGTAGCGGTGGAGATGGGTATTTAGGTCAGTCATCAGAAAATGATACTGAAGAGGGGGCGGTAGGTGCTCGTGAAATGTCGTTGGTGGATTATTACGCATAAAAAATGTATTGAGTTTGTTCGGTACCGGTAATCGCTGTGAAGGTAATGTAATTTCTAATCTTTGGCTTCAGCCTTGAAAGCAGTGTGTTATATTAGCGCATTGATTTTAGGGTCTAACCAAGCGTTCTGTTATAAGTTGAGGATAAGTGGATGGCAGATGAGCCGGAGCAGAATGGAAATGAAGAAGGCGGTAAAAAGTCTTCAAAAATGAAGCTGGTAATTATTGCTGTTTTGGCTTTGCTTCTGGTTGGTGGCGGTGGCGCTGCTGCGACATTCTTCTTGCTTGGAGGGGATGATCAAGCGTCTGAGGAGGTAGCTCCTGCTGAGCCTGTTCGGGCTGAAGCAATCTATACTAAAGTGCGAACTATGGAAGGTAAACCAATGTTCGTGGTTACGCTGCAATCCCAGGATAAGCGTCCTCATTACATGCAGCTTTATGTGGAGGCAAAAAGCCGCGATCAGGCGGTTGCTGATGCCCTGAAATTGCACATGCCGCTCATTGTTTCGCGTTTGAATAACCTGTTTACCACTCAGGATTTTCGAACTTTACAAACCGTAGAGGGTAAGGAAGCGTTGCGTCAGAGTGCTACCGATCTGATCCGTGAAATTATGCAGGAAAAGATGGGTAAGCCAGGTGTAGAAACAATCCTGTTTACCAACATGGTTATGCAGTAATGATGATTGATTTTAGGGCGTGGTATAAATGTCAGTAAAAGATCTGCTTTCTCAAGATGAAATTGATGCGTTGCTTCATGGGGTTGATGATGGCGATGTAGAAACTTCAGAGGAAGCAGAGGTTGAGGATGGCGATTTTCGCCCTTATGACTTAGCGAGCCATGAACGTATTGTTCGTGGTCGCATGCCTACGCTTGAAATGATCAATGAGCGTTTTGCTCGATACACTCGAATTAGCCTTTTTAATCTGTTACGCCGTGCTGCTGATGTCACTGTAGGTGGTGTTCAGGTTATGAAGTATGGCGACTATATCCATACCCTTTACGTTCCAACCAGTATGAACTTGATTCGGGTCCAGCCCTTGCGTGGAACGGCGCTGTTTATCATGGATGCCAAATTGGTATTTAAGTTGGTGGATAATTTTTTTGGCGGTGATGGCAGGCACGCCAAAATTGAAGGGCGTGAATTTACCCCTACTGAGACCCGGCTTATACACAAGGTATTGGAACAGTTTTTTGTTGATCTTGAGGAAGCCTGGAGACCGGTAAAAGAGCTTAATTTCGAGCATCTTGGTCATGAAATGAACCCCGCAATGGCAAACGTGATAAATCCAACGGAAGTCGTGGTTGTCAGTACTTTTCAGGTTGATTTGGAAGGGGGTTCAGGTGAATTTCACGTAGCGATGCCTTATTCAATGCTTGAGCCTATTCGCGATCTGCTTGTTTCTGGCTTCCAGAGTGGAGAAGACGAGAAGGATGAGCGATGGCAGATTGCGCTTCAGCGAGATATTTTGATGGCTAAGTTACCATTAGACATGACTATAGCAGAGCAGGATATGACTTTAAGGGATGTGATGGAGTTGGAGGAAGGTGATGTCATACCAATTGAATTACCAGAATGCTTCCAGCTGAAAGCTAACAAAGTGCCTGTTTTTAACTGTACCATGGGCGTTTCTCGCGGTAATCTAGCATTAAAAATAACCGATCAGATTGTGCGGCCTAAATGACGTTTTCGAGAGCATTAGAGAGTTTGACGAATGAGTGACGAAACAGACCAGCAAGCAATGGCTGACGAATGGGCAGCGGCAATGGAAGAGCAGGTCGGCGATGACGGGGGTGAGGTTGTTGATCCTGACGAGCTTCTTGCTGCCACCGGTGTGACAAATGACTCGGTTGAACTTGATGAGCTTACTGATGAAGGCACGCCAATTTCAGATCCTAAGTTAGATGTTATTCTTGATATTCCGGTAACGCTTTCTATGGAAGTGGGTCAAACTGATATTCCCATTAGTAATTTATTGCAACTTAATCAGGGTTCGGTAATTGAACTTGATCGAGTTGCAGGTGAGCCGCTGGATGTTATGGTTAACGGAACTCTGATCGCACATGGTGAGGTTGTGGTTGTAAATGACCGTTATGGTATCAGGTTGACCGATGTGATCAGTCCACAAGAACGTATTAAACGACTCAAATAGTCAGGATGCGTTATTTTCCTAGTTTGTTTCTATTTATAATGATGCCTGCTTATTCTGCAGTGGAACCCTCCTCTGTTGCGCAGGTTTCTGTTCCTCCTGCATATCAAGAACCTTTTTCTGCTGATGCTATTATGCAGCTGCTTCTAGGGTTAGTGTTTGTTGTTCTTTTTATACTGATTGTTTCCTGGGTTTTACGGCGTTTCTCGGGTATAGCGCCGGTGAGTAAAAATATGCGGGTTTTGAGTGTATTGCCCTTAGGTACTCGGGAAAAAGCAGTTCTGGTTCAGGTTGGTGAAAAACAGATTCTACTGGGGGTTGCTCCGGGAAGAGTGTCCCATTTGCAGTCTTTTGAAAAACCGGTTGTTGACCCAGCTGAAGGTGGTAAGGGGTTTGCGCTACGCTTGAGTGAGGCTATGGCAAAGCAGAAAAGGGGGAAAATTGAAGAATAAAATCTTTAAGTACACTCTGCTGAGTCTGTTTTTATTGTTGCCTTCGTTAGGTTGGGCTGCTGATGTTGGTATTCCTGCGCTGACCGTGACAACGGGGGAGAATGGGCAGAGCAACTATAGTGTGACACTGCAAATTCTGATTCTTATGACCATGCTGACGTTCCTGCCAGCCATGGTTATGATGATGACCTCTTTTGCTCGTATTATCATTGTGTTTGCCATATTGCGTCAGGCTTTGGGTTTACAGCAGACGCCTTCAAACCAAATTATGGTTGGTATGGCGATGTTTTTGACACTTTTCATCATGTCTCCGGTGTTAGACCAAGTCTATGTTGAGGCAGTTCAGCCATATGTTAATGAAGAGCGGGGTGTGCTCGAAACTTTAAAGGTGGCGAGCGGTCCTTTTAGAGAATTTATGATGTTACAGACCAGAGAAAGTGATCTTGATCTGTTTATGCGCATTTCTAATACTCCGGCTGTAGAAAGCGCCGATCAAATCCCTTTCACTATTCTGGTTCCGGCTTTTGTGACCAGTGAGCTGAAAACAGCATTTCAGATCGGTTTTATGTTGTTTGTTCCCTTTTTGGTTATTGATCTGGTGGTAGCGAGTGTCCTGATGGCTATGGGTATGATGATGCTTTCGCCGATCATTATTTCTCTACCCTTTAAAATTATGCTATTTGTGTTGGTGGATGGCTGGGCGTTAGTAATTGGTACCTTGGCAGCAAGCTTTGGTATATAGAAACTAAATACATACAGGAGAGCGATAATGACGCCTGAGGTTGTACTCAGATTGTTTGGTGAGGCGTTCTGGCTGATAGTGCTGTTAGTTTCCGTTATTATTGTGCCGAGTCTGATTGTAGGTTTGGTGGTTTCCACCTTTCAGGCCGCAACACAAATTAATGAACAGACATTAAGTTTCTTACCTCGTCTGTTGGTTACCTTGCTGGTGATTATGTGGATGGGGCCTTGGATACTGGCAAAACTGACAGAACATTTCACCACCTTGGTGAAAAATATCCCTTATGTAATCGGGTAGTCATCGTTGTTTGAGATCGGGATAAGTGAGATCGAACAGTGGATAGCTGCTTTTCTTTGGCCATTGTTTCGTGTCGCATCATTTTTTATGGCAGTCCCCTTAATTGGGAGTCAGCTGCTAAATATGCGTATACGTTTGATGCTTGCTTTGGCGGTAACTGTGGTTGTATCGCCGATTCTTCCTGTGATGCCTGACTTCGATGGGCTAAGCGTAAATACTTATCTCATTATTGCTCAGCAGATACTTATAGGTGCATTGTTGGGCTTCCTGTTCCAGATTTTTTACCAGATTTTTGTATTAGGCGGTCAGATGATTGCTATGCAGATGGGTCTTGGTTTTGCCTCAATGACTGATCCGGCAAATGGCATTTCAGTGGTTATGCTGGGGCAGTTTTATCTGACGCTTATTATGATGTTATTTGTGGCGTTAAATGGTCATTTGATTATGATTGAAGTGATTGTGCGTAGTTTTGATGTTGTACCTGTAGCGCTTCAGGCAATTGACCGCATGAGCTATTGGAAGGTAGTAATCGCAGGGAGTTGGATGTTCTCAGCTGCATTTTTAATGGCGTTACCTGCGGTTACTGCTCTGCTGGTGGTGAATATGGCATTTGGTATTATGTCTCGGGCTGCTCCCCAATTAAACATTCTTGCAGTTGGTTTTCCGTTTACCATGGTACTGGGCTTGTTTATCAATTGGGTTAATCTAGGCGGTTTTTTGGATCAATATATGCGCATCTCCAGTTTCGTTCTGGATTATATAGAAAATCTTTTTCTGTAAGGGTTTGATATGGCGGAAGAGTCAGGGCAAGAAAAAACGGAAGACCCCACACCCAAGCGGATTAGAGAAGCTAGGGAGAAGGGGGACGTGCCCCGGTCAAAGGAGTTGGCGACAACCCTCGTTTTAATGGCTGCTGTGGCCTCTGTGTTTGTGTTTGGCGCACAGTTGGCTGAAAAAATGCTGGGAATCATGGAGAGTAATTTTGTACTGGATCGTCAGTCTGTTTTTGATCCCAATAAAATGCTCGCTCATTTTGAGTCCTCCGCCTGGGATGCTTTGCTGGGATTAGCGGGTATTTTTTCTGTCATTATGCTTGCTGCTTTAATTGGCCCCATTGCTTTGGGGGGGTGGAATTTCAGTGGTAAGTCCCTGGTGCCTAAAGGAAGCAGGATTAGTCCTCTGGCGGGCCTGAAGCGTATGTTTTCATTGAAGGCGCTGGTTGAACTTTTTAAAGCTATCGCCAAATTTTCACTGGTAGGCGGATTTGCAATGCTGATTTTGTGGAATATCAGGGCTGATATTCTGGCATTGGCTTCCTTTGGTGAGCGCCCGGCTATCAACGGAGCGATAGATATCATTGTTTGGGTATTTATGGCATTGAGTGCGGTGTTGATACTGATAGCGTTAGTTGATGTGCCGTATCAGCTTCATGAATACACCGAGAAAATGAAGATGACATTGCAAGAGGTCAAGGATGAGCTGAAAAATACTGAGGGTAAACCTGAGGTTAAGGGGCGGATCAGGCAGCTTCAAAGAGAGATCGCTCAGCGTCAGATGATGAAATCGGTTCCTGACGCAGATGTCGTTATCACTAACCCGACTCACTACGCAGTCGCATTGAAATACGAAGGTGAGGGGCGTGGTGCGCCTGTCCTGGTTGCTAAAGGTGTCGATTTTTTGGCGCTTAAGATTAGAGAGGTGGCAGAAGAACATGATATTCCTATCCTGTCGGCACCTCCTCTGGCTCGAGCTATTTATAACTTTACCGAAATTGAGGAAGAGATACCATCTGGGCTCTACTTGGCTGTAGCTCAGGTCCTGGCGTATGTGTTCCAGTTGAAAAGCTATAAAAAGCGTCAGGCTGAAAAACCTTCTGAGATTAAAGTTGATAAACTTCCCATCCCCGAAGAATTTGTGGATTCTGATCAGTAGTGGCGTAAAAATTGCAAAATTAATGGCTTGAGGAACTTTTCCGTCAAAAAAATAGCACTCTGCGGCCATGAGCCTGATTATGAGAGCTTAGTTGGCGTAGAAATGTTCAAATTGATAATTTTTTGACGTTGAAGCGCCCCGAATGGAAAGAGCGGTAGTCCTGGAGAATTTTCGCAGTTTAGGTAAAGGTAGCTTAGGCGTACCTTTCCTTCTGCTGGTTGTATTGGCAATGGTGACGTTGCCTGTACCGCCGTTCCTTCTGGATGTTCTTTTTACCTTTAATATTGCACTGTCGATCGTTGTTCTGTTGGTGTGTGTCTACTCGGATCGCCCTCTAGAATTTGCTATTTTCCCTACCATTATCCTGATAGCGACGTTGATGAGGCTGGCATTGAATGTCGCTTCCACTCGAGTAGTTCTCCTATATGGTCATGAAGGGGGCGATGCTGCTGGTAAAGTAATTGAGGCCTTTGGTGAAGTGGTTATCGGCGGTAATTATGTCGTTGGCTTTGTGGTGTTCTTGATATTAATTATTATCAATTTTGTGGTGGTGACTAAGGGTGCTGGTCGTATTTCCGAAGTGAGCGCGCGCTTTACCCTAGATGCAATGCCGGGCAAACAGATGGCGATTGATGCTGATCTGAATGCGGGTTTGATTGGTCAGGAAGAGGCTGGAGCCCGACGTGCTGAAGTTACCCAAGAGGCAGATTTTTACGGTTCGATGGACGGTGCTTCGAAGTTTGTGCGAGGGGATGCGGTTGCGGGGATTTTAATTCTTGTAATCAATCTTCTAGGTGGTCTGGGTATTGGTATGTTGCAACATGACCTGGACTTCGAAACGGCTATGCGTTTTTACTCCCTATTGACCATTGGAGATGGTTTGGTAGCCCAGGTGCCTTCTCTGTTACTGTCGACAGCAGCTGCGATCATGGTTACCCGGCAGAATGTTTCCCATGATATGGGTAGTCAGGTTCTGGGGCAGTTGTTTTCTACGCCTAAGGCTCTGGCGGTCGCCGCAGCTATTCTCTTTACCATGGGTAGTATCCCGGGGATGCCTCATTTCGCCTTTTTGAGTCTCGCCGTAGTTGCCGGCGTTGGGGCGTGGTTTATCTATCGGAATCAGCAGAAAAAAGTGGCTGCTGAACAGGCTCAGGAAGAGGAGCAAGCTGCTATACCTCAAGAAGATGAGAGTGAAAAGCGTGAGCTTGACTGGGATGATGTTATGCCTGTTGATATGGTAGGGCTTGAAGTTGGCTACCGTCTTATTCCAATGGTGGATAAGATGCAGGGAGGTCAGTTGCTTAGCCGTATTAAAGGTGTTCGTAAAAAACTGTCCCAGGATCTAGGTTTCTTAGTTCCTTCTGTGCATATAAGAGATAACCTTGATTTGCTTCCAGGCGGCTACCGGATCACTCTGATGGGAGTGGTTGTTGGTGAATCAGAAGTTTATCCTGATCGTGAACTTGCTATAAATCCTGGGCAGGTTTTTGGGAAATTGCAGGGTGTGGAAGTAAGAGATCCCGCCTTTGGGTTGGATGCAATCTGGATTGAACAATCCCAAAAAGAACAGGCGCAATCATTGGGGTACACTGTTGTAGATGCATCGACTGTTGTCGCGACGCATATGAATCAGTTGTTGCAAACGCATGCCCACGAGTTATTAGGTCATGAAGAGGTTCAGCAGTTGCTCGATATGCTCAGCAAAACGTCACCTAAATTGGTAGAAGAATTGGTGCCTGCGAAAGTAACGTTTAGTACGTTGCTGAAAGTTCTGCAAAACCTTTTGATGGAACATGTACCATTGAAAGATTTTAGAACGGTTGCTGAGTCTTTAGCAGAAGCCGTGAGTCGGACTCAAGACCCTCTAGGGCTAACTGCTGCGGTCAGGGTGTCTCTTTCGCGTCTTATTGTACAAAACATCAATGGTTCTGAGTCTGAATTGCCGGTAATAACTGTTGCGCCCCAGTTGGAACAGATTCTTCTGAACTCGGTTCAACAGGGTCAGGAAAGTGGATTGGTGCTTGAGCCTGGTATGGCTGAGCGTTTACAAGCATCTTTGGCTGAGACGGCTACTCAGCAAGAGATGATGGGGCGCCCTTCGGTATTATTAGTGGCAGCACCGGTCAGACCACTGATGGCAAAATTTGTGCGTTATGGTGAGCATCAGATTCATGTGCTTTCCTATCAGGAGATTCCTGAAAATAAAAAAGTGACAATTGTGGCAACTGTCGGGGGTGAGGTAGGTGCTTAATTATTTGTGCTCAGCTCGGGCTTGGTTGATGAGGAGGTGTTATGAAAGTTAAACGCTTTTTTGCGCCAGATATGAGACAGGCGATGCGTAGAGTTCGAGAGGAAATCGGACCTGATGCTGTAATCGTGTCTAATCACCGTGTTGCGGGTGGTGTCGAGGTTGTTGCGGCGCACGATAATGATTACGAAATGGCCCAGCAGGAATTTACCAAAGTTCAAACCCCTAAAATTCAAAAGCGTAAGGAGCAGATTGATATCCTTACGGGTGGTCAGGCGCCTAATTTATCCGGCGAGTTGCAAAAAACACGGATGCATATTGCAGAGGCAGAAAGACATCAAAAGAGTCAGGATTTTGATGCCCCTGGTTCAGTTAATCGTCAAGTCGAGCAAGGGGAAGAGGACCTTAGGGCAATTCTGGAATCACTTAAGCAGCGTCAGAAGCTCAAGGCGGATGTGGCACATGAGAATTTTGTAAAAAATCATGAAGAGATGAGTTATGAAAGTGTAGATGGGGTCATGCCGGATTCGAAATTTGATTCATCAGTGCCGGATCTGCATACTGATGAGACGCTTATTCGGTCAATGCAGGACGAGATAGCTCAGCTCAAAAATCTTCTGAATCAGCAGTCATTGTCTCAGAGTCGACGCATGGCGGCTGCTGCTCCGGTAGCAAATAAAACGCCTCTGCAGAGAAAACTGGATCTTCTTGGTCTGAGTGAAACTCTGTCTGCGAATATTATTTCTGGAATCGAGCACGATCTGGCTCCAGATAAAGCATGGAAAAATGCTCTCAGCCGGCTTTCAGATTCAATACCCGTGCAGGGTGATGATTTTATTGATCGTGGAGGTATGGTTGCATTTGTTGGCCCAACGGGTGTTGGTAAATCAACCACAATAGGTAAGCTTGCCGCGAAGTATGTTCTTAAACACGGTAGCTCTAGTCTCGCGCTGGTTACAACGGATACTTACCGAATCGCTGCTCATGAACAATTACGTACTTTTGGCCGTATTCTTGATGTTCCAGTTCGCGTGGTAAATGAAACTAATAGTCTTGAAGATGTGTTGCAATCTCTCAAAACAAAGCGTCTGGTTTTAATAGACACGGCTGGTTTGAATGCACAAGAGGCTCATAGTCAGCAGCAGTTAGATATGCTGGAGGGTGTGTCTCTGCGCCTGAAGAAACTATTGGTTGTCTCCTGTAGTAGTCAGAAAAGGGTGGTAGAGCAGGCTTATAACGCTTATAAAGGGTTGGGCCTAAACGGATGTGTGCTAAGCAAAATGGATGAGTCCGGTAGTTTGGGTGATGCAATATCATTAATAATTGAGAAAGGGTTGCCGGTTACCTATGTTACAGATGGGCAGCGTGTTCCTGATGATATTTCCGTTGCCAGAAAGCATGAGCTGGTCAGCAGGGCGGTTGTGACTGCTCAGCGGGCAATTGAGGCTGAAAGGCGTCAGGCTGCTCTAGATGATGTATACAAAACAGGCTAATGGTTGGGTTATATATGGATCAGCATAGGCCTGTTAAGGTGATTGCAGTCACAGGTGGTAAGGGCGGTGTAGGCAAAACAAATGTTTCGGTTAACCTGTCTTTAGCAATGGCTGAAATGGGGCAGCGAACAGTCTTGATGGATGCCGATCTTGGACTTGCTAATGTCGATGTATTACTTGGCCTTAGACCTCAGCGTACCATTGCTGATGTTCTGGACGGTGAATGTGGTCTTGTAGATGTTATGCTGCCTGTCTGTGATAATCTTAGGATTGTTCCTGCAACTTCGGGTACTCAGGAGATGACTGCCCTGTCACCGCATGAGCATGCAGAACTTATCCATGCGTTTAGTACAATTGCGGATGAAGTTGATGTTCTTGTAGTGGATACGGCTGCGGGTATTTCTGACTCTGTATTGAGTTTTATTAAGGCAGCTCAAGAAGTTTTGGTTGTTGTTTGTGATGAACCTACCTCAATTACCGATGCGTATGCTTTAATTAAACTGTTAAATCGGGATTATAAAATGACTCGCTTCCGTGTACTTGCAAACATGGTGCGTAGCGAGCAGGAAGGACGCAACATGTTTGGTAAGTTGCTGACTGTTACGGATCGCTTTCTTGATGTCACACTTCAATATGTCGGTTCAATCCCTTATGATGAAAATGTTCGCAAGGCTGTTCAACGCCAAGTGGCTGTTTTGCAAGCTTTTCCTAAGAGCAAGGTATCCTTGGCTTATAAACAGTTAGCGAATAAAGTACATGGGTGGCCAGTGCAAACTGTGCCCCGGGGACATTTAGAGTTTTTTGTTGAACGGCTCGTGCAGGGAGTGCGTTCATCAGGCTGAGAATAGGGGCGGTATGTATAACTCGCTGCAGTTACAATCGAGCGATGAGTTGATTGAGCAGTATGCACCACTCGTTAAACGTATTGCCCATCACTTGTTGGCCCGCCTTCCGGCGACGATACTTGTTGATGACCTGATTCAGGCAGGTATGGTTGGTTTGTTGGAAGCAGCAAAAAAATACGATGCGACTAAAGGGGCGAGTTTTGAAACTTATGCCGGTATTCGCATTCGAGGATCAATTATTGATGAGGTGCGACGCGGAGACTGGACGCCGCGTTCTGTGCATCGTAATAGTCGACGAGTCACAGAAGCTATTCAGCAGGTGGAATCCAGAACGGGTAGAGATGCCAGTGATGCTGAAGTGGCTCGACAGTTGGGTATAACAGTTGATGATTATCATGTTCTGTTAAAAGATAGTTTGGAGAGTCGTCTTTTCAGTTTTGAAGAGATGCTCAACCCTCATCATGAGGGGCCAGGTGAAGCTTTTGCAAATAATGATCCAGGTCCAAATCAAAATTTTGAGCGTGAAGCATTTTTAAAAGCGCTGAGTGAAGCTATAAATAATCTTCCGGAACGAGAAAAGTTAGTTCTGGCGTTGTATTACGATGAAGAATTGAATTTGAAAGAGATTGGTCAGGTTCTGGGTGTGAGCGAATCACGTGTTAGTCAGATACATAGTCAGGCTGCATTGCGTTTACGTTCAAGACTCAGTGAATGGCGGTAAAACGCTTGACCATACTCAACGTATTTGTGGTACAAAAGTGTAGACTCAACAAACTATGCAGTACTTAGTTGGAGGCTCGTCTTGAATAAAGACATGAAAATTCTCGTTGTAGATGATTTTTCTACGATGAGACGTATTATAAAAAACTTATTGAAAGATCTGGGTATGACCAATGTTCAGGAAGCTGATGATGGTCAAACTGCGCTTCCTATTCTTAAAGCCGGTGGAATTGATTTTCTCGTTACAGACTGGAATATGCCAGGCATGACGGGAATCGACCTGCTGAAAGAAGTTCGTTCAGACCCTAATCTGGCTAAGATGCCTGTCCTGATGGTAACCGCTGAAGCCAAAAAAGAGCAGATTATTGCTGCGGCTCAAGCGGGTGTGAATGGCTATGTAGTGAAACCATTTACTGCAGCTGTGCTCAAGGAAAAGATTGATAAAATCTTCGAGCGCATAGGTTAAGGGGGCCGAAACTAATGATGTCAGGTATCGGTCAAGGTATTGGTCAGTTCGAGATGGAACTTCAAAATAAGGCACAGGAGTTAGTTACTGTACTTAATGAAGGCAATCTGAATGATGCAATGGATATTATTCAACAGCTTCATGAGTTCAGGCATCAGGCTTTTTTTACGGAAGTCGGTCATCTTACTCGTGGATTGCATGAGGCGCTCAAAGCATTTTCAAACGAATTGGGTTCCAGTCTAGATAGCAATGAACAGGATGATGCTGCTGCGGATACAGATGCAGCGGATCGCTTGAACTATGTTATCGAAGTAACAGAAAAAAATGCTCACGATACTATGGATAGAGTTGATAAGGCTTTGTCACTGGTAGATAACCTGGATTCTCAGAGTGAGCGCTTTAAAGATTTACTTCTGTTAGTAGGACAGTTGGAAAAAGAGCATGACAGCCTGAGTGGCGTATACGATCGCACCTGTGCTGTTAAAGAAGAGTCCGAACAAACGATAAAGACTCTCCGTTCTGAACTGACAGATATTGTTGTATCGCAAAGCTATCAAGATATTACTGGGCAGCTGATTAGGCGAGTAATTAATCTGGTGACAAATGTAGAAAGTCATCTGATCGGTTTGATGGAGATGGCTGCTAAAGTTGAAAAGCTATCAGGTATCGACTCCATTCAAGCTTCTAGTCAGGATAAAGATAATAATACTACTGAAGTTCAGGCAGAAGGACCGCAAGTGAAGAAAAGCAGTCCCGATGTTGTAAGTGATCAAGATGAAGTTGATGACTTACTTTCCAGCCTGGGTTTTTAAGAGGAGCACCGCATGAGTTTGGAAGTGGATCAGGAAATTCTTGAAGATTTTCTTGTTGAAGCAGGGGAAATTCTGGAGCAGCTCTCTGAGCAGTTGGTCGATCTTGAACAGAGACCAGATGACAGTGACTTGCTTAATGCAATTTTCAGAGGTTTTCATACGGTTAAAGGTGGTGCTGGATTTCTGCAGCTTGATCCAATGGTTGACTGTTGTCATAACGCGGAAAACTTATTTGACCTTTTAAGGAATGGAGATATTAAGGTATCTCCTGAACTGATGGATGTTGTGCTACAGGCTCTGGATACTGTTAATGTCATGTTCGATGCTGTTCGTAATGGCGATGAACCCGAAAATGCAGATCCCCAGCTTATTCAGGCGTTAAAAGATTTTGCCAGCGGTGGCGGCCCTGCACCTGCTCAGGCACCTGCAGCTTCTCCGGCTCCAGCTCCTGCACCAGCATCTCAAGCGCCGGCTGCTTCTTCGGCATCATCTGATCAATCTGCGGCGGAATTTGACTCTTTACTTGATGACCTGGGAGGTGACTTAACTCCTGACGCTCCAGCTCCAGCTCCAGCTTCTGGTGGCGGCGCTGATCTGATTACAGAAGATGAATTTGATGCGCTTCTCGATGAATTGCATGGCCCAGGCAAAGGTCCAGGTGTAGCTCAAGATGCAGCTCCTGCTCCGGCTCCAGCTCCAGCGGCCCCGGCCGGTGGTAGTGAGTTAATAACTGACGATGAATTCGAAGCCCTGCTGGATGAACTCCAGTCTCAGGGTAAAGGCGCATTTGCAGCGGAACCAGCGAGTGCTCCAGCGCCCGTTGCACCTGCCCCTGCACCTGCACCGACTCCAGCTGCCCCTGCGAAGCCTGTAGCTTCTGCACCTACACCAAAAAAATCAGTTGCTAAAACTGAGAGTAAAGGTAATACAGCTGATGCGGCGGTTAAGGCTGCTCATCAACAGGCAAAACCTCAGGCCGAAAGCAATGTTCGTGTTGATACTCGCTTATTAGATAAAATCATGAATATGGTTGGTGAGCTTGTATTGGTGCGAAATCGACTGGTGAGATTGGGCGTCACACGCGAAGATGAAGAGATGGCAAAAGCGCTCGGCACTTTGGATATGGTGACAGCAGATCTGCAGATGTCGGTCATGAAGACAAGAATGCAGCCAGTTAAAAAAGTGTTCGGTCGCTTTCCGCGTCTTATCCGAGACCTTTCGCGTAATCTTAAGAAAGAGATTCGCTTAGAGTTACGTGGTGAAGAGACAGACTTAGATAAAAACCTTGTTGAGGCCCTGGCAGATCCGTTGATTCATTTGGTTCGTAATGCAGTGGATCATGGCATTGAAGCTCCAGACGTTCGAGAGGCTGCAGGTAAACCACGTGAAGGTCATGTTTTACTTTCCGCTGAACAGGAAGGCGATCACATTCTGTTAGTTATTCAGGATGATGGCGCAGGAATGGATGCCGAAAAACTTAGGAATTTGGCAATCGAGCGAGGCATGATGGATGCTGAAGCTGCTCGTCGACTCACGGAACAAGAATGTTTCAACTTGATCTTTGCGGCTGGGTTCTCGACTAAGAAAGAAATTTCCGATGTATCGGGTCGTGGCGTGGGTATGGATGTGGTGAAAACCAAGATTACCCAACTCAACGGCACTCTGAATATTGATTCTGTTATTGGTCAGGGCTCTCGTATAGCCATTCAGGTTCCGCTTACCTTAGCGATTATGCCGACATTGATGGTCATTCTTGAAGAGCAGGCGTTTGCATTACCATTGGTCAACGTAAATGAAATATTTAATCTTGATCTGACTAAAACTAATGTGGTTGATGGTCAGCAGGTTATTATTGTGCGTGACCAAGCGTTGCCATTGTTCCACCTTAAACGCTGGTTGATTGAAGGTCAGCAAAGTGCGGACCTTCCTGAGCAAGGGCATGTTGTTATTGTAACGGTGGGTACACAACGAGTTGGTTTTGTTGTTGATCAGCTGGTTGGGCAGGAAGAGGTGGTTATTAAACCTTTGGGTACCATTTTGCATGGTACATCAGGACTTTCTGGTGCAACAATTACAGGTGATGGTCGTATTGCATTGATTATCGATATACCAAATTTGTTGAAACATTACGTTTCCTGATTAAGGAGGAATGGGAGCGTCTATGCCTGTTAAGGTCCTGATAGTTGATGATTCTGGTTTCTTCCGGCATAGAATCAGTGACTTACTCTCCGGAGATAAGCGGATAGAGGTGGTTGGGTCGGCTTCAAATGGACGAGAGGCAATAGAACAAGCAAAACGTTTGCGTCTCGACCTGATTACGATGGATGTGGAAATGCCTCAAATGAATGGTATTGAGGCTGTACGCGTTATTATGCGCGAGTCTCCTACCAATATTTTGATGCTTTCCTCTCTGACGCATGAAGGTGCTCAGATAACTATTCAGGCACTGGAAGCCGGTGCATTGGACTATCTTTCTAAAGATATGCGTGCTTGGATGGAGCATTCGAGTTCACTGGAAAAACAGCTGTGTGATAAAGTTGTTGAACTCGGTCGTTCTACTCATTCTAAGCGTAGTTCTATGTTCCGTGGCAGTGGTTCTGATGCTAATAGTAAATCTATGGTGTTCCGTCCCGAAGCACCTAAGCCAGCTTCCAAACCTGTATCTTCAAGGCCAGTGGTGGGGGTTAATACTCGGAGCATTAGAGCAGAGCAATCTAAAGCTCGTAGGGCAGAATCACCCAGACAAGAGCCTCGGGCTCATGCGCAACCAATAGGAACAAGACCTGCTGCTTCAAACAGCAAAAAAACGATTCCTGCGGGTTGTAAATTGGTTGTTATTGGTTCATCAACCGGAGGTCCGGCTGCTCTGCAGCAGATACTGACTCAGCTACCTGAAAATTTCCCTTACCCGATACTCTTGGTTCAGCATATGCCGAAGACATTCACTTCAGTGTTTGCTTCCCGCTTAGATCAGCAATGTCAGATTAATGTCAAAGAAGCGGAAGATGGCGATCGGCTCATACCCGGACAAGCATTGTTGGCCCCTGGGGGACATCAGATGATTATAGATCCAAGGGGAATGGATAAAGTCAAAATTATGCCCGGAGATGAAAGGCTGACATATAAGCCTAGTGTAGATGTCACTTATGCATCCGCAGCTAAGACCTTTGGTAAAAATGTGTTGGCAATTATTCTTACTGGCATGGGTGCAGACGGATGTGATGGCGCAAAACTTTTACGACAACAAGGCGCTACTATCTGGGCTCAAAACAAAGAAAGCAGCACTATTTACGGAATGCCTCAGGCTGTTGTAAATGCTGGTTTGGCCGACGCGATTTTGGATCTATCGGAGTTTGGTACATTACTCAGTAATCGTAGGGCGATCTGATGGATATTACAGCAGTACTTGGACTCTTATTAGCCTTTGCGGCAATCCTTGGTGGCAATATTCTCGAAGGTGGGCAGTTACAAGAGCTTGCAAATATTCCTGCGGCAGCGATTGTAATTGGAGGGACTCTGGCCGCAGCGATCATCCAGTCGCCGGGGAAAGATGTGGTGAGAGCACTTAACCTTATTGGTTGGGCTTTCAGCCGCAACAAACTAGATATATCCAATGGTATAGATCAGCTTGTTAGCCTTTGTGTTATCGCTCGTAGAAAAGGTCTTCTTGCATTGGAAACTGCGGCAGATAAAGAGCCGGATCGTTTTCTGAAAGCTGGCTTGCTGCTCTTGGCAGATGGTAAAAGTGCTGACGAAATTCGTGGCACCCTTGAAGTGGAAATGATAACCCTTGAGCAAAGGGACCTACAGGCTGCTAAGGTTATAGAAAGTATGGGTGGCTATGCTCCTACCATGGGTATCATTGGAGCCGTGCTAGGCTTGATCCATGTTATGGGAAATCTTTCTGATCCGGAAAGTCTGGGAGCCGGTATTGCTACAGCTTTTGTGGCAACTATTTACGGTATTGGTATAGCTAATTTATTTCTTATTCCGGTTGCGAACAAAATTAAGAGCCTGGTGCTGATGAGGTATCAATACCAGGAAATGGTTCTTGATGGTTTGATGTTTATTGCTCAGGGGCAGAACCCAAAAGCAATCCAGCAAAGACTGCAAGGCTATACGAGGTAATTTATGCCCAAACGGCGACAGCCAGAAGATTATGTAAGGAATGACCGCTGGGTTATCTCTTATGCGGACTTTATCACTCTTCTGTTTGCGTTTTTTGTGGTGATGTACGCAATTTCTTCGGTAAATGAAGAAAAATATAAACATATATCAGAGGCATTATCCGGGGTCTTTTTTGGTCTGGACCAGTCCATGCAGCAGTTGGGTGATGGCGCGGGTGCTAATGGGGTTGGGCTACTTGTTGGGGGTAAAACAGATGAAGATGCTCCTAAAGTAACAATCTCTCCACCGGATCAGGAAAAAACGGCTGCGTTACAAAGCCTTAAACTGGAACTGGATACTAATTTTTCCAAACAGGTAGATAGCGGCCAGCTGGCAATTACCGGGAATGATCTCTGGATTGCGATTGAGTTAAGGTCAAATTATCTATTCACTTCAGGTGGGGCGCTACCTAATATTCAGGCAGATATATTACTGGAACAAATTGCGGATATTTTGCGCGGGAAAGATAACCCCATTCATGTCGAGGGGTTTACTGATAATCAAAAAATATCTACCGATTCATTTCCTTCTAACTGGGAGCTTTCAGCTGCTCGGGCAGCTGCAGTCGTGAGGTTGTTGGCTCAGTTTGGCGTTGAACCGGAAAGAATGGCAGCAGTAGGTTATGGCGAATTTCAGCCAGCGTATAGCAATCGTACCGAAAAAGGGCAGCGTTTAAATCGTAGGGTACTGATTGTTATCTCGCGTGATGAAAAAATAAGGCGGTCAGTTTCTTCTTTTGGCAGCCAGCAAGTTAGTTCTGATGCAGTTTCTACATTGTTCAGTGAAAGTGAAGAAGAAAGCGTTCCTGTGATTGAGCAGGTAGAAACCGGAAATGGTGGAGTGTTGTTCAGGAGGCCTGATCCAGAGCCTTCACAACTGGAAGAAAAATAATGCATGTATGGTCAGTTGCCAACCAAAAGGGTGGCGTGGGTAAAACCACAACAGTAGTAACAATGGCAGGCTTGCTTGCAGAAGTAGGCTATCGTGTTTTGTTGATTGATCTCGATCCACATGGCTCTTTGACTAGTTATTTTGGCTACGATCCGGACGAGTTGGAGAATAGTGTGTATGACCTATTCAATGGCCAGCGTAAAGTGACTAAAGAGGATGTTTCTGATTTGTTGCTGAAAACCAGCCATGAACGTATCGAGCTTATTCCTGCTTCGACGGCAATGGCGACCTTGGAACGTAAAGCTGTTGGTGAAGAAGGTATGGGCTTGCAAGTTGCTAAAGCATTGGTCCAGCTACGTGATCGTTATGATTATGTATTAATTGATAGTCCTCCTGTATTAGGTGTGTTGATGGTCAATGCGCTAGCAGCATGTCAGCATTTGATTGTTCCGGTTCAAACGGAATTCCTGGCCCTTAAGGGTCTGGAAAGAATGGTTCGGACAATCAAAATGATAAACCGTGCAAGAAGCAAAAAGCTCAGCTATACCATTATTCCTACGTTTTATGACCGTAGAACTCAGGCTTCGGTTAGTAGCCTTCGGGAACTTCATCACAACTACCCCAACGAAATATCTAACGCAGTGATTCCTGTTGATACGAAATTCAGAAATGCCAGTATTAAGGGGGTTGTTCCTTCAGTATTAGACTCAAGTGGTAAGGGTGTTCACTCTTATGCTCGAATTTTACGGTCAATGCTTGAACGTCAGCGTCAGGAGGTTCTATGAGCGACTCAAAGAAAGATGCGCTGAAGAATGATGATGTTCAAGGTGTGCAGAAGGTGGTTTTTGACTACCTGGAAGCTCTTTTATCCGACCCGGATGCTGGAATTGAAACGGAAAAAGAGTTGCAGGTTATTAACCAAGCGGCTGCGCTGGACGAAGAAATAAATTTAGAACAGACAGAAACGCCTGTTCCAGCAGAAACAGCAGAATATACTACTGAAGAGCCAGAGCCAGAGCCAGAGCCAGAGCCAGAGCCAGAGCCAGAGCCAGAGCCAGAGCCAGAGCCAGAGCCAGAGCCAGAGCCAGAGCCAGAGCCAGAGCCAGAGCCAGAACTCAGCCTAACTGCTGAAGATATGCC
>JBOEGV010000041.1:0-2107 GCA_050633605.1 Neptuniibacter sp. | reverse complement strand
GCCTCTTTCTCAATACGCGTCAAGTTGTCGCGAAGGATTGGGCCGTACTCGTATTTGCCTGGACAGGCAAATGTGCACAGCGCGAGGTCTTCTTCATCTAACTCTAAGCAGCCAAGCTCCATAGCATGAACAATGTCACCTGTCACAAGAGCACGCAGCAACTGAGTCGGAAGAATATCCAGAGGCATCAGCTGTTCAAACTGGCCAACCGGCACCATTGCTCGTTCAGAACCATTCGTAGTCGTTGTAAAATCGAACTTCTTAGAAGGGTTCAGGAAAGATGCGAAAATATTAAGAACAGAGAATTTGTTAGTACCAGGTACGACCCAGCCCATAAATTCACGTTCATCACCTTCTTCCAGGATCGTGATCTGATTTGCATATCTACTCAGATATGCAAATGGACCTGAAGCAGCACGACCGCTCCATACAGAACCACTGACCACACGGTTATGATCACCATCCTGAGCACCTGCTAACAGATCATTAAGATCTGCGCCCAAACGAGTTCTTAGCAACCCGCGCTTGGAAGCTTTAGGCCCGGAAACGGCAACGATACGCTCAGTTGGCAATTTACCTTCTGTAAATAACTTACCTACCGCAATCACATCCTGATAACCAATTGTCCAGACCGTTTTCTTTTGCGAAACCGGATCAAGGAAATGGATATGAGTACCCGCATTACCTGCAGGGTGCAATCCTTCAAACTCTTCAACTGTAACGCCGGCAGCTGTAGGAATATCAGCTCCAGGTGCTTTACACAGATACACAGTTGTTTCTGAAAGTTTGGTCAGAATCTCAAGACCCTGAGAAAAGGCTTCTTTTTGCTCAGCAATAATAACAGCAGGATCTGCAGCCAGTGGATTGGTATCCATTGCTGTAACAAAGATAGAGTTTGGTGTTGACCCTGGCGCTGGAACACGACTAAAAGGACGTGTTCTTAATGCAGTCCACAGGCCTGATTCAATCAGATTGTCCTGTACCTGCTCACGTGTCAGAGCGGAAAGTTCACCAGCACTGTATTTATTAAATTCAACCGCATCATCGCCATCTAACTCAATAACGACTGACTGTAGTGCACGACGGTCACCACGGTTGATAGCCTTAACTACACCAGCACCTGGTGCTGTGTACTTAACGCCTTCTGTTTTCTTATCGGAAAAGATCACTTGACCGAGTTTTACTCGATCCCCCACCTTGACGGCCATGGTAGGTTTCATACCTACATAGTCAAAGCCAACAACGGCGACGGAGCTAACTGCTGGGCCATCAGAAACTGATTGCTCAGGAGCGCCCGTGATCGGTAGATCCAGACCCTTCTTGATCTTGATCATACGCCTCACCCAATTACGTTAAACTTTTCAGGATTCCATTTTCGTTTTTCAGTTATCTCTGGCGACCTGTCCCCGAACGCCAAGAACAACATTAATTAGTTATTCGAAAATAGAATTACCCCACCCAAAAATCCGAACAAGTATACCTGAGCGGGGCCTCCTTTTTCTACAAAGAGGTTTCGTTAACCGGCCAATACAACAACTAAAGTAGACCTATATCACTAGAACCATTAAGAATATACATATTCCAATATGAAATATAAGGGATTAACCAATAAAAAAGCCACCCTATTGGTGACTTTTTAAACAAATTAGCTAATCAGGCTGTTAGATCTGCTTTGGGAAAGCCGGTAACGTACACTGAGCCATTTTCTGCATCATACGGATAACCTGACAGCTATAACCAAACTCGTTATCGTACCAAACGTACAGCACACAACGCTTACCACCAGCGATAGTCGCCAGAGCATCAACAACCCCAGCAGCACGCGATCCGACGAAGTCAGTAGAAACAGCTTCCGGTGAATTACTGTAGTCAATCTGTTTCTGCATAGGGCCATGCAACGCAGCTTCACGAAGAATAGCATTCAGCTCTTCTTTATCTGTTGCACTTTCCAGGTTCAGATTGAGGATCGCCATAGAAACGTTTGGCGTTGGAACTCGAATAGCATTACCCGTCAGCTTGCCTTCCATTGCAGGAAGCGCTTTAGAAACCGCTTTCGCCGCACCGGTTTCAGTAATAACCATATTCAGACCCGCCGCACGACCACGAC
>JBOEGV010000040.1:6054-53648 GCA_050633605.1 Neptuniibacter sp. | reverse complement strand
GGCATCAGTCCGAGAACTTTTCAATTATAACCGCAGTTGAAAATCTAGCGGCGACACTTAAATTAATCTACCCAGATAAACTGCTGACATTTGATATCAACGTCAACCCACAGTCTCATTTCCCCGGTGAACAGTCCGACTTTAATGAGTTAATGGGAAACCTTATGGACAACGCAGCAAAATGGTCTGACGGAATGATCAGTGTGGATATAAACGGAGGGTTAGACCAGTTTGAGGTAATCGTGAATGATAACGGCCCCGGTTGCTCAAAAAGCAAAATTGAACGCTTAACTAAGCGTGGAATACGGTTGGACGAACAGGCTAAAGGGCATGGACTTGGGCTAAATATAGTCCTAACTATTGTTGAACAATATCAAGGGGATATTTTATTTACAAACAGAGAACCGAAAGGATTATCTGTTAGAATCCAATTACCTTCGAGCTTAATCTAATGACTCTGTGGTTATAAAAGATGTCAGCCCAGAAATTAATGAGCTTCTGGTCAGATAAAGATTAATACAACAGACTGATACTTCTGAAGTGTCCGCCTATTCCTGACGAAGTTCAGCAATAGCTTGACGCAAGATCAACCGTGCTGAATGCAAAAAAAGTAGCGCCATCGCAAAAGCGACAATCAAATCGGGCCAAGGGCTCTGAGTAGCAAAAACCGCACCCGCGGCCAGTAATGCAGCCAAATTACCAATAGCATCGTTTCTGCTACAGAGCCAGACTGAACGTACATTGCTGTCTCCATTTCGATACTTCAATAACAACAGTGCACTGATGAGATTGGCAGTGAAAGCCATCATAGCCACCGACCCCATGATCATTTCATTTGGAATCTGTAAGACGAGAGTACTGTAGAGAGTAGATCCCAATACCCATAGCCCCATGAGCGCGAGGGTTATGCCTTTAAATAGCGCGGCTGAGGCTCTCCAGCGCAGAGAGTGCCCTATCGCTAATAGGGTAATGCTATAGGTCAAACTGTCCCCTAGAAAATCAAGAGCATCAGCCCTGAGCGCCATTGATTGAGATGCGATGCTAGCTCCAGTTTCAACCACAAACATAAGCACATTGATCGCTATCACGACCCATAGGATTCGTTTGTACTCGGCGGAAACACCATCAAATTGGACATTGCTATTACAACCACAACCAGCCATACCAGCCCCTTAATCTGAATTAATCTTCTTTCTGGTATAAGCTTAATACCTAAAGTAACTTTAGGTTCAAGGGCTGATTTACGTGAGTGAAAAATATTCAATCGGAGAGGTCGCTGCAGCAGGTAATTGTCAGGTACAGACCATTCGGTACTACGAACAGATAGGTCTCATGCCTGCACCAGAGCGGACGGCTGGAAATCAGCGTATCTATCGCAAGGCTCATTACGACAGACTTGCTTTTATCCGCCATAGCCGGGAGCTTGGCTTTTCGCTGGAGCAGATTCGCGAAATACTGACACTGAATGACAGTCCAAACCATTCTTGTGGTGATGTAGATGCTATCGCTCGAAATCATTTGGCCGATGTGGAATCAAAGATTAAACGATTACAAGGAATGAAAAAGGAGTTGAAGCGTATGATAGAGCAATGTGCCGGCGGGACAGTTTCTGATTGCCGAATCATAGAAGTACTTTCGGACCACAAACTATGTCTGGAGAAGAAACATATCAGTGGATAGGGGGCACATTCCACATCTAATGTCAGCTGTTCACCCAGTCTGGGCACAAAGCAGGAGTCTGGCTGATATCCGTAGTATATGTAATGATCCTGCAGAGTAATAAAGTAACAATCCACGTTAAAAGATATTAACGTGATTTACTCTTGCTTAAATAATTCTTGAGTGAATAGGGTGAGGCTATACAGCAGTGAGCAATGAGTACTCCGTAAGTAACAGGCAGTCATATTACTGTGTTCAAGGTATCTTAATCTGAGTAATTTGAAAGAAAGCGGCATCCCTTTCTAAGGTTGCACGTCACTTAGGCTTGCCTATAGAGGTTTTGATGAATAGCTGTTCATCGTGATCTTTTTCCATCAGATATTATAGATACAGCTAAAGCCGTAGATTTTGGAAGTTTTTGCTTCTGCCTAGGTAGCCAACCTCGGTTACTACACTGTCTATCTACGTCTGTTAATGACCGAGCAGATACCACTCTTTCAAATATCTCATTATAAAACTCTGAATCCCGTTCTTCCTAAGTCTTCTGAGGATGAAACATGAGTTTTTTCTTAGGTGGTAGGTTTTGGTAAAGCCACTCATGGTCGTGCTTATAGAGCCATTGATATGATCTGGAAATTGCTTTGAGTTCAGCCCGGGAAGCATCAGGGTGTTCTTCTATTGCAGAGAGAAGTTGCTCTCTGTATTGAAGTCGGTTTCTCTGTTTCTTAAGATGCCTTCTCCAGCCAGATAGTCCGTTATGGCTTTGAATAATTTGCTCAACACTTCCTATCGATATCTTGAATGCTGAAGCAATTCGCTTTCTATCTATCCCTATGAAGGCTTTGCGCCAAACACCACGTTTAATGGCTTTTGTAATACGTTTAGGCCTTTGGTTTATCCCAATACCTTCTCGAGCCGCAAGCTGCTTTAGATAACCTACACTTCTCCCATATCTCTTGGACACTTCTCGGAGTGAATAACCATTCTTAAGACATTCGTAGATGTAAACGTCAGAAAAGCCCTTATCGGTATCTTCTCTATTTTGAGTTGAATTCGGTTGGGTTGTTGGAACTTCAACATCAAAAAAATCTTTGGCCGTTTCACAAAGAAAGCCCATTAACAGCGCATGCTTTAGATAATGAAAGGGATGTTCGCTGTGAACCATTTGGCCTAGGAATTGAACCAAGCCTCATTCGAGCAATCATGCTATAGACCGTTTCGTCTGGGTAGGGGCCTTCTAATAGGTACATAGCGTTTCCATTGGCCTGAATCGCCACCAATCTGCTAGGCGCCTCTGAGCCAGAATAGTCGAAAAGTGCCTTCGGAAGTGGGGACCGTCCAGTTGATCATTGCCCTTGGAAATGGTGCTACCCGAAACTTGTACTCTGAGCGTTTCTGATCTATATTATGTAGACGGCGACAGGGCCAACGCATCATCAGTGTAAAACTGTGGGTATAAATTGGTATCGTCTCATTAAATTATTTTATTGTTTCGTCCTTAGTGTACAAATGATGGCAACGCGCAATGCGTTAGGATGATCTTAAGCAATAGGATTTTCTAATGAAGATGTATGCGTACGATACAGCACGAAAAGTAACTCCTGAAGAATTCAAAAAGTCTTGCCAGGATTTCCACCGCAACAATCGAAATCATCTTGATCTATCATTATCTCAGTTACAGCAACAGCTAGCTAAGTCGCTTGGCTTTAGTGATCTCCACGGTTTAAAAAATAATTCCAATGTGGTCATAGAGTTCTCTCGAATGAGAGATGCTTTAAAACTCCTGTATCCGGTAAGCTCAGCTTTGTTTGATAGCTTCTTTTCTAGTGGGTTCATCAATACAGGTTCTGAAGGGTGTCTGTATCTGGCGATCAATGGGCTTGGGACTCAGGAGATCTACATAGACTCCTCTCCATACATGGATGATGGTAGAGGACTGTACCGTGAGGGTGCTGACTTTATAAAATTGGGTGATGCTGTCGCTCTCCCACTAGCTGATTGGGTAAATTTTATTACTGAGGTAGAGACACAGCTTAAACAACTGGATTCTACAGATGAGGACGAGCAGATTAATGAGATACTGAACCTGTTTGGCCAAATAGAAAATGTTCAATCTTATTTCTCTCCATACGACTATGTTGGTAGCTACCCGGAGCTACAAGAGGTAATTAATTCCATAGAAAAGCTTACTAAATCAGAGTTGAGGAAAGCGCTTGCGGATTGGTACTCTCTTCCAGATGATTACATGACCCCTTTAAGTGATCTCATAGAATTCCATGAGGATGTTCTAGATATAACCTCTTAATGGAAGGGAGCAAACACACCTATCAGATAATCTCATGGCATATTGCTAACGTATCTAGCTTACTCCACTAATAAAAGGGAGCAACAAACCGTTGCTCCTGTTCTCTGAATTGCTATTGATTTGATAGATCACTTTAAACCGGTACTTAGTGATTTGGCCTCTTTGATCTCAAAGTTTCAGGAGGAAGCTTTGAGTATAGCCACTTTTTATCATGCTTAAATAGCCATGTGTAAGCACTTGGAATCGCTTTCTTTATCTCATTCCGGAAAAAAGACGGGTTGGCTATCATTGTGTTGATTAGAGCAGATCTGTTCTTTTCAAGTGAGTTAAAGAATCTGATTTTTTTTCTAAGGGGAATTAGTTCCGGATGAGATCTAAGAATAAGCTCAATAGCTCCAGTTGATACCTGGAATTTTTTAGCTAAAGACCGAGTCGAAGCTCCGATCATTAACTTTCTTATAATTGTCCTCCGTTCTGTTTCATAGATTTTTTTCGGTCGAACAGCTATGTTGATACCCCCATTTTCAGCGAGACACCTAACTGTTGTTACAGACAATCCTGATGCCTCTGCAGCAGAGGTAAGGCTTTCCCCTTTACTAAGAATATTGCGAGCTACTCGTTTCTTATCCTCTAGAGGGTCGTCAGTTATAGTAAAATGTGCCGTATAGTGTGTTGGTAATTGCTGTGCTCGATTAAAAGTCTTTGTAAATTCAGTCCAGGATTCGGAAAGAAAACCTATTAGAAGTAGATGTTTCATTGGATGGTGATGGGCACTTTCAGAATGAAATAGACATTCAGGGAATCTGTTTTCTTCACGGAGTGGATCAAGCCGTTCAAAAGACTGCTTACTAAACTGGTTCCCCCAATATTCAGACAGATCCTGCTTGAGAGCTTGTTCTCTAATGCGTCCAGTTTTTGTCAGTAGGTCTTTTCTTGTTAACAGATAATAGTAAGTTTGGTATAGCTGTTCATGATCAAGGGAGCGAGAACTAGCAAAGCAATCTCTTGCGAGAACCGCATAGCTATACTCTGCTGAATTCAAAGAAACTGGCACTGAGTGGTGTATCTCTTTTGGGGATATAAGTTTATTCCTGCATTTCTTTATTTCGATGAGCCTTACAGCATGTTTTGGGCAACAAGAAATCCCCGGTAACTGATGGATACAGTGCCAATATGGGATGCCATATTCTCTTTTATCTTCCTCCATACATGATGGGCAGGATTTGAAGTGTGGATCTGAAATATCTAGCCGGTTAGCCAGTAGTGATAGTTCAGCGATAGCCTTTGAGCTTTGACCTTGCTCGAGAGTATCTAATAATTGCTGGTACTCGCTCGTTGATAAAAAAGGCTTAAAAAAAGGAATGATGCTGTGAGATCGAACAAATTCTGTAAATGATAAACCAAATGCTTTGCTCAACTCTGGCATGACTGATAAGAACTCGGTCGAGATTTGCATTGAATGCCTTCCAAATAGCAAATCAAGCGTTGAGCGTATTGAGAACAGGCCTGACCGTTCATAGAAACGATTTATCAGCGAGTAGGAGGTTTCGTCAGGAAGAGGAGATGGGAAAAAAGTTAGCCTAGAGTTTCTCGTATTACTTTTTTCCATGAGTATCTCCTACTGGATAAGGTAGTTATCCAGAGCCCTGTTCTCGGGCAGAACAATCCAACTAATGATCAGCCAACTCAGAGGGTGGACAAAATTGGATTTGTCGTAAAGCAGCTTCAGCTCGAGTGGAGAAATGTTATCTCCAGTATTAAATGAACCGCGCTCTTCCGTTTGGAAAAACCAGTTACTGACATCTAACGGAAGAGCGTCCCTAATCATCTTCCTAGCGATACTTGTACGCCTAATACCTGTAGCAGTTCTCGTCGTTGGGTCTATTCCAAGTTCGTCAAAAAGTTTTTTTCTTAATATCTTTGCATCTAACATAGACCCAGATTGCAGTTGCCTCGAAATCTCAGCTACCCAGTCAATGATGGGGTGATCGGGAATGCTCTCATAGTCATCAAATAGGGAATGACATACTGGGCACCGATTCTCAGGAAACAAGCGTACTGATTTTTCTCTAATATCTGTCACCTGTGACCCACAGGAAGTACATGCACCAAGGAGTTGTGATTCAGGGTGATGCGGGCAGTGTGATATACCTGGTAACTGATGTTCTACGTGCCAATAGCTGAAGGCATATGTGTCATAGTCCTGCAGAGCACACTCGAGACACCACCTCCATTGTTTTGTTTGCCTATAACGCACAAGTTTTAATGGGTGAAGGTTTTGTTTGTGGTTATAAATTGTGGACCAGCTTTCTCTGCTAGGGATATCCCTATGATCCCCTGGGATAAAAGAGCGGAAGTAATTCCATAAGCTATGACTTCTCAATATTACTTCTGGAGTTGTTCCATGGTATTGAGAGCAAACAGACGCGTATAAAGGGCGGAGCACATGCCCACTACAGAATTCAGAACCATCTGATTTAGGATCGTTAAGGAAATCTCGCCAATGATTGACGGTACCTAGTTTGATACCTCTACAAACGGCACTGAGAAGATGCTCGTTGGGCATTAGCATCGGCATGAAGCTACAGCACGTATCCATTGTACCCACCTTCATGCTCCTTCTTCCGAAGACAGAAGGCCAAAACCAGAAGTGTTCTCTTCGTTTTTTGTATCTGACTCGGATGTTTCCTCTTGAGAACCCTTCGACTGTACATATTCATCCCAATCTTCTAGGCACCATGCGATACTCCCATCTTTGTTTCGAAAAGTTTTGAGTTCGTATGAGTCCATATCACCTACACGAAGGGCTTTCAGAGAATCCTGCATGTACTTAAACTGACTATTAAATACACTTTCTAGCAACTTAGTATCAAATGCAGGGCGTCCGCTTTGAACTGCATAGAATAGGTGTAGACGAGCTAATCGGGTCATCACTGCAGGTAAGCCAGCGGATCGGTAGTGGAACTCTTTGATAAACTCTGGCTGGTTTTTGAGGATGTCATCTTGACCCCATACTTCAGGTAGGAATAAAGCCTTAATAAAGTCTACGAACTCTTTCGATTTTGGTTTCAGTAGACCAAGTTTAAAGTGCTGCTCACTAAGCATTCTCCTCTTTGTCTGCTCATTCATATTGATGAGCGGTAGTCCCCCATCGGTAGTCGAAATGACCATAGGAATGCCTAGCTTATTGAACATAGCCTCAAGTGTTTGTAGATTTGGTGCATCTTTTGTTTTGCTGTAATTGAGGAAAAATTGCATTTCGTCGAGGTGTACTAGACCTATATAGTGATTAGCTGCAATCGTTTGCACAGCAGAGATAAATTGATCAACAGATAAATTTTTAGTTCTGCGGCAATATTCAGGGTAATAACGCTCTATACCTAACGCGTCATCTACTGCTTTCATGAAATTTAAGCAGAGCGCTTTAGTACTCGGAGTTGTAGGTGCATCAAAGCTGAGCCAGACAATTTGATCTTGTTGGAATGTCTTGAACTCTTTGTAACCTGAATGTGTGAAAACTTGTGGGATGATCCCTAGTACAGCTCGAATGATACTGGTTTTACCAGAGCCTGAAGGGCCAGAGACGATAGATCCAGGAGCTGTTGTCATTCCAGGGGGGATGATCTTATGTACTAGCTCAGGTTCATCTTTAATATTTTCCCCTTCGCTTCTTGAGGTTGAATCCGAGCTGACGTCCTTGCAGCCTGTATCATCATGAATGAGTAACCCTCTTTCAGATAACTCGTGGAGAAACTTGGTCATTGTTCTTGAAAACGGGTTTCTGTGGCGGTATCCATCCAGAATTAACTCCATGAATTTGTCGTACAAGAGGGCAGTAATTTGTGGAGCAACAAACACTTCTGAAAGTCTACGGATACTGAGATTTTGGTAGATCCGAGGTTGAGTGTGAAAATCATTAACAAAAATGGGGGTATGGTTAATTAAGCTTCTAACCTTTTCAGGGCATAAAATCACCTGAATGGCCTCTGTTAACGGATTTCCATTAAATTCTGGGTCTGGGTGTTCTTGGTAGATTGGTTTGACTGGCATATTAAGCTCCTGAATGGTTGTTTTAATAATTTGCAGCTAGTTCTTCGTCAATATCGTGGAAGGATGTTGGCTTTGGAATTGGGTTATTTGTTCCGTAATCCTCACGGATTAATTGCACAATTTTGCTATGATTGAAGGCTGCCATGACTGCTTTAGATTCCTTCACATCACTGGGGATACCTTTACGGTAGGGGTGATCCAGAATTTGGGCTGAATTAAGAGCGCGGGCCTGTGCTTCTTCGTATCTTAATTGCGCATTTTCTCGCATTGCAGCTTGTTCTAGTTCGTAGAGCTCGTCAGCGAACTCCTCCATCTTGTCCATCACCGCTTCTCGCAGCTGATTCTGAGCCCAATGGTCTGCGTCTTTCAGTTTTAGCTCGATGATGTTCCCGTCTTCATCTCGGTGCCAGATATAGCTTGTTGTTGCGTTAGTTATTCGAACTGGAATTTTGTAACTCCCATCAAATTTTGCTTTACCATAAATTCCTTTCTCGTAGCCCTCAGGGTAGTCATATTCGAGTCCAGCATGCTTAACGCAATCACCGGTCACAGTTGCTTCTTCTTCGCGCATAAAAGCAAAACGTAATTTGGCTTTATCTTTAATGATTCGCCCACCACCCATTTCTCTTTCCATGCCCATGTTAAAAATTGCTTGGGGAGTAATACCTGAGCATTTTCTCGCCATAATGAAATTTAGCCTCTTCAATCTGTCTGCATGATTGTTATGGTGGACAATGCGTTTACCAATCGCTATTACGAGTGAGCGGTAGTCCCAAACCGCGTCATTTGCTGGATGGGGGAGGTCCCTCAGCTGTTGCTTATGAACATATCCTGGTTGAAAGTGGGTAAAGTCCTCATTCAAAAAACCAAAGCCTCGCTCGACGACTGATTTAGCATCACCCCTGAAAATTGGTGCGTAATCAATCATCTCGATACCCAGTTCATCGTGGAGCATAGATTTAATGTTGAATTCGGAAACAATTTCGGATCCATTGTCACCAAAGATCTTGCGAGGGGTATGGTGGCAGGGCCATTTATCTTCAGCTAATGTCCAACCAATCGATTTTGCCCACTCAGATTTATTTATACATGCGTGGTAGAGGGCTTCAGAAGCGCCGACCCAATCCGGACCATGAAATCCGATATAGTAGCCAACAATACAAGTGCTCCAAACGTCGACGACAAGATAGAGTATAGGTCTACCGCAAGTTTTGATTTTGGGGTTATAGGGATAGCGGACATATAGATCGAGAATGGTGGCATCGATGGCGTAACAGTCGCCTGGGCCTATTATTCCCTCACGTGCAAGGCCAGTTTTGACTGCTTTATCTTTCTTGAAATTTAGTTCTCCAAGCTGGAGTTCTAATTTTTCTTCATGATTGAGAAGCTTTTTCAGATGATCGCGGAACATCCCGAATGAGATTCGGTCTTCTTCATCAAAAAGCCAGTTATAGAACTCTTCCCCATTAAGTGTGCTTCTAATAATAATGTGGCATTCAAAGCGTTGCTGATACTCTTCAAATAGTTTTTTGTAACTGAATTTTTTAAACTGCTCCCGGTTAGAGATTTTGAACTCTTTAAGTAATTTAAGAATGTTCAGTTTGTCCTGAGCGGTCATTGGTCGAGCATTTGAACGCACAGGGACTTGTTGACCATGCCTGTTTACCCGAGTTTTTCTGCCCCTCTTTGATTGACCTTCTTCAGGTTTGTCGTAAACAGTACGGTTACCACACTTGGCATAGGAAATGGGAAGGAGGGCGTTGGGCTTTGCCCCAAAAGTCGCGTAGCGATTCAGGAGTCTATAGATCTGACCAACACAAACTTCAGAGTGCTTTTCCTGAATCTTTAGAATATCGTCGGAGATACTCTCGCCAAAAATGTATTTTCTCCAGAGTTCCTCGTTCTCTATGATTGATTTGATGATTCTTAGGTTACGGTCTCGATGCGACAACCATTTGTCTTTTCCTGCATACTCAATCCATTTATCGCCCTTATTCATCATTTCAGGCCATTGGCAGATTCCATCCAAAACCAATGTGCCTGCTGTTAATTCAGATTCGAGATCATTAAAAGTTTTAACGACAGCTTTTTTGTATTGCCCATTTTTTTGAAACCAGTCACTTTTCCTAATTAATGAAATTCGTCGTGTCTCGTGGCAGATAGCGAGAACAAAGAATTCTTCCCCGCTTGCTGGCCTTTTTAAAAGATCAAATTTACCAAGATTCATACGGATTCCTCTTGGATAACTTCGTCCTTATAGTATGAGCAAGTACTATGGCAGGGCTTTGGTATTGGCCTTGTTGAAGGGCTAGCTTTATGGATGCGGGCTTATTGACGTCCTGAGATTTAGTGATGGGGAGTTCACTAATAACTAGGTTTGGTATAGGCAGCCAGTTACGCAATTTCATCAGTGGCCATCTCGATAGACGAAGATAGGTTGATCCGTTTGGTAATGTTCAGCGGTAGGTAGTGATGTGTACCGCAGTAACGAAACAGATTCAGGCATTCAGAAAAAGGTATATCAAGCCGTTTGGCAGAGAGTTCTAAAAGGTCCTCAAGAATGTGCACAGGATGTTTGCTGTAAACTCTCAGAAAAAGAGTGATGAACCGGATCAGTTGTTCCTCAGTGTAATTTTGAGGGTGAAATTCCCTTAACCAGTTGATGCTATATTCCGTTGATTTAGAAAGTTCTCGATCAGTTAAGATTTCAAATTGCTGGTTAAGGTGTTTGGTGTGATATTCTTCCGCAATATCGATTTTCTGCCACTCACGAGTTATCGGCTTTTCTTCCCCGATTTCGTCAACCTTGTAGAGCCCGTCGTAGTAACGAATAAAGACTGCGATTTCTTTTCGCTCTTTTGTCTGCCTATCAGTTCCTTCCATCACGATGTCGGTAGACATGGTTTTGGCAGCATGCTCTTGCCAGTCTCGAGGATGAATGACGCAAAGTTCGTTTGCGATATCGATTGTTTTCTTGAGTGGAAGAAGAGGGACCTGCGTTTTAAAAGTGGCGTCCTTAAACACAAAGCGCAGATAGGTCATTGCCCTAAGTTCGAGATCACTCGCGCATACATTTAGGATTTTGGTGTCTGGCTCAGCGTGTAGATGACGTCTGCCGACTTTCCAGGTGTTTCTTAGACCTACGAATGAAAGATGGTGGCCTTCCTTTTCTGTTTTTTCCTCCCAGGCTGCGATTTTTTTAAGTTCTTTCTCTGTGACAATCGCCTGGTATAGCTTCTTACGTTGAGCTTCTGAAGGGAGGACTGCTCTATTACGTTTTCGTTGGTGGAAAATGAATTTTTTATGGGCTTGTAGATGCTGGATTGTTGTCATGGTAGAACCTATTAATAACTTTAGCTCTATTCAATTTATGACAGGTTTATAATTATGGCAATCAAGCAATTCCTTATAAAACAATGATTTACGTTATAATAATTATAATGAAATAGATGCTTGGGGAACGTAGATGGAGGTAGTAAAAGAAAGAATTCTCTTATTTTTCATATGCCTAAAAGTTATATTAATTATAATTAAAGGTATTATAATAATTATAACGTTTGTTTTTTGTACAATTTCTTGCCGTGTTTTTCCCAAAAAAAACCATTAGATTATTTTGTTATATAGTGTGCCTTTTTTATGATTTTTGGTTTTTATAAGGCCGAAGGCTTTATGCTGAGGGGCTTGGAGGCATGTTAATAGGTATTAACATGGATTCATCCCTTATTAGTTCCATTTCTAGATTTAAGTACAAAACTCAGATGTTTTCGGGAGAAGTCGAAGGAAGCTTAGATATGTAGTGGTGAGGGAACGGTGTGCCTGGAGGGATTCGAACCCCCGATCAATGATGTCTAACTCATTGTAATATAATAAATAATCTAAAAAACTAAAGCACCACATTTGTGATACCGTTTGTGTTCCACCAACTTCAGACTATTTAAAAGCCGCCGATTAAGAGAAGACCTAAATCCGTTCGAAAATGCATCTGAGAGTCCGCAATTGGGGACGATGAAGCTGATACCTATAATTCCCGAGCCCTTAAAATACATGCGGATTAACGGAAGGATTAACAATCCTCTGAAGTGAGTAGCTTCACCCCTAAATTAAGGGGTCCTCACTGATGAGCCCAATTTCTTTGGATAGACAGGTACTTAGTTTAGAATACAGATTAAAACTATGGTAAACGGAAGTGGAAACATTTGAATGATAGGGATTGATCTCTTCTCTGGAGCTGGTGGGATGTCGTTGGGTGCACGCATGGCTGGAGTCGATGTCCAGTTAGTTGTCGAAGCTGATAAACATGCCGCTGAAACCTATTTGCACAATCACAAACCCTCTCTGGGCCTTTACCAAGGTGATATCAGATCGTTTGAGCCGTTTGAAATAAATAAAGATAGCTCTAAAGCCACAGTCGTTTTTGGAGGCCCGCCCTGTCAAGGCTTTTCAACATCAAATCAAACCACACGGAACTCTGAAAACGATAACAACTGGCTATTTCAAGAATTCGTTCGTGTTGTTAATTTTTATATGCCTGAGTGGGTTATATTTGAAAACGTCAAAGGTATTCTCGAAACAGAAGGAGGGATATTTGTCGATAAAATAGTGTCTTCGCTTTCTGAACTTGGCTATACCGTATCTACTCAACTCCTTCAAGCAGTTGACTTTGGGGTTCCCCAGAAAAGATCACGTTTCTTTGCTGTCGGATCCTTACAAGGTAAAACCTTTGAATTTCCTGAACCAATAGCCACGAAAGCTGTAACTGTTGCGGACGCTTTATGCGGTTTGCCTAGATTAGAAAATGGAGCTTCACAATGCTATATGCCCTATGCAGCTCCTCCGAAAAGTGAATATGCAAAAGTCATGAAAGGGGCATGCCAAACAGGATGCAACAATCACTTAGTTACTAGAAACAATTCTGAAATTCTAAAGCGTTATGAACATATTCCCCAAGGGGGAAATTGGGAAGATATTCCTGAATCATTGATGGGAAACTATAAAGATAGGATGCGGTGTCATACTGGGATCTATCGCAGGTTGATCAGTACTGAACCTTCTGTAGTTATTGGAAACTATAGGAAAAACATGCTGATACACCCAGTAGAGAACAGAGGATTATCTGTAAGGGAAGCTGCTAGACTGCAATCATTTCCAGATAGCTTCGAGTTTAAGGGCTCTATAGGCTTTCAGCAGCAACAGGTGGGGAATGCTGTCCCACCACTACTTAGTAAGGCTATCTTTGACAAATTGTTAACTTATTAATTGGGATATATGGATGCATCTCCCGTTAGAAAAATTATTAGAAGCTGTATGTAATTCAGATCGAATTTATTCCACGCAATTTCCTAATCATGTGGATAACCATTTTGAAAAATATACAGGGATAGTAAACAAGCTTAAGCGTCATGTTTATCCAAGCATAAATTTAGGTTTAGCTGTTAGCTCTGGTGATATTGGAATTTATACCGATCACGGAGAAGAACACTTTGATGAAGTCGTTAAATACGCTGGATATATGCTCGGTTTAAATACCGAAGCCGACATTGAGAATGCACTAGAGGAAGTTGTAAATAACAAATGGCATTTTTACCCATATGAAATATATATTCTTTTGTTATGCATAAGGTTTCATGATGTTGGGAATATTCATGGAAGAGAACAGCATGAACATAACATTATGAAGGTTATGCATGGGTTGAGCTTTTATAATTTAGAAGACCCAAATGAAAGAAAGATGATATCAAGGATTGCTGGTTCACATGGAGGAAAGACCCTTGATGGTAATAAAGATACGATAGGGAATTTAGAAAAGGGATTTAAAATTAGCAATGTGGTAGATATTCGTCAGCAAAGAATTGCTGGGGTTGTAAGGTTTGCAGATGAAATCTGTGAAAATAGAAATAGAAACCATAGTCCTCTACTCACTATTCCAGAAGGCAATGAGGTTTATCACAAATACACTGAGATAATAAAAGCAAATTGCTTAACAAATAGTGTTTTTGATATTCACTATGACATACATAAAAATGATGCCATAAACACATGGGGAAAAACAGTAGATGATGATGTCAAACAAGTTTATTTAACTGAAGAAATTATTTCCAGATTAACTAAAATGGAACTTGAAAGACGTTATTGTAATAGATTCCTTCCTGAAGATGTAAGAATTAATTCTATCTCCGTCGAGATAGAAATATATGCGGATGCAGAAGTAGATTATGGATGTCCAGAGGTAATTAAAAAAGAAAGTTTTGTATTAGAGGATTCGGGCTACCCAAGTCATGGCGATGGAATTATACCTGAAGAAACATGCAATAAAATAAGTGGCGAGACACTTATACAAGAGTTAAGTGAGTAGGGGAATTATATGGATTTAATGAACAACCCGTTCTCTGTGGATACTCCAGAACAAATGAGTGCAGAGGAAATAAATAGATTTTTTGTTCCTGCTAATGAAACTCATTCACTGGAAGTTCCTGGCCATGTATTCATTCATGGGAGCAGGGGCTGTGGCAAAAGTATGTTATTTCGCCGCCATCAACCTGATTGCCAGGTTCAATTAAAGGGGACATGCGTCAGCAACCTGCCATATTTCGGTGTATACGTTTCAATCAAAAAAACTGATTTAGATTTAACTGATTTCGGTTTATTTGAGAATGAACATGCAGCTTCGGTACTTTCAGAACATATGCTTGTCACATTTCTATGTGCAAACGTTATAGAGAGCATAGGAGACTTCTGTTTTCAGGGAGAAATGGAAAGCGAGAGTAACTTAGAAGTATTTAAAAGGATAGTTTCAGAAGATATTACCCCTCGATTGGAAATATCTGGCTATATTAATGACCTGGATTCACTATTTGAAGATCTTTCCAGCTCAAAACAGCTTGTAAAAAGATTACTTGATATATTTAATCGAATTTACTTACAACCAATATCTTATTTAAGAAGAAAGTCGCTAAGCTCTACTGATTTATCCTATGATGGAGCTGTTCTTGGTTTCTATGATTTCTTTCTTCCGTTAATTCAATCACTGAGAAAATTAAGCGTTACTCCATCAGGAGCTTTTTTTATATTCATTGATGATGCCGATAATCTTAGCTACCTTCAAACCAAGATATTAAATACCTGGGTATCCTATAGAACCACAGATATTTTATCTTTTAAAATAGCCACTCAAATGAGGTACAAAACCTATATAGCATCTAATGGACGAAGAATTGAAACTCCTCATGACTATTCAGAAATTTCTATTTCTAATGTTTACACTGGTTCAAACAAAGAAAGGTATCCAGGTTGGGTCAATGACATAGTCAAGAAAAGGTTAAATGATCACTTTGAAAAATTAGGAATTGATGGCCCTGATGACCCATATGATTTTTTCATTCCCGATTCCGAACAAGAAGAAAGGATCAAAAAAATTGGTGAAGAAATAAAGCAGGAATGGAAAGAAAAAAAGAAAGGTTATAGGGCAAATGACGATGTTTATCGCTATTCAAGACCAACATATATAGCGCGCCTCGGTGGTGGCTCTAAGAGCTCATATACCTATAATTATGCTGGCTTAGAGCAATTGACTCATGTTTCATCAGGTATTATTCGATATTTCTTAGAACCAGCATCAAAGATGTATGCCATTCAGTTAAAAAGAAACGATGGTGAGCCTGTTACTCATATTGAGCCAGCCGTACAGGACAAAGTGCTTCGAAATGAAGCGGATAAGCTTTTGTTTTCAGACTTTGACAAAAGAATAACGGACTTCGTTACTGAGTCAAACCAGAATACCAATGATTCAAGAGCTGACTTAATGAGAGATTTACAAAACCTAATTATTTCAATTGGCGCCATCTTTTATCAAAAGCTAATTTCGGAAGATTCCGAACGTAAATTTTTCTCGTTTGCAATTTCAGATCAAGAAAATATAGATGACCGCTTGAGAAATGTTCTCAAGTTAGGCGTTGAAGAAGGATATCTGTACGAAAGTTATGTGGGGACAAAAGAAGGTTTAGGCAGAACCAAACTGTATGTTTTGACCCGGCGTTTAGCACCAGCGTTTAAACTAGATCCAATTGGATTTTCAGCGTACAAGTTCTTAACCACTGATATTTTAAGAAAAGGCTTAAGTAGCCCTAAATCTGTAGTCAATGTGATTCGAAAGAATGGCATTGAAGGATTAGTAGAGTCATCTGCATCACAGTTGGACTTACTAGTATGAGGCAGTTAACCATGAAGCACTCTTTGATTGAGCTTGGAAGTATAAGTAAAGAAATTGGATGGATTTTCTGTTGTACTAGCTTTGAAGACCGATGGTATTCCCTTGCTAATTCCATAAATGAGGATGTTGTAGAATCAATCTATGTAATTGAACGTCACAGTCTTTACCCTGCTGCATTAAAGGGGAAAGAGCTTCTGGAAGGCAGATATGGAACTAAACTTCAACGTTATCCCATCGAAGGTTACAGTCCAATTGCTTTCTTCCAATGTATCAAAGATCAAATAATTCCAAGGATCGAAGCCTCGGAATATACCTCAGTGATTGACGTTACAACTTTTTCACATGAAGCTGTATTAATGCTTATGGGGTTCGTATATGAAGCAGACCTCAATGATAAAGTCATTTATGCATATACTCAGGCATCAGCATACAGCATCAATACCGAAGAAGATGACATCTGGTTAAGTAATGGCATAAATAATATACGTTCTGTTATTGGCTTCCCTGGTCAATTCCATCCTACACAAAAAAGCCACTTGATTTTATTGATGGGATTTGAAGTTGAACGTGCCAGACACCTTATAGAAGAGTATGAACCTACATGCTTGTCTCTAGGATTAGGTAGCCAGTCTTTCAGACCTGAGTTTTATGAAGTCAATAAAAGGCACTATGACAAGATCTGTGATTTTGTAAATAATATTAGTTCCAGTTATAGCCGAGTAAATGAATTTGAGTTTTCATGTTCAGACCCTCAGGCTACAAAACAACAAATATTATCCCTTGTAGATCAGCATAGTGACTATAATACGACGCTGTGTTCGATGAATACTAAGATGTCTACTTTAGGTGCAGGCTTGGCTGCATTAGACAATCCCAACATTAAACACTGTTATGTTGAGCCAATGGAGTACAACACTGAAGGGTATTCTTCTCCAGGCGACAAAGTGTCCTTTTTTAGTCTCAGTGAGTTACATACCGAGCTAATTTGATATTACCAAAGAAGTATCACCACTTATCTTGGATAGTGAGCTCTAAGAGCATGTTTGACAGAAATTTCTGAGCCCCTATCCGTGAATCACTTTGGCTGAATTCCCCCCATAGGGGGGGCTATCTCCCCCCTCAGAAATACAGTAGATCCCCCTCCCATAAAACACTCAAAATTGTACAAATAACGATCAGGATGGGCGTTTTTTAGACATTGCTGGAGGCCCCGTATTTACTGGGCTGCGAATTACCTTACTCACTAGGAACAATGCGCGCTATATTTCATCCTCTCTAAATTATCAAAAAGGTATACCCATATGGTAGTCGCGCCAGTTCTATCTATTCACTATCAATAGAGTTAAATTGATATGTTAGATGCGCAGCTATCACAGGATCATAATGCTAGTGGTAGATTGACTGTTGATGTAGTGCATTATTAAAAAAACGGGCAATTAGCCCGTTTTTGTTAACTATGGATAAGAATGTTGGTCAGGGGGTGTAGCAACCTGAGTTTTTCACAATCTTTATTCAAATTCACAATCTTTAAAATCGATTCACAAACTTTATTCGAAATCGACAAATAGATCATTACTCTGCGTAATCTTCTACCGGTATGCATGAGCAGAATAGGTTACGGTCGCCGTAGACGTTGTCGATACGGTTCACTGTTGGCCATATTTTGCTGGTTTTCAGGTGGTCAGCCGGGAAGGCTGCTTTTTCCAATGAGTATGGGCGGTCCCAGTTGGCATCGACCAGATCCGCCATAGTGTGCGGAGCATTTCTCAGTGGGTTGTTTTCGTCATCGATTTCACCGGCTTCCACCTGACGAATCTCATCACGGATGACCGCCATCGCTTCGATAAAACGATCCAGTTCAGCTTTGGATTCAGATTCGGTCGGTTCGATCATCAGTGTGCCCGCAACCGGGAAGGACATAGTCGGCGCATGGAAACCAAAGTCCATCAGGCGCTTAGCTACATCTTCCTCAGTGATACCAGAAGTTTCTTTCAGTGGGCGCATATCGATAATACATTCGTGTGCCACGCGGTCGTTACGCCCAGTGTAGAGAACCGGGTAGTTTTCACCCAGTTTCTTAGACAGGTAGTTGGCATTAAGGATCGCATTCTCAGTTGCTGCGCGCAGGCCAGTGCCGCCCATCAGGGCGATATAAACCCATGAGATGGTCAGGATTGAAGCGCTGCCGTATGGCGCTGCAGATACCGCACCGTTTTCTGGATTCGGGCCTTCGATCTGCTGTACCGGGTGATTCGCTACAAATGGTGCCAGGTGCGCTTTAACACCGATTGGACCCATACCCGGGCCGCCACCACCGTGTGGAATACAGAAGGTTTTGTGCAGGTTCATGTGAGATACGTCTGCACCGATCTCTGCTGGCTGGCTGATCGCAACCTGAGCGTTGAGGTTGGCACCGTCCATATATACCTGACCGCCATTATCGTGAACGATCTGGCAGATCTCGCGAATACCTTCTTCATACACACCGTGGGTAGAAGGGTAGGTGATCATCAGGCAGGAAAGATCATCTTTATGCTGCTCAGCTTTGCTGCGCAGGTCTTCGATATCGACGTTGCCTTTGTCATCACAGCCAACCAGAACAACTTTCATATCTGCCAGTGCAGCAGATGCTGGGTTAGTACCGTGTGCTGAAGTAGGGATCAGGCAGATATTACGGTGGCCGTCACCGTTCGCCTGGTGGTATTTACGAATAGCCAGAAGGCCTGCGTATTCACCCTGAGCTCCTGAGTTAGGTTGCATGCAGATGGCATCAAACCCGGTAATTGCTTTCAGTTGATCTTCCAGTTCTGTGATCATCTGGGTGTAACCCGCAGCCTGATCAACCGGCGCAAATGGGTGCAACTGACCAAACTCAGGCCAGGTTACCGGGATCATCTCTGCGGTTGCGTTCAGCTTCATGGTGCAGGAACCCAAAGCGATCATGCTGTGGGCCAGAGAGATATCTTTGTTTTCAAGCTGCTTCAGGTAACGCAGCATCTCAGTTTCACTGTGGTAGCTGTTAAATACCGGATGCTGCAGAATTTCTTTATCACGTAGTAGTGAAGCCGGAATAGAGGAAGAACCGTTGGCCGTAATCTCAGCATCAATAGCTTCCAGATCCAGACCGTGGCCTTCACCCAGAATAGCATTCCATAGTGCTTCAACCGTCTCGCGGCTGGTGCACTCGTCACAGGTAAGGCCCAGCTGCTTGTCATTGATCTTACGCAGGTTGATACTGGCATCCAGAGCGTTCTGGTAGGCCTGTTCTGCGTTTTCAAGATTCAGGGTGATGGTATCGAACCAGCTGCTGTTTGCCAGTTCAACGCCTTTGGATTGCAGACCAGCGGCCAGAATATCGGTCAGGCGATGGATGCGGTTTGCGATGGTCTTCAGACCTTCAGGGCCGTGGTAGATGGCATAGAATGCAGCCATGTTTGCCAGCAGCACCTGTGCGGTACAGATGTTAGAAGTCGCTTTTTCGCGGCGGATATGTTGTTCACGAGTCTGCATCGCCATACGCAGAGCTTTGTTGCCACGGGTATCAATAGAAACACCAATGATACGGCCGGGAACAGAACGTTTATAAGCATCGCGAGTCGCAAAGAAGGCCGCGTGTGGGCCACCGTAACCCATTGGCACACCAAAGCGCTGGGCAGAACCAAAGACAACATCAGCACCCAGTTCACCAGGTGATTTCAGGCTGACCAGTGCCATGATGTCTGCGGCAGCACAGAACAGCGCTTTTTTCGCGTGGGTTTTTTCAATCAGTTCTGCGTAATCATTCACATCACCAAAGGTGCTTGGGTACTGAACCAGTACACCAAATGGGTCGTGTTGATCGATCAGTTCAGCAACGTTACCAATGATGACTTCATAACCCAGAGGCTCGGCACGGGTTTCGATAACGCTGATGTTCTGCGGGTGAACATTTTCATCCACCAGGAATACGTTGGCTTTTTTCGCCTTGGACATACGTTTACACAGCGTCATTGCTTCAGACGCGGCAGTCGCTTCATCCAACAGTGAGGCGTTGGCCAGATCCAGGCCTGTGAGGTCCAGAACCATGGTCTGGAAGTTCAGGATCGCTTCCAGTCGGCCCTGTGAAACTTCCGGTTGGTAAGGAGTATAAGCGGTGTACCAACCCGGATTTTCCAATACGTTACGCAGGATCACATTCGGCACGATCGTATCGGTGTAACCCATACCAATCATGGAGGTGTTGATCTGGTTTTTCTGAGCAACTGTTTTCAGATAGGACAGCACTTCAGCTTCAGTGCGGCTACCCGGAAGGTCTACAGGTTCTTTAACCTGAATGGATTCAGGAACGGTTTGCTGGATCAGCTGATCAAGATCCGCGGCGCCAAGTTCGGCCAGCATCGCCTGCTGTTCTTCTTGGGAAGGGCCAATATGACGTGCGATAAATGCGTCTTTTTGCTCCAGCAGTGAAAGTGGAGCCTGATTCTGTTCCAGCATCTTAAGGGTACCTGTCAATCTGTGGTTGAGTTGGGGTGCTCAAAATTGCCGCAATGATACCTTTTTTTTGTCCATTTTGAGATAGCAAATTGGAGAAAGTTTATTATAGGAAACTTATTGTTCCTATTTTGTTCATGAATGTTACTTTCGAGCTGGATTTCTATATTTTTGAAATTTATTCATAAGTGGTATGAATTGATGGCTATTTATCAATAGTCAGGAGTTTCTAAAATAGTAAGGAAGCAAGATCAAAGGAGTTGTATATGAATAGCCCTGTTGATGTGACCCTCTATTTTAACTTTCGTAGTCCGTACTGCTATCTGGCCAGCAAGACCCTGTGGCCGATAGTGGATGACTATGATGTGAATCTGATCTGGAAGCCGGTAGGTGGCTGGGATTTGCGATCCTCTCCTGACCGCGCTAAGAAAAAAGTACCTATTGCACGGCAGGATCTAGCACGTTTTGCTCGTCGTTTGCAGATTCCGGTCACTCCTCCACCAATGGAAACCGAGACTACTTTGGCAGCGGCCATGTCTTTATTCGCAGAAGAGAAAGGACTTCTACGTGAATACATTATCTCCGTGATGGATATGGAATGGGCAGAAGGGCAGAACATTGGAGAACCTGAAGTGTTAATTCGAGCAGGTGAACGCGCAGGCTTGCATCGACATGAGCTGCAAGCGGCTATGGATACCCCGGAATATTTTGCACGCTTAAAAGCGAATACAGAAGAAGCTGATAAAGCCGGAGTTATTGGTGTACCGACTTTTGTTGTGGGTGATCAGGTTTTCTGGGGCCAGGATCGCATCGATTTTGTTCTGGAAGAGCTGGAAATGCTCAAGGCTAAAAAATAAGGGTACTACTCATGCCAATCACTTTATTTGATAAACCTGAATGCCCCTTCTGTTGGAAAGTCCGGATAGCGATTGCCGAATTGGGCTTAGAAGTCGAAACCATTAATTACCTGGCGCCGGGGCAAGAAGACATTTGGCGTAAGTTAACTCCGAATACCACGGTTCCTGTTTTGGTGACCCCTGAAGGTACAATCTACGAATCAGATGTCATTATGGAATATTTGTCTGATTTGAGTGGCACACTGTTACCCGTTGATCTTCCTGAGCGTATTAAAGCCCGTTTGTTGCATAAATACAGTGACACCAAGATTGGTGCCGGACTGCGAGAAGTAATTTTTGAAAAGCGGGGCAAACCTGAAGGCGAATGGGATCAGGAGCGGATCAGAAAAGGTATTAAACTGTTTCATCAGGCATTGCCTTTTTTGGAAGATAAGTTAACGGATCAACCGTATTTTACCCGTTGTTACTCTCTGCCTGAGGCTGCATTAACCGCCCGGTTTGCTTTAGCTGAACACTACGGAGTTGAAATACCATCTGAGTTTCCTAAGCTGAAAAACTGGTTCAAACGTATGAAATCCCGTCCAAGCTTTGAACTAACTTCGCCTTGGTAAATCCATAGAAAAAGTGGTGTGGCAAACGGTCGCGCGACACTGTGTCACATCCCGGATTTATTCTGAAATCCTTAAAATGGCGCCCATATTCTGGTTTGCTAATGTAAGGATTCATTGTGAAAAAACAGTTTCTCTCTCTGGCCGTTGCAGCGGTTGTTTCTGATCTCGCGTTTGCCGGACATGAAGACGATCAGAACCTGGTTATCGAGATCAATCAAGGTTTACCTCAACTTGAAACAGCCATACGTGAAACAACCACCGGGGTGAAAGCTTCGCCGGTCTCCGATGGCGGTGAATTACTGCAAAGTCTGACAGGCGTATCTGCCATCCGCATGGGGGGACGTGCACTGGACCCGGTTATCCGTGGGCAGAAAGAGACTCAACTGAACATTCTTCTGGATGGCGGTTACATTCATGGTGGCTGTCCTAACCGTATGGACCCACCTACGGCATATACCTCTGTGGATAGCTACGACCGTGTCACCGTAATCAAAGGCAATCGCACTGTTGTATACGGTGGTGGCGGTTCCGGTGGCACCGTCCTGTTTGAGCGTGACTGGCCAATGATCGATGACAAAGGTTACAACGCAGATCTGGCAGGAAGTTACCGGGGCAACGGCGAGCAGTGGGAGCTGGGTCTGGATCTGGTTGCGGGCAACGATGATGGTTATATCCGCTTTATCGCCCATGAAGGCGAATCAGAAAACTATGACGACGGCGATGGCAATGAAGTCAGCTCTAAATACGACAGCCAGTCCAATGCGCTGCTGGCCGGTATACGTTTAAGTGAAAACACAACGCTGCAAGCCAGTTTCGAAAAAGCCGACGAGGAAGATGTTCTATTCCCGGGTGCAAGCATGGACAGCCCTTATGCCGATGCTGAAAACAGCCGTATCAAGCTGGAACATCAGTTTACTCAGGGCGCGTTGCGACAGTTAAAAATTGAAGCTTATCAGTCGGATGTGATTCACCTGATGGAAAACGCCATGATGACTTCACCTTCAAGTTCAGATACGCAGGGCATGAGAATTGTTCTGGATGCCCACGCCGCAGATATTGACTGGACCTTTGGCGCAGATATGCAAAAAAATGAACGTGAAGCTGTTGCCTATATGGTTTCAAATGGCATGAGTGCTTTCAGCCAGTGGCCGGGAGTCGAGATCGATCAGCAAGGTGTGTTTATTGAAGGTGAAAAGGCTATAGGTAAGGATGATGTCGTGTCCGCTGGTGTTCGTTATGACCGTATCGAAGCCAGTGCATCCCGAGCTGACGATAGCTTTGGAATGGGCATGGGAGCGCATACTCCGCTGTCACAATATACAAACTATTATGGCGTTACCGATACCGACAGCACTGAGAACAACGTGGGTGGTTTTGCTAGCTGGATTCATCGACTTAATGATCAATACACCGTTCAAACTACCGCATCACGAAGTGTGCGCACTGCCGATGCAACAGAACGGTATATCGCTAAAAACCCTATGATGGGCACGGACTGGATCGGTAACCCTCAGCTAGACCCGGAAAAACATCATCAGATTGAAGCCGTTCTGGCTAAGCGTGCAGAACAAATGAACTGGTCGCTAACAGGTTGGTACAACCGTGTGGATGACTACATATTGCGCTATAAAACCGGTGGGGCAGATCTGTATAAAAATGTAGCGGCCGAACTATACGGTCTGGAAGCAGAATTCAGTTATCTGCTGAGCAATAACATGACACTGGGTAGTTCACTTGCATGGTTGAAAGGTAAAAATAAAGATGATGGTACTCATCTGTCCAGAATCTCCCCACTCGAACTGACAACTTCGCTGGATTACCAGAAGCAGCAATGGAAAGTAGGTGCCGAGTGGAAACTGGTTGCTGAACAGAATGATGTTTGCTTGAGTTCAGATGCAAACTGTGGCGGGCAGGACGTACGCCAGACACCCGGTTATGGCATCGTTAACCTTCATGGTGAGTATGCCAGTAAATCCGGTTATATAGTGGCTATGGGCGTGGATAACCTGTTCGACAAAGCTTATACCTTGCATGAGAGCCGCGACTACGTACTGGATAGTGATCCTGTTCAGGTAGCCGAACCCGGCCAGAATATTTGGGTTAGATTAAGCGCCAGGTTTTAGGGTTTAAGCGAAGAGTCGAAGGTAAGCTGATAACAGCGGGGCCAGAACGATAATGCTGGCCCCGCTGTTATCATAATGATTGTGTAGGTTTGATGGACAATACTAATTACAGTTCACCAGTCTAAATTTTCTGTAACAATCGCTGTATATACCATCATTAATAACTATTTGAATTGCACGGGACTCTGGGGTTGAGTATCGACTGTGAGTGTAAATACATCTGGCCTTGAATAATGGCCTGCAACATCCAGAGCTCTTTTCGACCGTGCAACCCGATCTGTATCTATTTCGGCATACAACAGTCCTTTTTCTTCTCGTAACGGCCCTGAAATTATTTCCCCTCCAGGAGCTACAACAAGTGAGTCCCCGGCGTTAATCCAATCCTCTGAATCCGGGTACAATGCTGCCTTATTGGGAAAATCATCCGGGATATCATCCTGCCTCAGAGCGACACCGCTGCAAATGACCCAGCAGCGAGCTTCTCTGGCAATATGCTGCATGGTACCTATCCATTCATCTCCACTGTCATAAGTAGGTGCCACATAGATTTCAACTCCTTGGGCGTAAAGCGCGTATCTTGCCAATGGCATATAGTTTTCCCAGCAAATTAATGTGCCGACCTTTCCTGCCGAGGTATCGACGACCTTTAGGCCGCTGCCATCACCAAATCCCCATACCATTCTCTCGGGGTTTGTGGGCATTAATTTACGGTGTCGGTTCAGGATTTCTTCGCCTTCACCGATAATGACAACGGTGTTGTAAATAGTCGCTCTGCTTAACTGGCTGTCTACTTCATTCATTCCGCAGACAATAGTCAGTTTATTTCTTTTTGCAGCCTCACACAGCGGAGATAATTCGTCTTTGTCGATGTTTACAGAACTGCTAAGGAACCGTGCATGTATTTCTTCATTTAATCCCCAATCTCCACCCGGACGAAGGCGCCATATCCATGCTGGATATCCGGAAATAAAAGCTTCAGGAAATACTACAAGGTCTGCTCTATTTTCTGCTGCTTTATCAACTAAGCTAACCGCCAGTTCAATGGTTTTTTCTTTATCTAAAAGTATGGGTGACTCTTGGACAATGGCTACTTTTTTCATAGGGTTATCCTGAATAATAACAGCGGAAATGGAGTCCTTGGCGAGATTCAAATTTGCACTAGGGAGCGTCTGCCAAGGCCTAATATGCTTATGTAGCCTAGTAGCTGAACCTGTCTACAGCAAATACAGCATATCTAACGTGCAGTAGGGAAGTTTTGGCCGTGTTTAAAATCCTTAAACACCATTAACGACAAGGTATTGAGCAGCCATAAAGGTTAAAGAAAATACGGAAATAATAATGGCGAACAAAGCATGCCTCTCAGCAGCCAATGTTTTTATTTCAGCTTTAAATGCTCGTTCTTCGGCAGATTTTGCAATGAGTAAGGCTTCTTCAATTAAACCCATTTGCGTTTCTGCCAGTTCAACAATTTTAACTTCAGAAGTGCTCTGTTTTTTTTGAAAAATGTCCTGTTTGCGGTTAAGACGGCGGCTATCCTCAAAATCAGCCTGCGCTATAGCAATTCGGTGAGCGGTTACCCGAGCAGCATCCTCACGTTGAGTAATTTCCTTTTTTAACGCATTCATTCGTTTACGAAGTTCAATAGTCATACTTGAAGTTACTAAATTATAACGGCATGCATGTTTTTCTTTTTCAGAAAAAGCATCAGTTAGGGCAACGGAATGGAACGAATAAACTTTAAAGACAGCACTGTTATTTTCTTCCAATAAAAACAAACATGCGCGTTGTGATAATGGTATGTGCAATGTTCTGCACAGATATTTCCCTATACCCGTAATATGTCTCTATTGGAGTAAAAACGCAACCAGACCAAATACTAAATAATTATATTGATTAGATAAAAATAACCGCACAGTTGTGTCTGGTACCCCCAGAAATGTTACCCGGTCAGGGCTCCATTTATCTAAGTATCTAAAGTTGAGCTATGTTTACCAAATGCATTGCGTTTTTTGCTCAGTGCTTTACGGTAGTTAAATATCCTCGTTTTGTCATTTGTCTTCGATAGCTGGCCGAGCGCTAACTATTGAGGTGCACAAATGACAGATCTCCGCTTGAGTTATCAGACTGTCGAGTTTGGTAAAATTGATATTCATCTCTGTACTTTACGCAACCGTCAGGAGTTTCATGACCCTGAAGGCATCGCGGAAGACATTGGTATTTCATCAGCAACCTGGCCGCTTTTTGGTGTGGTTTGGCCATCGAGTATGGTCCTTGCGCACTATATGTGTGACTTTGATACTGACTCTAAGCGGATACTGGAAGTCGGTTGTGGTATGGCACTTTCCAGTTTGTTATTGAATAAACAACAGGCAGATATTACCTCAACGGACTATCACCCAGAGGTGCAGACTTTTCTGGAAAGGAATGTTTTGTTGAATGGTGACGATGATATCGATTTTGAGCGTGTAGACTGGGCGGATTCAAATGACACCTTAGGTCACTTTGATCTGATTATAGGCAGTGACTTGTTGTATGAAGATGGACACATCAAACTACTGTCTCACTTTATAGAAAACCATGCTAAGCCAGAATGTGAAGTGATTATTGTCGACCCAGGCCGTGGCAGAAAAACCAAACTCAGTAAACAAATGATTGAGTACGGGTTTTCATCTTCTGAATTTAAGCCCGAGGGTACAGAAAAGTATCTGGATCAAGAATTTAAAGGTTATATTCTGAAATTTGAACGCCCATCAGGTGTTTCAAACCCACCATAAACAACTCTGTTCCTATAGATTTCCGGATAAATACATTATTAAATGCTATGCGCATCAGCATACATGCTGCACATGCGGATAGCGGAAGGAGAGTGCCTGACCTAATGTAAGGCCTTCATACTGGGTAGAGCAGATATTTAAGAAATCAGATACCCGGCCTGTGAGGTTTCCGTTTTCATCAAGTTCGATATTACCAATATGAACCTCAATACCCTTATAAACCAGTGCCACTACTTCAGCGGTATCGGCGATGCGTTTTTCAGGACTATTGTTGCTTTCTGCGGTTGTCTTGTTGTTGGTGGTTGCAGACTCAACCACCTCAAAGCCTAGTTTATCTGCGTCTGTGTCCATAGGGTTTTAGTTCTTTTACTGAGTGAAAAGGGAGGCTTGGCCTTGTTATGATTTAATTTCAGGAGGAGGTATTTCTGTAAACCCAACCCAAAGCTAAACCGGTTAAAGTGAACTGAATAAACTGAAAAATTGTGTGATATATGAGAAAGTCTGCAACGGGTTCGATTTGAAATTTAGCCGCTGTGGCAAAGCCCATAGCGGTGTAGGTCATTAAGCCAATAATCAAATTAAACTGAATTGCATTTCGGTAAACATTCCCAGATTGCACAGCCATCCTTTCATATAAGTAGCTTATCACCAGACCCTGTACAATTATGGCTGCTATACCCAATTGCATAATAGGTTCAGCGCGTTGAAAAGCCCCCCATTCAATATACTGGTCATGGAAAAATACCATATGCCAAGGGTAAGCCCATGACATGGTAATCACAAAATATAAAACTACAAATAAACCCATTCGTTTGTACATAGCAATACCTTACGGTTATTATACTTCTATAATAAAAGTAATTTAATTAATTCTATCATGCAAGTATTATTTTATGGTCGCTAAAATTGAACACAGAACCCGTACCGGCTGCCCAGTAGCCTGTGCACTGGATATTATTGGAGACCACTGGACTCTTCTGGTTATCCGGAACCTTATGTTCCTGGGCTTACATGAATACAAAGATATGCTTGCAAAAGAGGAACAAATTTCCAGCAGCATTCTCACCGATCGACTAAAAAAGCTTGAGCATGAAGGCTTGGTAAGTTCGATTCCGCACCCTGGCAGTGGCCGTAGAAAACTCTATTACCTCACTGAGAGTGGTAAGGATTTACTGAATATGATGGTGGAACTCACCTGCTGGGCGAACCGCAATATCAGTGACAGTTTGAGAATACCGCCCGAGAAACAAAAGCTGATAGAAAACGATCCGGAAAAATTTAAGCAACTGGTAAGAGCGGAAATAGCTAAGTGGGAGCAAAGCTTTCTAAAAGAGTAGGTCGTGTTCAGATGTGTATGTTATAGCTTGTGTGCTACAGAGAGGGGCCGTTGCCACTCTACCGGTTTATGCTTTTAGATATTTATCGGTGGCAGCAAGGTTTATCCAGCTGGATCGGCGGGCAGGGAGTATCGCCATAAGAACAGAACACACAACAGTCTCCGGCCTTTGGTTTGAGCAGAGCTTTACAGCCCTTACAGTCATAGAAAAATTGGCAGAAATCCTCGGGCATTGTTTCCACTTCCTTGTGCCCACATTCAGGGCAGGTGATGGTGGATTGGAGCTTTAGTTTCATAAGCTTCTACCTCGGTGACAGAGCGGTTACTGAAGATAAATTTGACGCAAAAATCATGGGCTAGCCTCATTGGGACCCGATAATTTTTTTGTTAGCTGTCTGCGGCTAAAACTTCCCATTATCATTTTTCCACTCGCTTTTGGGGGCAACCTTTTCTATGGTATCCCAATGTTCGGCGATCATTGAGTCTTCGATTCTGAACAGATCATAGAAGGATGTGTGCTGGCCTGCGCGGTAGCCCTCGCAAACGGCCAACACGAAATTACCCTCTGCGAGTATACGGTGTGCTCTCTCGTAGAGTAGGGTCGGTTCAGAATCTGCGTTGCACGCGGCCAGTACCTGACGTAACGAAGGTAATCCATCATGCAAGAGTGGGTTATGCTCAGTATACGCTTCGGAAACAAAGTCCGGCAGCTGATCAATTTGACCACCGATAAGAACTGTTTCTAAGAATTTTTTGACCAACGAGCGATTTGCTTCCGTCTTATCTAAATCACGCACATCGGTCGGACCATCAACCATCGAGTGCCCGGATAGGTTAGGGCCGCTCCTCGACTGAATGTTGTCCCAATGCTCTACAGTTTGCTCCCCTTCAAAGCGGAACACCTCAAAGCCAACTCGAGATGTGCTGAAGTCGTATTCAGTATGCCCGAATACAAAATCACCATCAGAAAAAATTCGAACGATATTTACCCGCGGGGATGTAAGAGACAGACGCTTAAACAAAGCCGCCAATCCTTCCCCCCCTTCGTGGGTCTGCGGATTGTGTTGGATATATTTGTTCGGGTTAACGACAGAAATTGAAGCAGGATCACCGGTCTCAATGCTTTTTAACAAAGCCTGGATCATTTGTTTTCGTTGTACGGTCATGAGCAGCCTCTCTGATATTTATTTACGGCTAACCATTAATTATGTCCATTAAAGTGGTGCTACTTCATGGTTGTTACCGCAGACCACTTCAGTGATTGCAGTTACTCAAACTTAATCAAGAGTAGGTGTTCTTGTCCTTTTTACCCGTAGGTCTTAAACATGTTTCGCCCTGAGTGCTTAGCTTCGTAAAGTGCATCATCGGCAGCTTTAATCAGTTTATCCTGTGTATCCAATTCGGGATAACTGCTGATACCTATACTGACGCCTACTTTTATCTTGTTACCTTCTATACGGCGAACCTGATCGTTTTTCTGCAGAATTCGCTCAGCTAATGTTTCCGCACCCTGACTATTTTCTGTTGAGGTCAGAATAATCACGAATTCATCACCTCCCAAACGTGCGACAACATCGGATTCGCGACACAAGCTTGCTAAATCCCAGGCAAATTCTTTCAACAAGGCGTCACCTACGGGATGACCATATTTGTCGTTGACTGGTTTAAAACCATCCAGGTCTAACATCATCAAGGTGAAACTTTGTTGGGTGCGTGCTGAAATTTTAATTGTTTCAGACAGGCGTTTGTTGAAGTAGCTGCGATTAGCCAGCCCAGTCAGTGAGTCGGTTGTTGCCAGTCGATTAATTTCGTTCTCACGCTGTTTACGTGCAGTAATGTCAGTTTCAGTGCCAGACATACGTAAAGCTTGCCCGTCTTCAGACCATTCGGTTACTTTGCCTCGGATAAGCACCCAAACCCAGTGACCTTTTTTGTGGCGCATCCGGCTTTCAAGCTCATAGTGATCTCTTTGCCCACTAAATGTTTCCTGCATAATCTGCTGAGAGCGAGCCAGGTCATCAGGATGCATCAACATGTTCTGTGTGGCGATGGAGGTTGGCTGTAGGTCCTGTAGTGAAAAACCAAGGATCTCTGCCCAGCGTTCGTTAAATTGTGTTGCACCGGTACTTATATTCCATTCCCAGGTGCCGATATTGGTTGCCCATATAATTTCAGACAGTCTTGTTCTTTCTTGTTGTAGCTCTTTGGCTGTAGTTTCAAGCTCTTGTTCATAATGATTGCGTGAGGTGACATCGACCACAATAGAGTAGAGCAGATGTTGTTCTGACAGTTGTACAGGTCCGGTGTGTACCTCAACATCCCGGATCTCGCCTGAAGCTAAGCGGTGTTTGAAACAGCAGATTTTTTTAAGACCTTGATCAACCGCAGTCATCTCCTTTTTGACCTCGGCAGGAGAGAGGGTATTAATCTGCGAGATAGTCATTGTGGTGAGTTCTTCTTTACTGTAACCATAGTAGTCACAGGCAGCTTGGTTTGCCCTGACAATCGTGCCGGCGACGGGATCAATAAGAAGCTTAACCGCAGTGTTATTTTCAAACATTTGACGGTAAATTTGTTCTTTATTGATTAATTGTTCTTCGGCTGATTTTCGTTCGGTGATATCTTGCACGATGCCAATTACACTGGAGGGATTATCTTCATCATCGAAGATAATTTCACCTTGTTCATAAACATTTTTTTCCGAGCCGTCGGGAAGCAGTAACCGATGTTCAACCTGATAGTCTTTGTGTTCTGCAATGGCGCTATCTAGAGCTTTGGTGACTAAGGCCCGGTCATCAGGGTGAACCGTTTCAATAAAAGTCAGGTAGCTCTCATTAAGGTGTTCTTTCTTGCGACCAAAAATGCGAAAGATCTCATCAGACCACCATAATCTTCCTGTCTTTATATTCCACTCCCAGTGACCTACGTTGGCTAACTTCTGAGCACTGTCGAACATGTGGTTTATTTTTGAAAGTTCTTTAGTCCGGGCTGTTACCTGGTGCTCAATTTCGTAGGTATGTCCGGCGAAGATGATCATAAACCAGTTCAGTAATCCTGAAATGACCAGACCGCAAACAATCAGAAGATGAACGCCCCAGGGCTGATAGAGAAAAGAGTCTTGGCTGACCTGCATGAGTGTCCAGGAGTGGCCTCCTACGGACACTGGATTCTGCCGCATCATTGGAAAAGGAGAATGCAGACCGTGATTAGCCAGGAGTGAGTATGTCCACTCTACATCACCTGCTGAATACAAAAGTGTATGATTTTCTTCAGCTAAAGGATCAAATAACACTAAGCTGGTATTTGGCAGCATTTTATCCAGCAAGGCTGAGTGTGTCAGATGGCCTATCCGCAATACTGCTGTGACAAAACCTAGAAGTTCTTCTGTTTGTGGAGAGAAAACGGGAAGGAAAATAAGCACGCCCGCTTGGTTTTCTTTTTCCTGTACTAATCTGATTGGGAGAGTACTGACTTCTTGTCTCAGGCGTTGCGCATTATCTAAAGCTTGTTTTCTAAGATCCTGAGAGTATACGTCATAACCTAAAGCAGAACGGTTGGTGGTTAAAGGTTCAATAAAACTTACAACTATATGCTTGTCTCTTTGTGATGCAGGAATTAAGTCGCCAGATTCACTGCGTTGAGTGGTACGGAAAACTATGTTTTCATCCGTATAGAGTCGGGACATATCCTGATTAAACTGTTCAAGCTCTGATCCAGAAAATGCAATATTCCATGAAAGACCATGGATACTTGGTTTACGGGCTAATATGGGGGCAGTGTAATGACGAAACAGTTCTGGGTTGAGCTGTTTATTGGTCAAAATAAAGCTGCTCAGGCTGTATAAAGTGTCTATTATGCTATCAACTTCAGATTGCAGGGTTTGGGCCAGTAGGTCTGCATTTTTATTGAACTGTTCATTTTGTTTCTTTTGTTCAAACTGGGCGATTGCCACAGAGAACATAAAGGTGGCTCCTGTAATCAGCAACAGACTGGCTAACAGGTTGCTGCTGTATGGTGCACGGGCATTAGACAGTTTGGGAAAAAGTATAAGAAGCCAGGGTACTAATACGATTACTCCCAGAGAGTCTCCCAGCCACCAGTTAAGCCAGTTGATTGGAAACTGCTCGGCCGGAATAACACCAAACAGCAGAAGGGAAAAGCAGCTGATTGTGGAATTAACCAACGCACTGACTGGCCCGCCCAGAAGTACAAAATGTAAGGCTTGTTTTGGCGTATGGAAAGAAAAAGGGAAGCCAATCAGCCTGTTGACTAAGCGAGCGCCAACATAGGCTTGCAAAGTGGCACCGAGGGCGATCAGAACAGGGAGAACAATGAGTGTTTCAAACTCGGTTGAGGCATTGGAAATATATAAGTTAACGAAAAAAGAACCTAAGAAAACCCCTGGCAGAGCCTTTGTCTTCCAGATCAGACTAGCGCCCAGAGCCAAGCCTGAAGCTGGCCAGAATAGGGTCGCATATCCTGGTGGGATGGCCATCATCTGGCCGATCATACCCATCAGGAAATAACCGAGTGCTATGATTGTTGACGTCATCACCAGGTTACTACTTCTCATCGGTTATCAATTCGCTCTTTTTTAGGATTATCACCTTTCTTCCAGGTGAATGGAATATTCAAAGGCTGTATGAGTAACTCAAACTCAAGGAGCCGAAGGAATGAGATCTGTCCTGTCGTTTAAACTCTTTGCTTCTGTGTACGCGGGCAAAGGAGAGTTTCCAGCCGTGATAAAGTGCAGCAACGCCAAAGGCGGTTTCGCCCACCAGGTTCTCTTTATCGATTGAATGACTGTCGCGGAAGGTATTGCCATCGAGGAAGATATCTTGCAAAACCCATCGACCGTCCATTGAAATAAAGGCATGCACGCCCAGATTATTGTTACGGCTACCGCGTTGGTAACGACCATCCCCCAGCCCTGGAGCGCTGTTATCGCCACCAGAGCGTAATGCTGAGGTGCCAAAGTCCTGAGGAAGGTTCCAGCCAAAACGAAATTCTGCACCACCGTTAGCGTAAGTGGCAATATTCCCCAGACTTATGCCACCGTGCAGGATGGTGTCGTATTCAAGTAATGGTGTCAGATAGCCTTTAGTAATACGATTTTTATGCTCATAAACTAATTGAAATCCGGGTTCATTTTTCAGTTGGTTATCCCAGCCGTTGAATTTCTTAAAGCCACGCAGGCTATGGATAGAATCTTGTGCTTGTTCGCCCATTGCCCAGGGGCCAACAATGCCTAAATTTAACTCTGCGGTATTCATCTTGTTTTTGGTCCGGCTATGGTAAGCGATGCTGCCATAGAGCCAGCCTGCATAAGGGCGGTCATCTGGATCAACTGTTCTGCGTTCTATATCTGTTGGGGTGTAAATTTGTTGCCCCAGACTCAGTACCAGGTTGCGTTGTATATTACGGTCATTTGCGTCAGCTGGGTCAAACAAGGGCAGGTACTGGTTGATGTCACGGGTCCATGCCGGCAAACGTTCATCTTCCAGATAACTTTCGACGTTGGGCGATACCCATGACGCTCGAACACCGTTGGTATAGTTCTGATCGGTCTCTGAAAAAAGGTCGTTTTCAAAGTAAAGGTTTAGTGTCCAGGGTGCATCTTCAGCATAGGTATTGAGTGTGATGAAACAGGCAAGAAGAATAAATAATCCTGGTTTTATCACAGAAACATACCTTGCGCCTTTGGACGGTGAATAAATGTTTTCCAGCAAAGCAGAAACAGTAGTACAAATATAAGTAAAGTTTGTGCAGGGAAGCCAATCGGAAGGGGTGCCAGACTTTCGGCGGTGCAGTTGCCTGAAAGGTTATAGAGCAAGACAAGTTTATCGGGCAAGGTGGGTTGTTGAGCCATGAGGTTTTCAAAGGGTTTTTCGCACAGAGAAAGCAGTGAGGCGTTGATCAACTCGGGTTTGGCTTGAATCCATAAGTGGTTAGCTGCGGTACCAATGCCAGACAAAGTTAACAGCATATTGATAAAACTATAGAAGCGCTGCCCGCTAACGTAAGGGTTATGGATTAGTGCAATAAAGAACAGCAGGGTATTTGATAGCAGGGTTAAGCGAATAAGGGATGCAAAAGGTGTTGCATGCCCTGTTACCGAAGTTTGCAGACAGAAAAACAGGTAAAGAAAAAAACTGAGACAACAGAAAAAACCAAGAGCATTCAGACGACGATAACGGGGTTCTTTTTTAGCCATAATGCTCTCAGTCCGTAGTTCTAGATTACGGGTTAGTCAGATTACTTTTTCTTCCATTTACCGTTCGGTAATTTTATATATTGCCCTGCCGGGGTTTTATCCTGCAACCTCTGGCCCATGCGAGCTTCAAAGACATTACGTTCAACTCCTGCTTTGCTAGCGCTTTTAACGTACGCGGCTTTGCGTTTATTGTTGATCGTATTTACCAGTGTTTTTAAATCTGCATTTGGTGAGGCAGTGACAATGCCGAGATAACCATTGCTTTGTTCGCCAATCAATCCTTTGGCTTTGGCTTCATCTTTAGAAATAGCCCAGACCGGAACAGCAATCAGGGATAAAGTCAGGGCTAACAAGGTCAGCATTTTACTTAAATTCAGTTTCATAGTGTGTACCTCCCTTTAAAATATATCGCTGTTTTCGGATAGGAGTTCATCAATCTCTTTATCAACTTTAACCAGAATCTCATGCTCGATCTTGACGTTGAGATTAATCGTGATCGGTTCGCTGGGTACAGCGACCTCCACACGTGGTGAACAACCGCTTACACTCGCCAGCGCTAAAAGAAGCACACTGGTTTGCAGTAGATAATTTGGTTTCATGGCTGTTCCTCTGTTCAATTTTTCTAACGGTAACGTTTCTCAATCGATTTAGTCAATTTTTCAGTAAATTGAAGCGCTTGCAGTAACTTAGGTATGTTTTCCTCAATATTGATTGTGAAGTCAACCGGATGGCCGTCATTCCAATCCGGGTTGTTGCCTTTTAGGCGCGTATTCAGATGTGCAGTGCCATCTTTGCTGTAATTCAATTTGATATCCAGTGTATCAAAATGGAAGTTTTCCAATGCTTCCAACGCTATTTTCAGCCCGACATTGGTAGCGGCATAAGCCAGTACTGTTGGATTAGGTGCAAATATAATTTTGCCCCCAGGCTGCAGACTGAATAAGCCGCCATCTTCGATCGTCAATTCGCCCTGACTGAACCGTAATGGAAAACTGCCAGACAGTTTACCTTCACCAGAAAGCCCTTGTTGCTGTTCCAGGCTTAATACTTCGCCAAGGTCAATTTGTTGAACCGTGACAGATGTTGAGAAGTCTGGTTCAGCCGGGTCCAGAGTAAAAGGTTCTATTCTGACTTCACCCTCCAGAAGCTTGGCGCTAATCTCCTTCAGGCTGAGTAATTGACCATCGCTGCTGTAGGTAAAGCTATATCCTGTTTCAATTTCTGTGATATCAACACCTGTTTTAGCGCGTTTCAGCTTAACAGAGCCTTTATCTCTGATTTTTCCTGCGGTGGTGAGTATGGTTCGGGAGTCCCAGTCGATACTGTCTAATAGATAGTCTTCCCAGCGGGCTTCAGCTGAACGGATGCTGTTAAACGTAGTTGCAGACAGTTTACCGTTATTGAATTTTGCTGAGCCATTATGGAACAGGGTTCCTTGGCTGATGCTTATCTCTGGTGGAATGGTCAGATAGGGCGTAAGGGTGCGATCAATGTTTTTGAGTGCTATCGGCTCGAGTTTCCAGTTCACTTCAGAGTTGGATCTCTCAAAATTACTGGTCAGGTTACCGCTGAGGGAAACAGGCAACTCTGTGGTTGCGAGAGTGTATTGGCTTTGTAGTTGTGAGCCTTTCAAGATGAAATCCAAATTCAGGTTCAGGGATGGAAGCCGTTGTTCTGGGAGGTGAAAATTAAGGTTGTTTGTACTCAGGCTGCCTGACATTTCCTGAAGGTTCTGAATCGGGTTAATTCTTAACAGTGTAACGGTTGGATCAAGTTTGCCCTGAGCAAGCAAAATTTCCGGTATGGATAATTTGAACAGAGACTCAGTGATGATTGGAGTCATAGGTTCATTCCGCATAGCAGAAGACAGGTCAGTTTTCACAGACAGGTTTTTTTGTAACTCAATAATCACGTGTGAAAGTGGTTTTTGGGCGGCTTCCAGTTTTACCCTTTTAGCAGTAAAACGGGTTTTATCGCTCAATGACAGATTAAGAAAGTTCGTGGAAAATTGAAGTTGACCCATGATGGCAGCTGTTAGCTCTGCAATCTGTGGGCTGGGTTGTTTAAGCTTGAAGTTTGTCTCAATAGTTTGTTGCGATTCTACGCTCAAAAGCAAAGCATCAGGTGTAAACCGGGTCTTGAGCGGAAAAGCCGTTACGCCTTTTGCCGTCAGTGAACCGGTTATCGCAGGAAGATGGGTTTCCAGATTCAGTACTTTTTGTTGCCAGTTCAGAAAACCACCGAGTTCGATCAATTGGCTGGATTTCAGTTTCAGCGCATTTTCATAATAAAGTTGACCATCGATGACCAGTACGGGCTGGTCTTCGAGTAATAAGCGTAAGTTGAAGTGGTCATCAGTGCGGGTTTCCAAGTCGGCCCAGCCCAAATCCTGTTGGGCCCGCTGGAAATGAATGCGGCTGGTGAGTTGGTGCGGAGTAAAGTGAATTGCTCCGGTGAATTGCCAGTCAGGTATATCTTCTGGGTAATCCAGTTTTAGTTTTAATTCGCCAATCCGCAGCAGGTCGACCGGAACGTGTTTAAACCATTGGCTGGGCAGAACGTTGCTTAAATCTATTTCCTGAGTTGGGGTATCGCTTTCAACTATTTCTTTGTAATGGATGTTGACGCTTGATTCATTGATCAGCAGTTCTTTCAAACGCTGCTGAAGGAACATTTCAACGGGGTTAAAGCGCAATATCAGATTACGCAGATCAATATGGATCTCTTTATTTTGTTCTTGTTTGACCAGCGAAATTCGCTCTATCCGCAACTCATTCCAGCCGGGTGGATGCATGGATAGTTTTACCTGAGAAAAATTTTGTTTCTGTAACCAGTTATTGAAGGCGTATTGGGCAATCTGAGGGGATAAGAAATAGAGCCCGGCTGTAGACGACAACAGGAGCAGGGGGGGCAGAAGCCACAAAAGCAGCTTAGTCCTGACTTGCATGTTGCCCCCTTAGAAAAAAGTAACTGGCTATTCCAGCTCTATATCGTAGATACGCTCGACGGCGTCTTTTAAATGGAATATCAGATCAGTATAGCGATCAGCATCGTTTTCTATATCGAGATCACCTAAACGGTCTGCTGTTTCTTCTAATGACTCACCGCGGTTATCAACACCATAATCTGCCAACAGCCAGTAAATCAGTCCATAGATTTCCGGTACCGCGTTGACCATATCAAGGTCTTGCAGATATTGATCCCGGATTTGGATTAATAAAGGCATCAGAGATGAGCTTTCATCTGTTTCCAGATAAAGTTCTAACAGCTTAGATACCTGGTCAATAATGACAGAGTCACTTTCTGTTGGAGTGCTGTCCGGGCTAATTTGTTCAATTGAAGGGTTATCTGTATTCAGATGCTTCAGCTGAAAAATCATCTTAGCTTCCTTACCACATTCATTCCGTCGCGAACGGTGAGGAATATATTTTCTACATTCGGGTCTTCAGCAATCTCTTTATTCAATTGCACCAGTACATCGTCGATATCCGACTCGGGCTGAACGACTTTACCGGACCAGAGCATGTTATCGAGAACAATCAGCCCACCCGGACGCGTCATCTCAAGCGCTTTATGATAGTAATTGAGGTAGTTGCGTTTGTCGGCATCAATAAAGGTGAAGTCCAGTTGCATATCAAGAGTCTCGATGGTTTCGATAGCTTTGCCGAAAATGACTTCAATTTTATGACCGTGAGGACTGCGTTCAAAAAAAGTTTTGGCGAAATCGATAGCACGTGGATTGGTTTCGCAACAGATTATGCGCCCATCTTCTGGCATACCTTCAGCAATCGACAAGGCTGAATAACCTGTGAACATGCCAATCTCGAGCACATTCTTAGGCTGGTGGAGCTGAACTAGAAACTTAAGTGTGCGTCCAACCAAACGCCCGGATAGTTTTTGTGGCCAGCCCATATTTTTGTTGGTTTCATCAATCAGCTCCTGAAGGAGTTCAGGTTCAGGGGTTGTGTTTTGGAAGGCGTAATCTTCGATTGCTTCGTTTACAAGAAATTCCACGTAATGCTTCTCTATTTTTCAGGACGTAACATGACTTTGCTTGCCCAGGCTTCAAATGCCGGACTGCCATCTTCAGGGGTGATATGAAAATGGCAGATCATAATATCATTTTCAGGGCACTGCTTGATAATTGCTTTTGCATTTGCTGGAGCAGGAAAACAGCCTGATTCTGGCGGGTTGCCCACCCCATAAAGGGACCATCTCAACAGTTGTTGGTAACGCTCTTTTGAGTCACATAGGGTGTAACTGTTGTCTATAATTCTGAACTGAGTCGTTTCTGCGGATACATTTATGGCTAATAGCATCAATAAGGGGATAATAAAGTTTCTCACAGGCATCCTTCGTAAAAACCTTTTAATTCTGTGCGGTTATATCAGACCAGTTCAGCTCTTTTAGTCGTGATTGCGCAATATAATAAATGGTGCAGCCAGACTGAATACGCTTTTCAAGAGAAGGGTTCACTTCCGGCTCACCATCATGGTTGAGGTTAACGGCGATCAGAGTTGCGCTATAGTTTTCTTTTAAAGGCACATAAAGATCTCTTACCGTAATCTCGGGCAGATTCTCTGGCATAACAATGGAGTATTGAGTCATGCCTTTGGTGGCATTTAACAGTTCGTGATGCAAAATGCTGGAGCCTGGGTCCATGGCAGTTTTTACCATCATTTCCGTTGAAACTGAGGGTCTGATCATCCTGGGCACAGTCAATAATGATGGTTGAAGCGTCCTTTATGGATGCCCGGTTTAATTCATCTTTATCGTTAAGTGTCAGTGTACGGACAAACTCGACTGTACCAGGCATCGGATTATCCATATCTTCGGAAACACAGAGGCAGATATCTCGATTGAGGTTTTGCTGAGCTTCTGCTTTCAGGAGTTTCAGCAATGGCAGTGTTCTTTGCTCATTCCAGCCAACCACGACAATGTGGTTATGTAGTTCCAGATCTTTAAGGCCCATGATTCCTTTTCTCCACTGAAAGGCGCTGAATGCAGCAAATTTTCCGACTGTTAGTGCAAATAATCCTAATCCGAAGGGGATAATATAGAAAGCTACAAACGACTTTCCTAAAGCTGTTTCCGGGGACAGATCTCCGTAACCAACAGTAGACGCAGTTACAACCAGCCAATAGAGAAAATCATGACCAATTAGGTGGCTTTCTCCAGCATAGTTCATCAACAACCAGCTACTTAGGCCATATGAGAGCAAGAGGGCAAAGACTGCTTGCCAACGCATATTTTTGAAATGACGATAGATTAACTTGCGCAGTCCTTTGAAAATCAGCATTAAAAATCTTCTTCCTGCCCGTGAAAGGGTGGATTTTACAATGCAGTTGCCAGGACAAGCAAAAAGGAGGGAAATATGCATTATTCTGCAAGCAGTAATGCCCACGAATTTTTACGCCTGGAACGCAGTGGGCAGAACCTTAATCGTGTGATTATTCTTTTGAAATTACAAAGAAGGTACGACATATCCTAAGAAGTAATAAGCTTATGGCTTAATGTTTAAATTCTTTCCCGCTTAACTTTGGTGAAAAGCGGTAAAACCCTTACAATGCTGACTCAAAATTACTGAATACCGGAGAGTGTTGTGCCTTTAATAGATCCTATTTTTATCTTTATCATTACAGGTATGGTTTCTATGTCTGGTGCTTTATGTGCGGGAGCCATTAACAAGCTGCCAGAGGAAGATAGGCCATCCTTTGCTGCAACTCGAGCAGGTATGACTAAAATTGTACTCGCCGGTAACCTTGCAGCGGTAGCTTTCATATTTGCAGCGGCTTATGGATTCAGCCACCTGGATTGGTGGATTCCTCTCGTATGTATGTTTATTACATTCCCGGTTTTTCATTTTGTTGTAGTTCAGCAAATGATTGGAAATGTAAAAGGCTTATTCATTATGTCGATTCTATCCATTGCTTCACTTCCTGTTCTTTACCTGTACTGGTAACGGACTATGGCAGATTTATTCGTAGACTTAGATCAACAGAGCATTTTAATAGGTGCATTAGCCAGCGTTGTACTTTGCACAGTCCTTGCTTTCACCTTGTTACGCAAGCGCACGCAGGAATGGACAGATCGTGAAAGTCAGTTGCAAAATCAGCTTGATTCTCAACGTGCAGAACAAGGGCTGTTATCTGATCAGAATGAGAAGCTTCAACAGCAGTTGGCTTCTTTACAGCAGGAGTTGCATCATCTGGATCTACAGAAAACTCGTCTGGATGAGCGTTTAAATAATCTGGAGCCCCATTTATCCCAAACGGTGAATGATAAATCTGTGGTTGAGAAAAAACTGGAACAAACGGCTTTTCAGTTGGCTGATCGAAATGAGGTTGTTGCGGAGCTTGAAGCACGTCTGGAAACAGAGCGTACTTCGCATAACGAAAAATTGAAAACTCTGGAGCAGGCAAGAGAACAGCTGAAGCAAGAGTTCCAGAATCTGGCTAACCGGATTTTTGATGAAAAATCCAAACGTTTCAATGAGAATAATAAAGAGAACATCGGTCATCTGCTGAATCCACTACGTGATCAGCTGGGTGAGTTTAAGCGCCGGGTGGAAGATGTTTATGATAAGGAAGCGAAAGACCGTCGTGCGCTCCATGAGCAGATTACTCATCTGAAGCATCTTAATCAGCAGATGAGTGAAGATGCGATAAACCTGACCAACGCTCTGAAAGGTGAAAGTAAGACTCAGGGCAACTGGGGGGAAGTGGTTCTGGAGCGTGCGCTTGAGGAATCCGGGCTGCGTAAAGGTCATGAGTTTGAGTTACAGGTGTCTGTATCTCAAGAGGGTAAGCGTTATCAACCTGATGCCATCATTCGTCTGCCAGACGGCAAAGATATTATTGTTGATGCCAAAGTTTCACTGACGGCTTATGAGCAGTATTGCTCGACCGATGATGATGCCGCTAAAGAGCGTTTCCTGAGGGAACATATTCTGTCTGTCCGGGGGCATATAAAAGGTCTGAGCGACAAAGCCTATGAATCTCTGGAAACCATTCGTACGCTGGACTTTGTTTTACTCTTCATTCCAATTGAAGGGGCGTTCCTGTTAGCGCTTGAGCGTGAGGCTTCGTTGTTTAAAGAAGCATTTGATCGCAATATAATGCTTGTGAGCCCTGCTACCTTAATGGTGACCTTAAGGACTATCCACAATATCTGGCGCTATGAACATCAAAATCAGAATGCCCGAGAGATCGCTAAACGTGGTGGTGAGCTGCATGATAAGTTTGTTGGTTTTGTCGAATCCGTTGAAGATATAGGTAAAAACCTGGATCGAACCCAACAATCGTTTGAGACTGCACATAAACGTCTGGTGAGTGGCAGGGGTAATCTGGTTAATCAGGTTGCGATGCTGCAAAAACTGGGCGCTGATAGTAAGAAGAAGATTGCACCGGATCTGCTGGAGAAAGCAGCGGAGACTGATCAGTAATGATCTCGGTGGTGGGTTACGGCTCCCTACTTTCTGAACAATCTGCCCGGGAGACCGTTCCTGGGCTGCAAAACTTTCGTATTGTATCGGTGTCGGGCTACCGGCGAGTCTTCAATAAGGTGGGAATTGTTTTTCTTAGCCGTCATGCTGTGGCCCCAGATTCTCTTGAAATCGCTTCCTGCTCGACTCAGACCGACCCTGAGGGAGAAATTCTTTGCTCCCAGTTTGAATGCACAGCGGCAGATTTTGCTTTCCTTATTGAGCGAGAACACCGCTTTCAGTGGGTTGAGGTTGAGACACTCGACCTGGCAGGCCAGCGTATGACCGGTCAGATGTGCACGACCTCTACAGATCACTATTACCGCAACCATAAATGCCAGTCTGATCGTGAGTATCATGAACGCGTAGGTCAGTTCTATTCCGGCCAAATCTGGCGTGATGACATCTTACCCTTTCCACGCTACTTGGCTTTCTGCCTTCAGGCTGCGCAGGGGCAGGGTGAAGAGGTGTTAAATAACTTTCTCGATAGCAGCTTTCTGGCGGATGGAATAACTACGGTCAGAGCGCACATCAATCAGCACACGTTGTTAAGACAATGGCACAAGATCGATACGGGTTACACATACCGTCCCCGCTAACTGAACAAAATTCATACTGTTTTTAGGTTTTAATTCTGTTTTTTAATCCTGGCATAAAATCTCAATTTTATTTTGAAATTAAGAAATGAAATTTCTTGAAAAATCATAATTCAATTTTGATATTTATTTAATATATCAATATTAAGTTTTGATTAGTTGCCTACAAATCAAAAATTAAATTTGAATTATAATGAAATTATCAATATTAAGTTTTGATTTTTGGTTTTTTTTTAACCTATTGAAATAGTAAAAATTAATATTTTTAGTGTGCAGACTGAAAAATTTCGAGTGAGGTAGCTTATTGAAATTTATTGAATTTTTTTGTTAATAAAACATAAAACCTGCCGATAACAGAAATAAGTAGGAGTTAGGTGTTGAATTTACCCTTCGCTTAAAACTTTAAGTGTTAAAAAAAATTCATCGAGAAATTAGTTGGTTTATTTTAACCATCTAGTAAAATTATTATTGCCATTAACGGTAAATAGTACGAAGGAAACATGGTCGCTAACTCAAATATGATCGTCGCAATGGATATTGGAACCTCAAAGGTGGTTTGCCTGGTAGGTGAAATAGGCGTCGACGGTAATATTGATATTGTGGGTATCGGTTCCCACCCATCCCGAGGCCTTAAAAAAGGGGTGGTCGTTAACATCGAGTCTACCGTGAGCTCTATCCAGCGAGCTGTTGAAGAAGCGGAGCTGATGGCTGGCTGTAAAATCCATTCTGTAACCGTGGGCATTGCAGGAAACCACATCAGTAGTCTGAATTCACATGGCATCGTTGCGGTTCGTGATCGTGAAGTGAGTGAATACGATCTTGAGCGTGTAATCGATGCAGCCCGAGCGGTTGCGATTCCAGCTGATCAGAAAATTCTGCATATTCTGCCTCAGGAATACGAAATTGATCATTCTGAAGGTATCCGTGAACCATTAGGCATGTCCGGCGTTAGGTTGGAAGCAAAAGTGCATCTGGTCACAGGTTCTGTGAACGCTGCTCAAAATATTGAGAAGTGTGTTCGCCGGTGTGGACTGGAGGTTGACCATCTAGTGCTTGAGCAACTGGCATCCAGCTATTCCGTTCTCACAGAAGATGAGAAAGAACTGGGCGTTTGTATGGTCGATGTCGGTGGCGGTACTTCTGATATATCCATCTTTACCGGTGGTTCTATCCGCCATACAGCGGTTATACCAATTGCCGGTGATCAGGTGACCAGCGATATTGCGATGGCTCTGCGTACACCTATGTTGCATGCTGAAGACATCAAAATTAAATATGCATGTGCACTGGCTCAACTGGCAGGACCGGAAGAAAGGATTAAAGTGCCGGGTGTTGGAGATCGTCCGTCTCGAGATCTTTCCCGTCAGGCGTTGGCAGAAGTTGTTGAGCCTCGTTATGAAGAACTTTTCAATTTAATACAGGCTGAATTGCGTCGTAGTGGTTTTGAAGACCTTATTGCGGCGGGCATTGTACTTACCGGCGGTACTTCCAAAATGGAAGGTGCTGTTGAGTTAGCTGAAGAAATTTTCCACATGCCGGTTAGACTGGCAGCCCCTCATGGTGTTCGTGGAATGGAAGATATTTTAAATAATCCTGTTTTTGCTACATCAATGGGGTTATTGCAGTACGCACACGATGATCTGGATGCAGAGTCTGTTGTTAACAACGAGGTTCCAGAAACTGAGATGGTGGATCGTATCAGGGATCGGATCGGTGTGTTTGGCAGGATGAAAACCTGGCTTCAGGGTAACTTTTGAAGCTGGTCTGTAATTTATCGGGTTTGTGATTATTAAAGCGCTACTAAAACATAAATAAAGCGCAAACGTAAAAAACTGGAAGGAGATCGGTATGTTTGAGTTAGCGGATAGCATTCCTCAAAGCGCCGTAATTAAAGTTGTAGGTGTTGGTGGTGGCGGCGGAAACGCTGTTCAGCACATGGTTAACAGTGATGTGGAAGGTGTTGAGTTTATTTGTGCAAATACAGATGCTCAGGCACTTGATCATATGGCTTCCAAAACAGTTATTCAGATTGGTGGTGAACTGACCAAAGGTCTGGGTGCTGGCGCAAATCCGGAAGTGGGCCGTGAGGCAGCTCTGGAAGATCGCGAACGTATTGCAGAGATGCTGGAAGGCGCGGATATGGTATTTATCACAGCCGGTATGGGCGGTGGTACAGGTACTGGAGCGGCGCCAATTGTTGCTGAAGTTGCTAAAGACCTGGGGATTCTGACGGTTGCAGTGGTTACCAAACCATTCACGTTTGAAGGTCGTAAGCGTCTGAAAATTGCAGACGAAGGCATCAAAGAACTGAAAGAGAATGTTGATTCTCTGATTATTATTCCAAATGAAAAACTGCTGCCGGTGCTGGGTAAGAATACCAGCCTGATTAACGCATTTAATACAGCAAATGATGTGTTAAAAGGTGCTGTTCAGGGCATTGCAGATCTGATTATCCGTCCGGGAATGATTAACGTCGACTTCGCGGATGTGCGTACCGTCATGGCCGAAATGGGCATGGCGATGATGGGTAGTGGTAGTGGCCGTGGCGAAGACCGAGCTATTGAAGCGACGGAAGCCGCGATAAACAGTCCATTGCTTGAAGATGTGGACCTGAAGGGGGCGAGTGGTATTTTGGTAAATATCACCGCTGGTCTGGATCTCAGCTTGGGCGAGTTCTCTGAAGTCGGTAACATTGTTGAAGAGTACGCTTCAGAGAACGCCACTATCGTTGTTGGTACGGTTATTGATCCTGAACTTACAGATGATCTGACCGTAACCGTTGTAGCAACAGGTTTGGGGCGAGCCGATGAACAGCATGTTGAAGTTGTGAATACGGGTACTGGTCGTACCACGGCAGTCTCTTCAGCGGCTATGACTCCTTCTGACTTTGATCAGTTAGAGTTGCCAGCGGTTATGCGTAGTGCCCGAATAGAGTCTGAACGTAAGCCAAGGACTCCGCCGACTGAAATTCATCGAGAAATAGAGGCAGAACAACCGGCTATGAAGAAAACAGGCACTGACGATATGGAATTTCTGGATATTCCAGCATTCCTGCGCCGTCAGGCTGATTAATAACTAATTACCTTCCAGGTATAGTTTTGGCCCGGTGTTTCACCGGGCTTTTTTTATGTTCTGGAATGAGAGCCTTTTTTACGTACTTTCTCTGCGTACATACGCTCATCTGCGGTCGAAATCAGATCAAAGCCATTTTCTGACTCTGCTTCCTTTGGAAATTCTGCAATGCCAGTACTGAACTGAGTAAACAGAACATGGCCTTTATAGTGATATGGCTCGGAAGTGGTGATCTGCTCAATTCTATCAAAAAGTTTTTGAGCCTGTTCATTTGGACAGTCTGGCAACAGTACAATAAATTCATCTCCACCGTAACGAATGACTTTATCAGTTCCTCGTAGGTTGGATTGAAGCACTTTGGTAAAGTGGATAAGAAGTTCATCACCGGCCTGATGGCCATGATTATCGTTAATCTGTTTGAAACCGTTCAGATCAATCATAGCGATTGTCAGGGGTTTCTGTTGTCTGATTGCCCTGATAGTTTCTTCACTTAACAAACGCTCAAGCTGATGTCGATTGAAACTGTTTGTGAGCTGATCATAAATAGAAACCTGCTCAACATGATGGAATGCTTCATGCAGCAACTCTTGTTGAGCATTAAAAGAATGCTCAATGCTTAAGATCTCTTTCAGGTCTGAATCCAGATGAAGCCGTTCGTTAAGGTCGTGATGCCCTTCGGTTTCTTTAAGTTTTCTCTCAAGTATCTGCAAAGGGTTAATCATGTGAGCAAGCAGGTCTGAAGACAGTGCAATATAGGAGGATATGATGGTGATTGAAAACACCAGAAACAATCCCATTAATACTTCAGTAATAGGAATGCGAACACGCTCGACTGGAAAGGTAATATCAAGAACACCGGCAATGTCTCCAACAGATACATTCTGATGACACTGCAAACACATCTCATTGAATTTTAGTGACTGGTAGTAGTGAATTTCATCAATAGACTCAACATAGGTCGCATCATCATTACTCCCTAATCGTTGGGTGATTACATCTGTAAGGCCGCGTCCTTTACCAAACTGAGCCTGAACCGAATCACTTCGGTGAATAGTGTAACCAATATCCGGTGCCGTATTATTCAATTCCAGAAGAAGTTGATTAACTTCTTCATAACTTGAACCGCTATCCATCGCCTGGCGAATCTCTTTAAATACTAACTGACCAAGGTATTGGCCTTCCTCCCGCATATCTTTTTCGACTGAAAGAAAAATCAACGTACACACAATCAGACCAGCAAAAACTGTACTGATCAATGAGGATCGATATAACGAGTTGAATAGGGCGTTCTTAAGACTGTTTACAGGGCGCATTATATAATAGTTATTTTTAAGACATCTTGAATAGCAGCGTGGCAGAGTTTACTTCTTATACAGAATCACGCAAGTAGAAAAAAAGACCGAGCGGTCGGAGGTCAATGTTGTTGTAATCTAACCCTTTGTTTTTGGTTAAACCCCTTGCGGAGAAAGACCGCTGTGATACAATGCGCGCCTCTTCACTTTTGAGGCTATCCAGCCTTTGAAATTATTGAAGAAATAGAGCTGGTCAGGTGTCCGAGAGGTTGATTCGGAGGCTTGCCGGAGAAAACGTCGGAGTTTACGACGACGGTAACGAGCACGTTCAGGCGTGCAGGTTTGAAGCTGAAATATTGCATCGTAAATGTAGAGCTGGTCAGGTGTCCGAGTGGCCGAAGGAGCACGCCTGGAAAGTGTGTATACCGCAAGGTATCGAGGGTTCGAATCCCTCCCTGACCGCCATTAATTTATACATTGAAGCCTCGCTAAACAGCGGGGCTTTTTTGTGCATGAAAATCAAAAGGGATGAGAACCCGAGAAGAG
>JBOEGV010000040.1:5308-5961 GCA_050633605.1 Neptuniibacter sp. | reverse complement strand
CGCAGCGAGACAACGTGGGAGCCTGCGACCTCGGCCCCGAAGGGGTGAAATAATCCCTCCCTGACCGCCATTAATTTATACATTGAAGCCTCGCTAAACAGCGGGGCTTTTTTGTGCACGAAATTTAAGAGGGGTGAAGCCAGTATAAATAAGAGAATGATGGAATTGAAGTATCGGACAACAGCTGTCCGATACTTCAATTCATTGATATGAGGTACGTAACATCAAGAAGTTTTATAGAACCGTATCATCTAGGGGGCTATCTGGCAGGATCAACTGGATATGTTCTTCAGATTCAGAGAAGGCTTGCAAAATTTCTTCTCTGGCCATGCCTGAGGCCAGCTGACTGATCCAGTAACCTTTACCTTCATTGTCACTGTTTCTATCAAGTGTATTGGTATACAGCGCTTCAATGAAATCATCATCTGATAGATCTTCACCATAGAGTTCGGAGAACTCTTCTGATGCCATAAAGAATTCGATAATGTCCTCAAACTCAACGTCAGAACTTGCCAACTTACCCATCCAATGACCGAGCCCTTCCTGGTCGGGATCACGATTGAAGACTGCATCGTATAGAAGAATTAAGGCTTCTTGATCACTGATGTCATCTTCGCCAGAGTCGTCATCTTCGTCGGAATCATCATCGTCGG
>JBOEGV010000040.1:0-5216 GCA_050633605.1 Neptuniibacter sp. | reverse complement strand
CGTCGGAGTCATCATCGTCAGAGTCATCATCGTCTAAACTGGATTCTACTAATTCAGCTTCTTCAAGTTCATCTGGGTATTCTTGTTCTACTAATCCCTGGTGCTCTTCAGATTCAGAAAAATCAACCAGCACTTTACTGCGAAGGTTTCCTTCCTCCAGAACTTTAACCCAGTACAGTAGCCCTTCTTCATCGGGTTCACGATTTAATACGTTGTTGTACAACAGAGTTATAAATTCTTCTGAGCTAAGAGGGGTTTCATCTGTAATGCCATACTGCTCTTTGAACTCATCAGAATCCATAAAAGCTTCAGCAACCTCAAGGAATGTCATTTCTCCCTTTGCCAATCGAGAAGCCCAGTAACCCACACCTTCAATGTCTGAACTTCTGTCAAAGGTGGAATGATACAGCCTTACAAGGCTGGAAAAGAAAACGCCGTTCGCCATGTCTATACCTAAATTTCAAGTTGTTATGTGTTGAGGCGGAGAGGTTAGACGTTTGAGCCTCTCAGCTTGTTACAGCAGTTCAATAATAGGTCATTATTGCGTATTCAGAACTCATTTGACTTGAAAATAACTAATTAAATTTTTAAGTTATTAATTTAGCATTATCTAATATTTGTAGTGCGCTTTCTAGATCAAGCGTGTTGGAAATTTAAATAAAGGAAGGTATTTAATAGCTGTTATCCACAGCCCTTCTCAAGTTCTATTGCTTCTCCTTCTGATCGGTCATATTGAAGGTGAAAGGTGCTTACTTCAGACTCTCAGCAATCCAAGTTACTTTCTTAATATCTGCTAAAATTACACTGAAAGTTACAGAGTATAAGTTGTCTATGTGGCTTGGATTTAGTTGGAATCGTGCAGAGGGATTTTGAGATGCTGAGTGGATTGTTACTGGTCAAAAACCTTTATAAGGAACGGGTCATTTTTTACTGGGTAGACACAAAGGGGAAGCGTGTCAGTTCGGTGTTACATACACAGATGGCTGCTGAAGACTGGTGGAAGCAATATATGTTCTCTCAATATGAAGGGGAAGAACGTAGGAGATCTGTACTGGATAGAAGGGAATGCAGTACTACCAGAAAACTGGTTAAAGAAAGAAAGCAGCTTGATACTACTGAAGTTGGTAGGAGGGATACTGATGTTGATCTAGACGTCCATATCGATCTGTACCAGAAGAAGATCAGAGAAGTTATATCGGAGATTAATTAAATTTTTTGCTTCCTTTTTGTTAAAGGAATGAGTGTTGCCGACGGGCATGTGAAATGTTGGATGCTTTCTTACATGCACATTTCTCTTATTTTTGATTGAACAGGCAATCAGAGTGACTTCTTTCGTCTGTGGGATAAGTATAAAAATTTTACTGCGGATCTACATTCAGTAACAGTAAATCTTATTTACACACAACCTCAATGTATTGAGCTTTGCGTCTCTGCTTTTTCGTTTCCGCCACTTCAATTGCGCATAACTTTGGATTGTTGTTGATGACGATGCATTCCAGGCACTGTACACATTCCCTCATATTAATTTTTCCCTGTTTGTTGATTGCGTCAATTTCACAATTCATACGACAGTTCTGGCAAGGTGAGCCGCACTCAGCTCTGCGAGTAAGCCAGTTAAAGATGGGTATTACGCCCAGTATGGCGAGGCTTGCACCAAGCGGGCATAGGTAGCGGCAATAGAATTTGTGCACTTTAAGAGCGAGTAATAGCAAGATCACGGCATAGATCACGTATTGCCATTCGCGAATAAAGTACAGAGTCATACTGGTTTTAAAAGGTTCTAATTCGGCTAGTTCTTCTCCTAACGTTAATGAGTAGAACGATGCACCGATGATGCCTGCCAGCAGGATGTATTTGAGTTTTTGCAGGCGGTTATGCCAGGTTGGTTTGATTTTCCAAGGCTTGATATTGAGTTTTTTACCTAACAGCCCTACAAACTCCTGTAGAGCTCCAAAGGGACAAAGCCAGCCGCAAAACAGTCCCCTTCCAAACAGAATCAGGCTTGTGAGTACGTAACAGCCCAAAATAAATATGACGGGATCAAGCAGGAAGAGGTCAAGTGAAGAGCCATCTATCAGCAGATGTTGAATGGTCAGAATATTCACAATACTTAACTGGCCCTGGGCATAAAAACCGATAAAAAACAGGGTGAAGCTAAGGTAAGCCCAACGCATTTTGTGAAATACATCTGGGTTAATCACTGCAAAATGTTGATTGAAAAACAGCAGGGTGAGTACAACCAGACCCAGCAATAACAGGGCTATTTCATTTTGGCGCTGCTGCCACAGTTGTTTCCAGAGCGCCTTATCAACTTGTTCTGAACTTTGTTGGTGAAAATATTTTGCAGGAAATTTGTAAACGTCTTTAAGCTTGGCTTTTGCTGAGGCTTTAAATTCAAGATCTGTGCGATTCAATGGATCAAACGCAGCGATTTGGGGTAACCGCAGAAGATATTGCTCATCCCATGAGTCAGAAGGTAGCTTTAATTGTTTGAGAACTTCAGGCAGGTGCAGAGGTTTTTGTAAAACCACAGTACCGCGTTGTTTGATGCGGATATATTCAGAAAGCGGTTTGTCTTTCCAGAGCCCTTTACTGAGTATCAGCAAGTACTGGTCTTCTGCTTTTACCTGTTTATTCCACTCAGCATATCCTGCGTCTTTTAATAAGTTCTTTGCGACCAGGGGATGACTCATATACGCGATAAAAAGTTCGGCTACGGGTTCAGTACCCTCAACGGCCACAGGTTGGCTTGGGTAGCCCAGTTTTTTATCCAACTCTGCTGTTTTAATATGTTGTTGGTATATCGGCCAGTGTTTAATTAATCCGCTGGAAAGCAGTTGCTTAAAAGACATTGACTCGAATATGTCAGCTTTGGGGATGCTGCGATTAAGGGGTGCGTAGCCAGCGAGTTCTTTTGCCCGAGCAACTGATCGAGCAGCCTTTGTAATAGTCCTGTTGATTGCGCCGGTGGTCACTGTGGCGTTCGTTATGCCATCAATGTAAGAACTCTTGCCACTGCCTGAAAGTTTTTTTTGATTATCCCCACGAATATAGATGTTGTTAGAGGCAGGGACGTTAATCAATTGTTCCATATAACGGTTAAGAATTTGTGGACCATCTCCTTTTACGAAGATCGGTTCATAGTGGTCCACAACGAAAAATCCAGTGTAATGACCTTTAGGGTTGAGGCCTATGAGAATATCGATGGGTTTGCCACCATAGCCTCGTACAGGAAATATCTCTGCTGTTCGAAAAGCATAGCCTTCAATGTCGCCTAACCGGTAGACGGGAATAATACTTAAATCACGATCTTCCTGGTGCATGTGGCTGGCGTTAGGGAAGAGTTTCTGTAATTCGGGTGATAATGGCATTTCCACAGCGTGGACGTGGATGGCAAGGGGCAATAGAATCCAGGAAAGAAGAGCAAATACAGCTGTTTTTAACGTATTAGATTTGATACACAGCACAGGTGTATTTGCCCCTTTGCAGATAGTACGGACTTATTTTTTGACGGAGTAGGCAACGAGATTGCCTTTTTTCATTTGCGGGATAAGTAAAAAGTTTTTACTGCGCAGGTATAAAATATCAGCGCTGCCCTGACCAAGTTCCAGTAAGGTGTCTACCGTACCATCAGCTTTTGCATGCATCAGCTTGCCTTGCATCCAGTCGGTGACTAAGAAGCTATCTTTACCGGCTTTAGCGAGCCCATCCAGATTGCCGATCGGGCGTCCATCTGCGAAATCTTTAATGCTTTTATCTTCAGGAGAAATCAGCAAAAGGTGTCCGGGGATATCTGTGTTCCAACCTTCGGTAAATTTTCCCCAACTGCCAACAATAATATGCTCATGGTCTATATAAAGGCCGTTAGGGTTTTCCAACCTTTCATCTTCAAGCCAGATTTCCAGATTGCCTTGATACAAACGATAGATACGGTTGGTTGCAGTATCTGTTACATAAATCACACCATCACTAGAGATCGCTACATCGTTGAGGAAACTTTTGTCGTCTGCTTTAAAGCGTTTTTCGACGGTCGCTGTTTCTACATCAATCACTATCAGTTCATTGATATCCGTAACAAATAACTTCTTACCCAGCATGGCCATGCCTTTAGGAGCATTAAGACCATCAATCCATTTCAACTTCTCGATTTTACCATCGTTAGCGACAAGAGAGATAAAGCCATTGCCATCAACTGCGCTGGGTTCACCGTTGATGTTAGACACGTAAATTGAACGTCTCATAATGTCATAGGTGACACATTCGGGCTCTTTAAACTCGGCCTTTGACTGCCATAGTTTTTCCAGTTTTAACTCTTCAGCAAAGCTCGGTTGAACAAGTACAGAAAGGATTGTTAACGCCAAAATTTGTTTTTTCATTGAAGAATACCTTTCTTATTTGTGTGTGAGAGTACGAGCGGATTTCATAGCTTGCTGCTCAATTTGATGACAAAAAGCGTTTTTCTTATCTGTTTTTGCAAAACTGAGGTTAAGTCCCTGGCCTAAGCCATCCTGATAACGTTTGATGTCACTGAATAGAGCGTTATTGAACAGTTTCCATTCTTCATTTGACATCTGGCGCGCAATTTCTGTTGCCTGTACATTCTGTGTGCCAGCCACAATGAAGGATTGATAAACTGCGCGTTTTAATCCGTTTGTACTGAGGCTTATTTCATTAGCCAGTTCAGTGTGACCACACCAGTTAAGGACGGCTGAAGATTCAATCTGGTCACCGTGGCTACGAAGCATTTCTAAAAAAACGTCTTTTTGCAGTTTTATCAGTAATTCAGGCTGTTCCATAGCTGCTAGATTGCTGCTACATAGGACTGCACCCAGTAAAACTGAACGGTAGAGTGTTTTTATCATTGTTCTTTTCTCTAGCTGGTTTTATTCGTTTAACCCTCTAAACGGGGGATTAAAGCTCATTAATGATGGCGCGCATTTTTTCCAGATAAAGCGCTTCAGGGATCGCACCCTGTTCATAGAGTGAGCGTAGGTGCAGCAAGCGGTTTTTCATTGAAGAGTTTGAGGCTTCTGGTGCTTCAGCTTTCGGTGCTGGTGATATTTGTGCTGCTTCCAGCTTTCGAATTCTTTCCTCAAGTTCTGGTGAAGTCTCTTGTTGCTTCTGCTGTTCGGACAGGTATTTCTCTTCCAAAGAGCCGGCCTTTTCAGTTCTTACATAATTGTAGTCTCTGTTAAGGCTGATCTGAATCCAGTCAT
>JBOEGV010000039.1:0-19094 GCA_050633605.1 Neptuniibacter sp. | reverse complement strand
TTCCCCATGTGAGAGTAGGTCATCGCCAAGCATCTAATAATAAAAGAAGGCTCATCCTAACGGATGGGCCTTTTTTTATGCTTGAAACTCAGCAATCTTACTCGAACATGGGGACCCATGTGTACCCAAGGGGCATGACAACAAAAGTGCCGGGAGCACTTTTGAACAGCCTTTAGGCTGGCCCCAAAGGGGCGAGGGCAGGATAGCCCGAGTACTGTAGGTCATCGCTCATACCCAAAGGGCACAAGAGCATCTAATAGTGAAACAGCCCTCGGCACTCAGTGTCGGGGGCTTTTTCGTTATTGCTGCATAAGGTTACTTTTGATTAGGGTATATTACCTTTCTAATTGTTTGAAAAAATGGTAAAAACCGTTAGCTGAAATATTACAGGTGTTAATAGGTTAGATGTATACAGAAGAAGATATTCGCCGTTTACAATGGCAGAGCCGCCGCGGTATGTTAGAACTGGACGTATTGTTCGTTCCTTTTGTTGAAGAAGCCTTTTCTGACTTAGACGAAGCTGATCAGGATCGATTTGTAAAACTTCTGGATGAAGAGGATCAGGACTTGTTTGTATGGCTTATGGAAAGAGAAGTTCCATCTGATCCCGATATACAACGGATTGTGAGAATTATTCTGGAGCGTGTTCAGCCTAGTTAAGTGTGATCTTAAACCCTCGCGCACTCTGATAGTTATGTCTATTGGTGCGCACTTTCTTACCTGTTATGCAGTTTTTATTGCCAACCTTGAAATCTTTACGAAAGTTGTTTGTTTAGCAATTATAGTGCTCGTTTTCTTTTTCTCTTTTTTAGAAAAAGCTCTTTTATGCTCCTCTCAATCGGTCGTTAGCTTTACCTGGTCTCAGGATGGGACTCTTAGGCTGTATTTAAAAAATGGAGAGAGTTTAAACGTGGTGGATATTAGACAAAGAGTTGTTTTGCCTTTCATGGTTATTATTAAAGTGGATTTGGAGAACAGGTTGTTAAGTCTCCCGTTGACTGTTTTTTATGACAGCTGTTCTCAGAACTCGTTCCGTCGCCTAAAAGTATTAGCTAACTTTTCTACAGTGAAAGAAGATACTTAATTCCAGCAAAAATTCACCGGGGTTAGAATCGTATCTAAGACTTCTGGAGCTTCAGTAGGATAGTCTAGAGTGTAATGCAGACCGCGACTTTCCTGCCGTAACATAGCAGAGCGGATAATCAGGTCTGCGACTACTGCCAGATTTCTCAATTCTAAGAGATCATTGCTGATTTTGTAGTTGCTGTAGTATTCACTTATTTCGTGGTGGAGAAGATCAATACGGTGCTTAGCTCGTTGTAAACGTTTCGTAGTTCTGACTATACCTACATAGTCCCACATGAAACGGCGTATTTCGTCCCAGTTATGCGATATGATTACATCTTCATCAGAGTTAGTGACTTGAGACTCATCCCAGGCTGGAATAGCTGATTCGGCGAGAGGTTCAGTCAAAGATTGCATTACTTCATCGGATGCAGATTTTGCATACACTAAGCATTCAAGCAGAGAATTGCTGGCCAGACGGTTAGCTCCATGCAGGCCTGTGAATGAAGTTTCCCCGATGGCATAGAGTCCAGGTATGTCTGTGCGACCTTTTTCATCAGTGACAACTCCACCGCATGTGTAATGAGCAGCGGGCACAACGGGAATAGGTTCTTTCGTTATATCGATGCCGAGCTTTAAGCAGTGTGTGTATATTGTTGGAAAGTGGCTTTTGATAAAATCGCACGGTTTATGTGAAATATCAAGAAAAACGCAGTCGCAGCCAAGGCGCTTTATCTCGTGATCTATAGCTCTGGCAACCACATCTCGGGGGGCGAGTTCCTCTCTCTTGTCAAACTTATGCATGAAAGAGCTGCCGTTAGGCAGAATTAACTTGCCACCTTCCCCTCTTACAGCTTCGCTAATCAGAAAAGATTTTGCTTGTGGGTGATAGAGACAGGTTGGATGAAACTGATTAAATTCCATATTGCCTACTCTGCAGCCAGAGCGCCACGCCATTGCAATACCATCTCCTGTGGCACCATCAGAATTGCTGGTATAAAGGTAGGCTTTAGATGCTCCACCTGTGGCTAGAACAACATGCGCAGCTTGAAATACTTCTACATGCCCGCTTTTGTCATTGAGAATATAAGCACCAATACACCGGTTATGTGCTAAACCTAATTTCCTACGAGTAATCAGATCAACTGCAATGTGGTTTTCAAAAAGGTCGATGTTTGGTGATTCTTTCGCTTTTTGAATAAGGGTTTTTTGTAATGCTTTCCCGGTAGCGTCCGCAGAATGTATGATACGACGATGTGAGTGACCGCCTTCTTTTGTAAGGTGGTAATCGTCACTGTCCTGAGTGAATGGCACTCCTTGTTGGATCAACCAGTCAATACTTTCCCGGCCATGTGCAACTGTAAATTCTACAGCACTTCGGTGGCTTAATTGACTGCCGGCTGACATGGTGTCTTCAATGTGTGCCTGGGTGCTATCTTCGGTGTCTAATACTGCTGCAATACCACCTTGGGCGAGCCAGGTTGAGCCGCTGGTCAGTTCTCCTTTGCTAAGTACGGCAACCCGTGAGTTTTGTGCGAGGTGAAGAGCCATGCTTAAGCCCGCAGCCCCGCTGCCAATAATAAGAGCATCGTAGTGGTGATGAATTGCCATAGGGCTCAGCTTTCCTGACGAAGATAGTTTTAGTCGGGAGTGTAGTTTATAAATTATGAGTGCTTGTGCGACTAAAGGAGGTAATTTATCATTTTTTTTGAGGTTGTGGGAACTTAGTAATATTTAGCTACTCATAGGAAGTGTCCAGACACTCGAGATAAGGTTAGGATGATGTGAATATCAATAAGTAGTTACGTGGTTAACCTTTTATATAAAAGAGAGCTACAACTCTATGGAAGTTTATCTGGCGAATGAATGGTTAAGGAATTTCGAGTGTCGAATGAGAGTCAGTCAGCAGTAGATAAGAAACTAGTTGAACGTGTTAAGGCGGGAGACAAACGAGCTTTCGATCTTCTGGTTAAAAAGTATCAGCACAAGATAATAGCGCTGATTGGGCGGTATGTTTATGACCAGCATGAGGCATTAGATGTTGCCCAGGAAACGTTTATTAAGGCTTATCGGGCAATGCCGAAATTTCGTGGAGACAGTGCGTTTTATACCTGGTTGTATCGTATAGCAATCAATACGGCGAAGAATCATCTGGTTTCAAGAGGTCGTCGACCGATGGATGTGGATATTGATGATGCTCAGTATTTTGAGGGAGACAATGAGTTGAAAGACATTGAGACCCCAGAAAACTCACTTTACCGCGAAGAACTAGAGCAGGTTATTAAAAAGACATTGAGCAAGTTGCCTGAAGATTTACGTGTTGCGCTGACATTACGTGAGTTCGAGGGCATGAGCTACGAAGATATAGCAGATGTGATGGATTGCCCTGTAGGGACTGTAAGATCGAGGATCTTCAGAGCACGAGAAGCAATTGATAAAGAAATATCACCACTTCTGGCAAGTTAAGCGCGGGAATGAAGTATTTTAGAGGTAATAGAAGATGACAGAACGATCTATAGAGCCCGTTTCTGCTTTAATGGACGGCGAAGTTTCTGACTTCGAATTACGTCGAATTTTAGACCGAATAGAAAGTGAGCCAGAGCTTGCAGATGCATGGCAGAGGTATCAGCTGGTAAGTGCTGTTATGCGCCAGGAGGATGTGGCTTCAGCGGACCTCGATATCAGCAGTGCTGTTATGGATGCTGTCGCAGAAGAGCCAGCGCTGCATACTGAAGAATTTGTTACAGAAAATGCTGAGAAAGGAGAGCCTAAAAATACTTTTTGGAAGCCGTTGACCAGCATGGCAGTAGCTGCCTCTGTGACAGCCATGGTGATTTTGGGTGCACAAGGTTTTAATCAGCCAACAAATTCCAATCAGGTAGCAGACCATCGGCCGAATTACACTCTGCCAGCTACTACAATCTCCAATGATTTTGTCCGGGCTCAATTCGGAAACAGTAATGCTTCATCTGAAGAAGGCAAAGAACCGGAAATTATCCGTTTATCTGATGGCTTGGAAAGATATATAGAACAGCACAGACACATGCTGAATGGTAAGCAGTCAGGCTGGCAAACCTCATGGTTACCAGAAGGTTATCAAGGCTTACGACAGGATGTGATGGCACACGCTGAAGTACATGTTTTCAGTAATGGTAGAAATTCGTTTACAGTGTGTATTGAAAATTATGGTCGCCAGTCTGTACCTGAAGGTGTTGCACAGCAAGATGGTATGGTCGCTGTGGGTAAAAAAATGGGTGATCAGTTTGTCACTGTGGTGGGTGATGTGCCATTGATGATAGCTGAACGAATAGCATCTTCTGTAGAACCAAAGTAATGATTGAAGAATCAGGAACAGTTGTTGATCTAAATGACGACGGTATATGGGTAGAAACCGTAAAGGAAAGTGCCTGTGGAAGTTGTGCAGTGCGTAATGGCTGCGGTCAGAAGTTGTTAGCTTCAGCAGGTGATGGCAAAAGTTTTGTAGTAAATGTCAGTAACCCTTCTCATTTACAAGTTAATACGAATGATTCTGTTCTTATCGGTGTTGAAGAAGGCGCGTTTCTAAAAGCGACCTTATATGTTTATTTGGTTCCTCTTCTGGCTCTTTTTCTTGGGGCTTTGGTTGGAGAGCTCCTGTCATTAACGGAAGGGTACATTATTCTGTGTGCGCTTCTTTCGCTAATAGTAAGTCTTTTCGGAATTAGATTTTTTAGTAAAGTCTTATTCCGGTCATGTAAATACCAACCGGTACTCTTAAAAATAAATTAAACAGATAGAAAAAATAGGTGAAGTTATATGAGATATATTATCAGGCTCATTTTTTCTGTATTTATTGTTATTTCACAGCCTCTATTCGCAGCTGAATTACCTGATTTCAAATCATTAGTTAAAGAAGCGTCACCTGCTGTAGTAAACATAAGTACAGTGCAAAAACCTCACGCTTCAGATAACAAACACCCCTTGATTGGTCCTAATGGAGAAAAGATTCCGGATATCTTTCGTCATTTTTTTAGAATGCCAGATGAATTTCAGCGTGATGGCCGACCACAGCGTAAAACACCACAATCATTAGGATCTGGGTTTATTATCTCTGAAGATGGTTATCTGCTCACTAATCATCATGTGGTCTCTGGGGCAGATAAGGTTATAGTGCGGTTGGCTGACCGTCGTGAGCTTGAGGCTGAAGTCATAGGAACGGATGAACGGTCGGATGTAGCTTTGCTGAAGATAGAAGCCACCGGACTGCCGGTTGTAAAGCTAGGCAAATCGAAAGCTCTTGATGTCGGTGAGTGGGTTCTGGCAATTGGTTCACCCTTCGGATTTGATCACAGTGTGACTGCCGGTATCGTCAGTGCAAAAGAACGCGCGTTGGCAAATGAAACCTATGTACCATTTATTCAAACGGATGTGGCTATTAATCCGGGTAATTCCGGCGGACCTTTGTTTAACCTTAACGCAGAAGTAATTGGCATTAATTCACAGATTTACACTCGGTCTGGCGGGTTTATGGGACTTTCATTTGCAATTCCCATTGATGTTGCAATGGATGTCGCTGAGCAATTGAAAACTCATGGTTTTGTTACCCGGGGCTGGTTGGGTGTCATTATTCAGGAAGTTAATCGCGATTTAGCAGAGTCTTTTGGTTTGAAAAAACCAGCAGGAGCTCTGGTTGCTAAAGTACTTGAAGATAGTCCTGCACAAGCAGCCGGTCTTCTCGAGGGTGATATTATTCTTAAATTTGAGGGACAAGAGGTTATTCTCTCCTCAGATCTTCCGCATTATGTGGGTAGGGTTAAACCTGGCAAAAAAGCCCGGTTGGAAATTTCCAGGTCTGGAAAGAAAAAAACAATTCGTGTTGAAATTGGAGCTTTGCCCAATCAAGAAGATCTTCTGCTATCCCAAAGAAAGAAAGCTCAGCCTGCAGGTCCTAACCTTTTGAGCCTTGAGGTAGAAGAATTAGATCAACAACGTAGAGAAAAATGGCAAGTTTCAACTGGTGTTGTAGTGAAAAGAGTGATGCAGGGGCCGGGTGCTGATGCGGGGGTAATGGTTGGTGATGTTATCACCATGCTAAATGGTGAGAAAGTTACATCTGTAGTTGGTTTTAAGACGATCTCGAAGTCATTGCCTGAAGGAAAAACAGTTGCTATTAGAATTGTGCGCAGAGGCAGTCCTTTGTTTATTCCAATTAAGATTCCAGAATAAGTGTAAAACTTATCCAGACAGAATATAGGAGGCTCAATGCCTCCTTTTTCATAGCCCCTATCTGGCAAATACTGTAAAATTCCGCCCTTTCCGCGAGTTATAGAGAACGGTACCCAACACGTGAGTAATCTCGATCATATTCGAAACTTTTCAATTATTGCCCATATCGATCACGGCAAATCCACGCTGGCCGATCGTTTTATTCAGATGTGTGGTGGTTTAAGTGATCGAGAGATGGAAGCTCAGGTTCTGGATTCTATGGATCTTGAACGGGAGCGCGGTATTACCATCAAAGCTCAGAGTGTGACATTGAATTACACCGCTAAAGATGGCAAAACTTATCAACTTAACTTTATCGATACCCCAGGGCATGTAGATTTCTCGTATGAAGTTTCGCGCTCCTTAGCAGCATGTGAAGGTGCTTTGTTGGTTGTTGATGCGGCACAGGGTGTGGAAGCCCAATCCGTTGCAAACTGCTACACCGCAATTGAGCAAGGGCTGGAAGTTGTTCCGATCCTTAATAAAATGGATCTGCCGCAAGCTGAACCGGAAAGGGTGCGTGTTGAGATTGAAGAAGTCATCGGTATCGATGCTGATGAGGCGGTTGCCTGTTCTGCAAAAAGCGGTTTGGGTGTTGAAGAAGTTCTCGAGCAGCTTGTCAAGGATGTGCCGCCCCCTGAAGGTGATGTAGATGCTCCTTTGCAGGCTCTGATTATAGACTCTTGGTTTGATAACTATTTGGGTGTTGTATCGCTCGTACGAGTGATGCAAGGAACACTGCGTAAGAAAGATAAAATTCTGGTGAAGTCTACGGGTCAAAACTATCAGGCTGAATCTGTGGGTATTTTTACACCAAAACAGAAGCAGACAGGTATTCTGCAAGCGGGAGAGGTTGGCTATATCGTTGCTGGTGTTAAGGACATTCATGGTGCCCCAGTGGGTGATACCCTGACTCACCAGAAAACACCCGATACAGATAGTTTGCCCGGTTTCCAAAAAGTTCAGCCGCAGGTTTATTCTGGATTGTTCCCAACCAGTTCTGATGACTATCAGGATTTCCGGGAAGCCCTCGATAAATTGACACTTAATGATGCATCCTTATTCTTCGAGCCAGAAACTTCTGATGCGCTAGGTTTTGGTTTCCGCTGTGGCTTCTTGGGTATGCTGCACATGGAGATCATTCAGGAACGTCTTGAGCGTGAGTATGATCTGGATCTGATCACCACTGCCCCAACGGTAGTTTATGAGTTGGAGATGAATAGCGGTGATGTTATTCATATTGATAGCCCATCTAAACTTCCTGATCCGGCTTCTATTAATGAAATGCGCGAGCCCATTGTTGAAGCAAATATTTTGGTACCGCAGGATTATTTAGGGCAGGTCATTGGACTTTGCGTAGATAAACGCGGCGTGCAGAAGAAAATGAATTATGTCGGTAACCAAGTTCAGATTACTTATGAACTGCCGATGGCTGAAGTCGTACTGGACTTTTTTGACCGCTTAAAATCAGTCAGCCGGGGCTACGCATCTCTGGAATATAACTTTGTGCGCTTTGAACCGGCGAAGCTGGTACGTATGGATATCCTTATTAATGGCGACAAAGTCGATGCACTGGCGTTGATCCTACATAGAGATAACGCTCAGTACCGTGGCCGCCAGCTCTGTGAAAAAATGAAAGAGGTTATACCTCGTCAAATGTTTGATGTTGCTATTCAAGCTGCTTTGGGTGGAAAAGTTATAGCGCGTACAACTGTGAAAGCATTACGTAAGAATGTTTTGGCAAAATGTTACGGTGGTGACGTGAGCCGTAAGAAAAAGCTACTTGCTAAACAGAAAGAAGGTAAAAAGAGAATGAAGCAAGTGGGTAGTGTGGAAATTCCACAGGATGCATTCCTTGCTGTTCTTAAAGTTGATAACTAATTTCGGAAGGCTGTTGTAGATGGATTTTGATTTTGCTCTGATCCTTGTCGTACTTACTTTTGTATCTGGACTTATCTGGCTATATGACAAATTGTCTTTGGCTCCGGTACGTGAAAGGCGTATGGAGGAAGCTAAAAATAGTATTGGGGCAGATGTATTGCCCGACGCGGTGTTAGAAAAGATCCAAAAAGAATCCGGTTGGGTTGATACCGGACGATCACTTTTTCCTGTACTACTGATTGTACTAATACTTAGATCTTTTTTGGTTGAACCTTTTCAGATTCCATCCGGGTCCATGCTACCAACTCTAAAAGTTGGAGACTTCATTCTGGTTAATAAATTCCACTATGGTTTTCGGTTACCGGTATTGAATACAAAGGTAGTTGCCATGAACACTCCAGAACGTGGTGATGTCATGGTATTTAAGTACCCTGAGCAACCCAGTGTTAACTTTATAAAAAGGGTTGTGGGAATCCCGGGTGATAAAATTAGGTATCAGGATAAAAAACTGTTTGTTAATGGAGATTTTCAGCAACAGACACTTTTGCCTGATCTGCCACCTGGAAACCCATACGGACTTTCTTTTGTGGAAAATTTGCAAGGAATGGATCACTATATCTATCAGGATACAAGGTGGCCGTCTCAGAATCAGGAGTGGGTAGTTCCTGAGGGACAATATTTTGTGTTGGGAGATAACCGTGACAACAGCAAAGATAGCAGGGCCTGGGGTTATGTTCCTGATGATCTAGTTGTTGGTAAAGCGTTCGCTGTTTGGATGCACTGGGAAAGTTTCTTTAGTGTGCCATCCTTCAGTGAGATCCGTGTGATTGAATAAGGAGAAAGTGATGAAGTCAACGCGCTGTATGCAGACAGGTATGTCAATTCTAGCAACTTTGACAATAATTTTAGTTGCAGGAGTATTTTTTTCGGTAGCCTTCAAATTGCATTCCCCCTATTTTGATTATGCTACGATCGATTCTGTTTTGACTGACGTCATTCATGATTCTGAAGAATTGAAAAAAAGCCCTGCCTTGCTTAAAAAAGATCTTAAGAAAAAATGGGCTATTAATCAGATCAGGCTTCCCCATAAAGATTCATTGATTATCAGGCGAAAAGAAGGTTTAGTGATTTTTACTTTAAAATACGAAGCACGAGTGCCAATGTTCTTTAACGTTGATGCAATGGTGAAATTTGACAAAAGATATGAAGCTAAAGCACCTTGATAAAACCAACAGCTGATTTAGCCCGCAAAATCGGGCATGACTTTTCTGACCCATCACTTTTTGAATTAGCGTTAACTCACCGTAGTTGCGGTAAGAAAAATAATGAACGCCTGGAGTTTCTGGGCGATTCCATTCTTAATTTTGTAATTGCTGATGACCTTTTTGCCCGTTTCCCTTCTGCAAAGGAAGGGGAACTCAGTCGGTTGCGCGCTCGGCTGGTTAAAGGGGTTACCTTGTCAGAGGTGGCCCGGGAACTTGGGCTGGGTGATTATCTTCGTCTGGGTAGTGGGGAATTAAAAAGCGGTGGTTATCGTCGTGATTCAATTCTTGCTGACGCCGTGGAAGCTATTATCGGAGCGATATACCTTGATAGTGACATGGAAACCGCACGTAGTTTCATTCTGTCATGGTATGCCCAGCGTTTAGAAACTATCGACCTGAATGAATCATTAAAAGATTCGAAAACCCAGTTGCAGGAATTTTTACAATCTCGTCGTTTACCTCTTCCTCAGTATCAACTTACAAAGGTTGAGGGTGAGGCGCACTCGCAAACATTTTATATTGCTTGCCAGGTTCAAGGCCTTGATTCTCCGGCTAAAGGTACTGGAAGTAGTCGCCGCCAGGCAGAACAAGAAGCGGCTAAAAGTGCCCTAACCTTATTGAAAGTGGAGAAATAAACATGGCTGAAGATCTATCTCATTGGCTGGAAAAACCGAATAACCCAGATCAGAAGTGTGGATTTGTCGCCATTGTTGGTCGTCCTAATGTTGGTAAATCAACATTGATGAACCATATCTTGGGACAGAAACTGAGTATCACATCACGTAAACCCCAGACGACTCGCCATCAGATTATGGGCATTAAAACTGAAGGCGACCTTCAGATTGTTTATGTAGATACTCCGGGTTTGCATAAAGACGATGGTAAAAAAGCTCTGAACCGTTATATGAATAAGGCAGCATCAGATGCTTTGCGTGATGTCGATCTTGTTGTATTTATCGTCGATCGGACTGCCTGGACAGAAGAAGACCAGATGGTTCTTGATAAGGTGAAACATGCGCGTTGCCCAGTGATTCTGGCCGTTAATAAAGTCGATTTACTCAAAGATAAAGCGTCATTACTACCGCAAATGCAATCCCATTCTGAACGCATGAATTTTGCCGAAATGGTGCCTCTGTCCGCTCATAAAGGACATAATGTTGAACAGTTAGAGGCCGCCATTGCAAAGTATATTCCTGAAGGGACGCATCATTTTCCAGAAGATCAATTAACAGATAAAAGTTCACGTTTCATGGCTGCGGAAATGGTTCGCGAAAAATTGATGCGTAATCTGGGCGATGAAGTACCCTACGGTACAACCGTTGAAATTGAAGAGTTTAAGCATGACAAGAAGGGCACTCTGCATATAAGTGCTTTGATTCTGGTTGAGAGAGATGGCCAGAAACGTATTGTAATCGGTGATAAAGGTGAGCGGATCAAACTTGTAGGTCGTGATGCCCGTCTTGATATGGAACGGATGTTTGAGAGTAAAGTGATGCTTAACCTTTGGGTAAAAGTACGCCGGGGGTGGGCTGACGATGAGCGAGCTTTACGTAGCCTGGGTTATAACGACGACTAACCATTCTTAATGGCATTTGCAGAGCAAAAAGCAGCTTATGTGCTGCATAGCCGGCCTTATAGAGACACCAGCTTACTGGTTGATTTTCTTACTCTGGAACATGGAAAAGTCTCAGCAGTTGTGAAAGGTGCACGCAGACCAAATTCCAGATTAAGGTCTTCCATTCAGCCCTTTGTGCCTCTCCAGATCACCTGGAGGGGCCGGCATGAACTCAAATCACTGTTAACAGCAGAACCTGTTGCTCCCTCCTTATTACTGCAAGGTAATGCCTTACTATGTGGTTTGTATGTGAATGAGCTTCTGGAAAGGTTGATGTTGCCTTTTGATTCGCACCCACAGTTGTATGTTTTCTATCAGTATGTTCTGAATGAATTAAAATCTGCTGATGATATTGAGGGAGGTTTGCGAACTTTTGAGCATCGTTTGCTCGCTGAATTAGGTTTTCTACCAGATTTGAGCCGCTTTGACCCTGAGCAGATATACTGTTTGGAATCAGACCAAGGCTTCGTGCCATGTTTTGTGGTGTCCGAAGCAGAGAAAAAAGTCTGCTTTTATGGACGACAGCTTATGGCAATTGCAGAAGATGACTATAATGACCCGCAAGTGAAAAGAGCTGCAAAGCGCCTGATGCGATTGTTAATAGACCGATCTCTCGGGCATAAACCTCTTCGCAGTCGTGAATTGTTTCAAAAAATGTAAGGAGCAAGACAGAGTGATAGAACCATCCCGTCTTTTACTTGGTGTCAATATTGATCACATAGCTACGATTCGACAGGCGCGTGGTACACGTTACCCTGATACAGTTCAAGCAGCTGCTCAGGCAGAAGAGGCTGGTGCTGATGGTATCACTATTCATCTGCGTGAAGACCGACGTCATATTCAGGATCGGGATGTTCATATCCTGAATGAAACCTTGCAAACCCGTATGAATCTGGAAATGGCAGTCACTGAAGAGATGCTGAACCTGGCTGAAAAAATTAAGCCCGCGCATTGCTGTCTTGTCCCTGAAAAACGTGAAGAGCTAACCACCGAAGGTGGTCTGGATATCCTTGGCCAGGAACCACGTATTAAGGAGGCTTGTGAGCGTTTGGCTCAGGCGGGAGTTGAAGCTTCGTTATTCATAGATCCAGACCTCGATCAGATCGATGCAACAATTCGATGTGGGGCTCCGGTTATTGAATTACATACTGGCGCTTATGCAGATGCTGAAACAGCAGAAGAACAGGCAGAAGAATTAAAGCGTATCCAGAAAGCGGCTTCCTATGCATACCAAAAAGGCCTGATCGTTAATGCCGGCCATGGGTTGCACTATCATAATGTTGAACAGATCGCTGAAATTCCTGAGTTAAACGAACTGAATATTGGGCACGGTATTGTCGCCCGGGCATTGTTTGTAGGATTGAAGGAAGCCGTATCCGAAATGAAACAGATCATGTTGCAAACTCAGGCAAGAGTGCAGGGTAAGCGAGACGCATTGAAGCAATGATTGTTGGCATAGGCACTGATATATTACAGATAAGCCGTATTGATGAGGCATTGGAACGCACACCTAAACTGGCTGAACGGATTCTCACAACGGATGAATTGTCTGTCTATCTTGCTGAATCTCAACCCGCTCGGTTCCTTGCAAAACGTTTTGCCGCCAAAGAGGCTGTGGCAAAAGCCTTAGGCACAGGTATCGGGCGGGGAGTCAGTTGGCAGCATATTCAGATTAAAAAGGATGAGTTTGGTAAACCTGAGGTTTCTTTGACCGCTGGGGCGGCTGAACGGGCATGCGAAATAGGTATTAGTAATGTGCAGCTAAGCTATAGCGATGAACGGGAATACATCGTTGCGTTTGTTATTGCTGAGGGCTAAAGGTTGAGTATGCAGAAAGTATGTGTAGTAACTGGTGGTTCTGCAGGTATTGGCTTAGCAATAGTTAAGCGTTTTCTTGCGGATGGATACCGGGTTTTTAATTTTGATCTGGAAGACGGTGAGACTGGTGAATTTATCCAGTGTGATGTCGCATCATCTGCACAGGTTTACACAGCGGTGGATACGGTCTTCGAATCGGCTGGAAGAATAGATGTTCTGGTTTCCAATGCAGGCGTTCACCTATCTGCGAATATTGAAGACACCTCAGAAGAACAGTTTGCTCGGCTTATGTCTATCAATGTCAACGGTGCCTTTTATCTATTGAAAGCAGCACTGCCCGTTATGAAGGAGCAGGGGGCAGGTTCAATTGTATTAATCGGATCTGATCAGTCAGTTGTGGGTAAAACCAATTCTTTTGCTTACAACCTCAGTAAATCAGCTTTGGCTTCTATAGCTAAAACGACAGCGCTGGACTATGCAAAGCACGGTATACGCGCCAATGCCGTGTGCCCTGGAACCATTGAAACTCCGTTATATCATCAGGCTATTAAAAAATATTGTGATCGTTCAGGGGCAGACAAAAACACTGTGGATGCAGAAGAAGCCGCTTTGCAGCCTTTAGGTCGCATAGGACAGCCGGAAGAAGTTGCGTCTCTGGTCGCCTTTATAGCCAGTGAAGAGGCCGGATTTATCACCGGTAGCTTGCAGATGATAGATGGTGGTTATACAGCCCAATAATACTTCTCACCAGGGACAGATATGAACATTATTGACCCTCATCTACACCTGTTTAATCTTGATCAGGGTAAATATGAATGGTTACAACCCGGTGCCGAGCCTAACTGGCTTGATAAAGAGAAAATTTTTAGAAATTATTCTGAAAATGATCTCAAGCTGCCAGAGAATCTGGAATTAAGTGGGTTTATTCATATTGAAGCCGGTTTTGATAATGAGCAGCCCTGGTGTGAATTGCAGTGGTTAGAACAGCATTGTTCTTTGCCTTTCCGAAGTATTGCCTTTGCCGATATGACCTCCGAGAGGTTTCCAGAACAACTTCAGGAATTGCTTGGATATCAATCTTTGGCGGGTATCCGATATATTCTGGGTGAAAATGCAGCCGAGCTTCTGTCGGACTCAATTTTCCAGAAAAATTTAGCACTGCTTGAAGAAAGTAACCTGATTTTTGAAGCGCAGTTCCCCTTTGATCAATGCGAAACTGTTCAGTTATTCATTGAAGTTTTAACACAACGGCCAAAACTCAAGGTCGTGCTAAATCATGTTGGTCTTCCCTCGGCGCTTTCCCAGAAGTGGATGGATGCAGTAACGGCTTTGGCCCATCTGCCAGAGTGTTATGTGAAATGTTCTGGTTGGGAAATGCAAAAACGGGATTGGACAGTGGATTCTGTAAAACCCTATATCGGCTTTGTTATTCGCCAGTTTGGATTAACTCGTGTGATGTTGGCGAGTAACTTTCCAGTATCTGAACTAGGCTGTTCATACTCTGATTTGTGGCAGCGATACTTTACAGAAATGAAGTTTAAAGAAGTTGAGAAAGAGCTGTTATTACACGATACCGCTCAACAGGTTTATGGTCTTCAAGACTAAACGGTTTAATGAAAAAGGCTCTTGTAAGAGCCTTTTTCATTGTTCGGAATTATTTAACTTCAATTCGGGGTGAGCGGTTTACCACTTCATCATTCAGTTCAATTCCTATACCCGGCACATCTGGAGCCTGGAAGAAACCATCTATTGGCTGTGGGTCCTGTATGCAGAGTTCACGGTTCCACTTTTTAATAGCATAAGTATGGTGTTCGTGAATCAGAAAGTTAGGAATGGCGGTTTCTAAGTGCAAGGATGCAGCAGTTGCAACTGGGCCACCACAAACGTGTGCCTGAATGCGAACGTCATAAACATCGGCATAATCACACACTTTTTTGGTTTCAGTGAAGCCACCACACAGACCGATATCCGGTTGTAGAACATCCAGACTCTGGTCCTCAAGGTATGGTCTTACGCCCCAGCGATTGTAAAGGCGTTCACCACCGGCAATAGGAACATTTACTTTATCTGCAACACGCTTGTGTAGCTCAGAATTCAGATAATTCACTGGTTCTTCAAAGTACATGCAGCGAGCTTCTTCCACCAACTCACCCAATTGAATCGCTGTGGAGACGCCCGGTAAACTATGGCATTCGAATATGATATCAACATCTTCACCAACAGCTTCGCGGATTGCCATCAGTCTGGAACGATATAAGCGCATCTCTTTTGGAGTGATCAGATTGGTACGATCGAAGTGAGTCTCGCCTTTCTCATCGTACATAATTGGATCAACTTTAACGGCATCATAACCTTCTGCCACGGCTTTCTCGGCAGCGCGGGCGTAATCTTCCGGTTGAACCAGTGCGGCGAAATCTTCATCCCAGTCAAATTGCAGCTGGCTGGCATAGGTGCGCAGCTTTTCGTTAACTTTGCCACCTAGCAGCTGGTAAACAGGTAACCCAAGCGCTTTACCTTTAATGTCCCAAAGCGCAGTATCAATAGCACTCATTGCTGAGTAAATGATCGGGCCGCCACCTAACCCCCAAAAGCTGCCGCGTAACATCAGGTTCCATAGATCTTCAGTCTGGAATGGATCGCGACCCAGCAGCATCTCTTCAGCGAACTCTTTAATCATATTTGCGGCAGCACTGTGACCAAGATCATAGGCAAGACCTGCTTCACCGACTCCGCTCAGTCCTTCATCTGTATGCACACGAACAAAGACAGGATTCCATACAGGACGTTCTGGGCAGTGGATATCGAAAATTTCTACACGATTAATCTTCATTATTTAACCTTACTTATTGGTGTGCGGGTTTATTCAGCAAAACCCGGATCAAGGCGGTGGGCTTTGCGAAGCATGGCAGGCCAGGATTTCTGACCGCCGGTAGAGCCTGAGTGCACAACATTAGCTTGCTGGAATATGCCTTCGACAATATCTGAAGCCACGGGGATTGCAGCCTGCCCAGTAGACTGAATTAAGAGTTGGATTTCACAGGCCCGTTGCAGGTCATACATCCTCATAAAGGCATCGCCTACTGTTGGACCAACAGTTAAGGCCCCATGATTAGGTAACAATAAGTGATTATTGTCGCTCATATCTTCCTGCAGACGCTTTTTCTCTTCCGGGTTAACCGCCAGACCTTCATAACTGTGGATACCCAGAGATGAAAGTGAAAAACAGGAGTACTGACTTAAAGGCAGCAGGCCCTCTTTCAGTGTTGAGATAGCAATGGTGGCATTGGTATGCAGGTGTATGACGCAATGGGCATCGTCACGGGCCTCATGAACGGCACTGTGGATGGTAAATCCTGCAGGGTTTATCTCAAAGGGCGTGTCATCCAGAATATTTCCCTGTAGATCGACTTTTACCAGATTAGAGGCAGTTACCTCGTCAAAGGATAATCCAAAGGCGTTGACCAGATAGTTTTCAGTACCCGGAACTTTTGCGGAAATATGGGTATAGATCAGATCTCCCCACCCCTGATCCTCTACCAATCGGTAACAAGCAGCCAGATCAACCCGCGTTTTCCACTCTTCACTGGAAACGCTGTTTTTCAGGTCAAGTTTCGGGAGCTCAAACATCGTCATTCCTCAATTCCCGTTCAAAATAGTGATGCCCTTGTTTCAGGCGATAGCCAATTATAGGTAGATTGTTTTTGGCGTGAAACTCAAAGGCAAAAAGAATTGAAAATAAAGTGATAAATCCAGCCTATACCCCCGATAGGAATTAATCACTAGAGTCTTTAGGTGACTTGGCCAATACTCTTAGAGCTTCAAGAGGGCGATTTAGGAGAATCATCGTGAGATCAGAACGCCTGGAGTTTTCAGGTCATAACGGAGCAGCCCTTGCTGCCCGTTTGGATCTGCCATCAGGAGCACCGGTGGCTTATGCATTGTTTGCACATTGTTTTACCTGTTCCAAAGATATTCCCGCTGCTCGAAGAATCGCCCAGCGGCTTTCATCTCTGGGTATTGCGGTACTGCGTTTTGACTTTACCGGGTTAGGTCATTCCGAGGGAGAGTTTGCCAACACCGGTTTCAGCTCTAATGTCAGTGATCTATTGCAAGCAGCGGATTACCTCAGAGAGAAGTATTCAGCTCCTCAACTATTGATTGGACATTCACTTGGTGGCGCTGCTGTACTGGCAGCGGCTTCCTCAATACCTGAAGCTAAAGCGGTAGTCACTATCGGTGCTCCTGCTGAGCCTGAGCATGTGTTACATAACTTTAGCCATAAAGTCAGTGATATATGTGATAAAGGGGAGGATCAGGTGGAACTGGCCGGACGGACCTTCACCATTAAAAAGTCTTTTATAGAAGATATTGCCGCTGTCTCACTTGAGCAGCATGTCAGTCAGTTGAAAAAAGCCCTGTTGGTTATGCATGCGCCACTGGATGAAACCGTTGCTATAGATAACGCAGCGCGGTTGTTTCAGATGGCTAAACACCCAAAAAGCTTTGTCACCTTAGATGATGCCGATCATCTGCTGACCCGTGCAGAAGATGCCGAATATGCTGCGGAAATGATTTCTGCCTGGGCTCAGCGTTACATAGCCGTCAATCTGCTGCCTAAAATGATTCAAGTACCAGAAGGAATTACGCGTGTTATAGAGGCTGATCCAAACAGTTTTACTCAAGACATCAGCGCTGGTGGACATCATATAGTGGCGGATGAACCTGTTGATTATGGCGGTAAATATTTGGGTGCAACACCATACCAGCTTGTGGCAGCAGGTCTGGGTGCCTGTACATCTATGACAATCCGTATGTATGCAAGGCAGAAAAAGATCCCACTGGATAGCGTTCAGGTTGATGTGACCCACAGTAAACTTCATGCTCAGGATTGTGAGGATTGCCAGATAAGTAACGGTAAAATTGACCAGTTTGAGCGCAACATTCTGTTAGTGGGTTCCCTTACTGCTGAACAGCGTAAACGTTTATTGGAAATCGCTGACAAGTGTCCGGTACATAAAACCCTGGAAAGTGAAATTAAGATAGTTACATCACTACAGGAATGATGCCTCGTAGGTTTCTTGTTATTTGAAGGAACCATCGGTAAAATTTTCAATCTATCTATATGTAATAAAAAATTCCTTTTTTATTACTATTAATATCTTAAAGCGGTGATTTCCATGAGTTCCCAGTTTCCAACAATAGAGGACTATGTTGGTAAAACCCCATTAGTTCGCCTGCAACGCATTGGGCAGGACAATGGCAATGTCATACTTTGTAAGTTAGAAGGCAATAACCCTGCAGGTTCTGTGAAAGACCGCCCAGCATTAAGCATGATCCAACGTGCAGAAGCACGGGGGCAGATTAAACCCGGTGATACATTAATAGAAGCGACATCTGGAAATACCGGTATTGCCCTAGCGATGGCTGCTGCCATTAAAGGCTATAAAATGAAGCTGATCATGCCGGATAACGGCAGCGCCGAGCGTAAAGCTTCTATGACGGCATATGGTGCAGAACTGATCACGGTGACAAAAGAAGAGAGCATGGAAGGTGCTCGTGATCTTGCTTTAGCCATGCAGGAACGGGGTGAAGGTATTGTGTTGGATCAGTTCTCTAACATGGATAACCCCGAAGCACATTATCAGGGAACAGGCCCGGAAATCTGGGAACAGACACAGGGTAAAATTACTCATTTTGTCAGCTCCATGGGGACTACAGGCACCATTATGGGGACGTCTCGCTTCTTAAAAGAGCAGAATTCAGCGGTAGAGATTGTTGGTTTACAGCCGGCTGAAGGTGCTCAGATTCCAGGAATTCGCCGCTGGCCGAAAGAATATTTACCTGAAATATTCAATGAGAAACGTGTTGATAAAGTCTTAGATATCTCGCAACAAGAAGCGGAAAATACCATGCGTGAGCTTGCACAAAAGGAAGGGATCTTCTGCGGTGTCTCATCTGGCGGGGCTGTAGCGGGGGCTCTTAGGTTATCTGATACAATTCAAAACGCTGTTATAGTCTGCATTATCTGTGACCGTGGTGATCGATACCTTTCGACTGGTGTATTCAATTAGGTATGCAGTGTCATGGTCGAAAAAAAGCCCCGGTTTGGGGCTTTTTTTATTGCCGGAAAAGTTGGTCGGACTTTTGCTGCCGAACACGTGAGTGTTATCTGAGAATGAAATCTATTAGCGATTTCCTTTAGGAAA